>CAYUAX010000016.1:0-40823 GCA_964442845.1 uncultured Bifidobacteriaceae bacterium | reverse complement strand
GTCTGGGCCTGGGCCTGGGCGCTCAGTCCGAGCAGCAGCGCTGCGGCGGCGATCAGGCGGGTGGTGAGTGGTCGCATGGAGGGTCTCCTTCGAGGGGCACGTCAGCTGGCCGCGGCCCGTCCGCGGCGAGCACGACGATTACGCAGGATTCGCGCCAGTCCGAGCATGCGATGGTTCAACGCCAATTCGCTCCGACGTCGCATCGCCCGGCGCCGCGACTTACGGCCCCCGAAACGCCTTACGCATCGGGTAAGCATTCGGATGGGGGCCGTTATCGGCTGCCCGGCGACTCCAGCATCCGTTCGAGCTGGCCCAGCCGTTCGTTGCTGCCGAGCAGGGCCAGCACGTCGCCGTCGCGGACGACGTCGTCGGGCCCGGGCGACACCGTGGCCACCTCGCCCGGCCCGGCCTTGGCCCGCTTGATGGCGATGGTGGTCAGGCCGAAGCGGGCGCGCAGGCCGATTTCGCGCAGGGTCTTGCCGAAGAACTCGGCCGGCGCCGGCACCTCGACGATCGAGAAGTCGCCCGACAGCTCGATGTAGTCGAGCACGTTGGGGATGACCAGGCTGTGCGCGAGGCGCACCGCCATTTCGCGCTCGGGGAACACCACCCGCGACACCCCCAGCTTCTCGAGGATGCGGCCGTGCAGCGGCGTCACCGCCTTGGCGACGATGTTCGGGATGCCCAGCTCCTTGACCAGGGTGACCACCAGCAGGCTCGACTCGATGTTCTCGCCGATCGAGACCACCGCCACGTCCACGTCCTGGATGCCGGCGGCACGCAGCGCCCGTTCGTCGGTGGCGTCGAGCTTCACGGTGTGCGACACCTGATCGGCCAGCGCCGTCACCCGGTCGTCGTCGCCGTCGATGCCGATCACCTCGTGGCCGAGCTGCGACAGGGTCGTGGCCATGGCGGCGCCGAAGCGCCCCAGGCCGATCACCGCAAACGTCCGCTTCGCCATATGTCCCCCGTCCTCCGGCCTGTCAGCCGATGAGGACCCTGCCTTCCGGATACTGCAGCTTGGCCTGGGCGCGGGCCCGCTTGGCAACGGCGATCGCCAGCGTGAGCGGCCCGACGCGGCCGACGAACATCATCGCCATCACCAGCAGCTTGCCGGCGGGCGAGAAGAACGCCGCGAGGCTCACCGGCGCGCCGGCCTCGCCCATCGACAGGCCGACCGTGGCGAACGCCGAGGTGGTCTCGAACAGCGTGCGCAGCAGGTCGCGGCCCTCGGTGAGCAGCAGCAGCCAGGCGACGCCGTTCATCGCCACGAACGCGATGAGCGAGATGAAGAACGCCTTGGCCACGGTTTCGGCGGCCAGCCGGCGCCGGAAGATCACCGTGTCGCCGCTGCCGCGCACGGTCGCCCACAGCGCCGCCAGCGTGATCGAGAACGTGGTGGTCTTGACGCCGCCGCCGGTGCTGCCCGGCGACGCGCCGATGAACATCAGCGCCATCATCACGAACAGCGCCGGCACGGTCATGGCGCCGATGTCGATGGTGTTGAAGCCGGCGGTGCGCGCCGTCACCGACTGGAACCACGCCGCCAGCACCCGATCGCCTAGCGCCATCGGCCCGAGCGTCCGCGGGTTGTTCCACTCCAGGGCCAGGAACGCCACCGTGCCGCCGGCCAGCAGCGCCGCCGTCGCCGCGAGCACCAGCCGGGTGTGCACCGACAGCTTCACCTGCCGCCGGTCGAGGCCGATGAGTTCGGCCCACACGAAGAAGCCGAGACCGCCGGCGATGATGAGCCCGGTCATCACCAGGTTGACGGTGACGTCGCCCGCCCACGACATCAGGCTGTTGCTCCACAACGCGAAGCCGGCGTTGTTGAACGCCGACACGGCGTGGAACGTGCCGTGCCACAGCGCCGCGCCCAGTCCCATGTCGGGCCACCAGCGCAGCGTCAGGATCAGCGCACCGGCGCCCTCGAGCGCCAGGGTCAGCTTCAGGACGGTGCCGGCGAAACGCACCAGGCCTTCCATGTCCTGCACGTTGAGCGCCTCCTGCAGGGTGAGCCGCTCCTGGATGCTCACCGAGCGGCCCAGGGCCGAGACGAACACGGTGCTGAGGGTCATGTAGCCGAGACCGCCGGCCTGGATCAGCAGCAGCACGACGACCTGGCCGAACGGCGAGAAATCCACCGGGGTGTCGAGGGTGATCAGGCCGGTGACGCAGACCGCGGACACCGACGTGAAGAACGCGTCGATGATCGACACATGGCGGCCAGCGGCCGCCGCCCACGGCAGCGACAGCAGCAGGCCTCCCGCGACGATGATGGCGAGGAAGCTGAACGCCAGGAACTGCGAAGGCGACAGGGGCCGGCGGCGGCGCAAGCGCCGATCTTAACGCAGCGTGCCGAAGTCGAACGTCGCGCTGCCCAGGCTGGTGGCGCCCTCTTTGACGACGACGTCGAAGCGCCCGGCCGCCAGGGGCGCGGCGTCGAACTTCGCCAGCACCCAGCCGCCGGTGACGGTCTCGCGGCGGATGATCGCCGTGGTGGACGGCGGCGGAAACGGCCACCACGGCGCGTCGGGCGGCGGCGGGTCGAAGAAGCCGCCGAAGCGCGGAATGCGGTCGGTCGCGTCGGCGATGTGCGGCATGCGGTCGCCCGGACCGTCGAGCGGCACCAGCAGTACGTCGATCAGCGGCACCGCCGCGTAGGTGTTCTGGGGATGGAAGGCGAGGTCGACGATCACCTCCAGCACGCCGCGCCACGGCTCCAGCTCGGTGGCCATCTGGCGCACGCTGTAGCCGCGGTTGCCGAGCCGGATGTGCTCCTCGGTGCGCAGCACGACGCGCCGGAACTCGCTGACGAGCGAGATGCGCGTCACCACGCCGCCGGGCGTGCGGGCGTAGCGGTCGTGGAACGCCTGGCGGGCCTCCCGCCGCTCCATCCGCGCGAACATGATCGCGTCGTCCACGCCCTTGGTCGGCAGGTGGGCCTCGATGGCCTGCGTCCGCGGCGCCAGCGCCACGGCCACCGCGGCGGCAACCAGCAGGGGGCGGCGTGGCAACGGCATCGCGGCAGGATACCAGCCGCGCCGCCGCGACAGGTACGATGGGCGCGGCGGGACCTTTCGCGGAGGCGGACGTGGACTTACGAGGGCGGGCGGCGCTCATCACCGGCGGGGCGCGGATGGGGGAGGCGATCGCCGCGGTGCTGGCCGAGGGCGGCGCCGACGTGGCGTTCACCTATCGGATGTCGTCGGAGGCCGCCGACCGCGCGGCCGCGGCGGTGAAGGCGCGCGGCCGACGGGCACTCACGCTCCACGCCGACTTGGGCGATCCGCTGGAGTGCCGCACCGCCGTCAACGAAGCGGCGGCGGCGTTCGGGCGGCTCGACATCTTGGTCAACATGGCCTCGCTCTACCGTGAGGTGCCGTTCGACGACCAGGACGAGGACCACTGGGATCGCCAGCTCTCCGTCGATCTGCGCGCGACGTTTCTGTGCAGCCGCGCCGCGGTGCCGCACATGCGCGCCGCCGGCGGCGGGCGCATTGTCAACTTCTCGGACTGGGTGGCGGCCAGCGGCCGGCCGCGCTATGCCGGCTACCTCGCCTACTACGTGGCCAAGGCCGGGGTGAAGGCGCTCACCGAGGCGCTGGCGTTGGAACTGGCCGGCGACCAGATCCTGGTGAACGCCGTGGCGCCCGGGCCGATCGTCGCGCCGCCGGGCACGACCGCCGAGGAGCACGCCGCGGTCGAACGCGCGACGCCGCTCGGCCGCTGGGGCGGCGAGGCCGAGATCGCCAAGGCCGTCGCGTTCCTGGTGACCACGGACTTCGTCACCGGGGAGACCGTGCGCGTGGACGGCGGCCGGCACGTGAAGTGACGGGGCAGACCGATCGGCCGAGCTACTCGGCGCGAAGCGCCTGCGACGGATCGACGTGCGCGGCGCGTCGCGCGGGCCACCAGGTGCTGACCGCCGATGCCGTCAGGGTGAGAGCGGCCACCGCGGCCACGACACCGGCGTCGAGCGACGGAGTATCCGCCGAGTGGCCGAGCAGCGGCGCCACCACGGCGACGAGGGCGATCGATCCGGCACCGACGCCTGCGGCCGTCGTCGCACAGGCGTGCATGGTCAACGACCCGACGACCCGCGCCGGCGTCGCGCCCAGGGCCTGGCGGATCGCCCACTCGCGGCGACGCGTCGCCACCTCGCGGGCGGCAGCGGCGTACAGACCGACGAGCGTCAACGCCACGGCGCAGAGCGCGAGCAGCGTCGCGAGGGCGGTCCGAGCGCGGGCCGGATCCAGCCACTGCGAGCGCAGGTCGTTCAGGCGGCCGATCTGGCCGACCGCCTGTCCGGGAGCCAGGTGCCCGACCTCTTCGCGCGCGGCTCGCACGGCCGCTTCGAGATCGCCGCGGGGTTCGACCAGCAGCGTCATGAACGGCCACGGGACCTGCTGGAACGGGAGGTAGATCAGTGCCTCGATCCGAGAGTCGGCCGCCAGCGGCTGCGCCACGTCGCCCACGACACCCACGATCGTCAGCGGCTCAGCCACGCCGCCGACCGTGAGCTGCCGACCGAGCGGATCCCCGGCGCCGAGGTAGCGCTCGACGAACGACTCGCTGACCACCACGGCGAATGGGGCTTCGGCACCATCGCGCGCGTCGAACGTGCGGCCGCGCCGGAGAGGCAGGTCGAGCAGGGCGAACGCGCCGGGGTCGACGGCACTGGCGACGGTGGCCAGTTGCTGGCCGGGCGCGGCGGGATCGCCGACGACGGCGAAGCGGAGGGTGCCTTGCGGCGGTGTAGGCGGGACGTAGCTGGCCGCGCCGATTGCCGCGATCTCCGGCCGCTGCGCCAGACGGTCCAGCAGCGCCGCGAAAAACGCGCGGTGCCGCGCTTCGTCCGCCGCGTCGATCTCCGAGAGGCTGACCGCGATCGCCAGGCGGTCGGCATCCGCGGACGTTCGACCTTCCAGATCGCGCAGTCCACCGGCCAGCGTCACCGCCAGGCTCGTGAGCATCACCGAGCCGGCCACCTGCACGGCGGCGATGACGCGCCGTCGCCGCGGATCCGATGGCGCGTGTCGTCGCGGCGTGAGTGCCCCGGCGCCACGCACGAACGCCAGCAGTGGGCCGAGCGCGATGGCCGCCAGCGTCGTCAGGAGCCCCGCGGCGACCACGGCGATCACCCGGGCATCGATCTGCGGCTGGAAGGCCACTCGGTCGGCCACCGGCAGCCACGCGGCGAATGCCTCCAGCACGACCTGCGCCACGCCCAATCCGATCGCGCCGCCGGCGAGGGCCCATATCGCCAGCTCGACGAGGAAGGGCATGACGACCTGACGCGCGGAGGCGCCGAGGGCCAGCCGCACCGCCACCTCGCCGCGCCTGGCCGGCCACGACGTGGCGATCAACCCGACGAGGTTGACCCAGGCGACCGCCACCAGGCAGACCATCGCCGCGGCCATCAGGGCCAGCTCGCGGGTGACGTCGCCGAGGAGCCGCTCGCGCAGCGGACGGACACGCGGACTCCACCCGTCGAGCTCGACATGCGTGCGTCGCAGGCCGGCATAGAACGCCGACAGCTCGTTGGTGGCGGAGGCCACCGTGCTCGCCGGCCAGAGCCGTGCGGTCACGGTCAGCAGGTGCGCGCGCCGCTCGCGCTGCTCCTCGTCGGACATCGTCCACGGGATCCACGCGTGCTGGTTCCCAGGGACGCGGAAGCCCGATGGCATCACTCCTACGACCCGACGGACGCGTCCATCGACCTGCACCTGCAGGCCGATCACGTCGGAGCGACCGCCGAAGTGCTGCTGCCACACGCCGTGATCGACGACCACGACGTCGCCGGTCGTGAAGTCGGCGGGGCCGAGCGTCCGGCCCAGCACGGCCGGCACCTGCCAGGTGGAGAAGTAGCCCTCGGTGACGCGGGCTCCGGCGATCTGCACGGGCAACCCGCTGGTGGTCACGCTCAGGTCCAGCGGGTACGAGCCGGCGACGGCGGCGAACACCTCCGCGCCGCCCGTCCAGTCGCGGAACGTGGCCGGGGTCACGGCCATCTCCCCGCGGTCGGCGTGGTGCTCGAAGACGGCGACCAGCCGCGCCGCGTCGGGATAGGGCAGGGGGCGGAGCAGAGTGGCGTCGACGGTGGCCCACAGACCGCCGGCGATGCCGACGGCCAGCGCAAAGAGCGCGACGACGCCGAGCGACGGCCCCGGCTGCCTGAGACACGCCCGCAGCGCCGTACCCAGGGCCGATGACATCGCCGGCATTCTGCGTCCGCGGTCGGCGGCCGTCAATCAGCAGCCGGTCAACGGCGTCGCTGCCGTGGGTCGCGGGCGTCGCGCGCGAGCAGCGCTACCGAATCTCGCGCACCTCGCCGGGCACGGTGAACAGGTCGTGTCCGCGCAACTCGGGGGCTCGCCGATCGCTCTGGCTCGGCACGTCGGCCGGCACGTGCACGCCGATCGAGCGCGCGGCGCCGATGCGCCGGTCGAGCACGCGGCGGCCTTCGGCGCTGGTCAGGAACCAATAGGGCGGGAAGGCCACGTTGGTGCGGCGACGTTGCCAGTAGGCGTCGTCGCGCGCGAAGTGCGCGTCGCTCGTGTCCGCGTCGCCCAGGTGCACCACCGTGGTCGCGGCATCGAGCGTGACCCGGAAGGCGATGTTCTCCACGTGCTGCTGCCGCGTCGGCCAGCCCGAATGCGGGATGCGCACGGCTTCGACGACGAGGGAACCCTGCCTGAGCGTCACCGGAGCGTCCTGATAGGCGAGCGCGATCGCGTGCACGCGCGGCGCCACCGCCGCCAGCCGCTCGGCTGAGATCTCGCGCATGCCGGCCACGGCCTGGGCCGGGGCGAACAGCCGCAGGCCCGGCCGCGCCTCCAGCAGCTTCAGCACGTCCACGGCCGAGAAGTGATCTTCGTGATAGTGGCTCACGAACACCGCATCGAGCCCGTCGAACGGCGCCGTGCCGGCGAAGAGCGCCCGCTCGGTCTGCGGCGCCAGGAGCCGGTACTGGCCGAAGTCGTTGCGATAGAGCGGGTCGAACACCACCTTGGTGTCGCCGTGGGTCACGAGGACGCTGGCGTTGGCCAGGTACTGCGCGTTCGCCGTGACTGGAGTGGAGGTCCGCTGACGCGCGGGATGACTTGCGGCGCTGCCGTGCGAGACGGCCATTGCCACGAGAGCCGCGGCAGCAAGGCAGCCGTGGACGCGGACCCGACTCGTGACGTTCATCGGCGGATCATAGCGGCATCGCCGTTCGTCACGAGCAGGCCCGCTGCTGGGTCGGCGAGCTCCCCGCCGAAAAGACGACGGGCGACCGCTGGTGGCGGCCGCCCGTGTGGTGGTGTCGGTGTGCGCGGCGACCGTCAGCGCGTCGCCGCGCCGCCCTTCAGCGTCACCTTCTGCACGCGCCAGTTGGTCAGCTCGCCCACCAGCAGCTCGTTCTCGTTGCGGCAGTCGATCGAGTTGGCGAGGCCGAACTCCTTGGGCCGCTTGCCGGCGCTGCCGAACTTGCCCAGCACCTTGCCGTCGAGGCCCACCTTGAAGATGGCCGCGTCCTCCATGCCGTCGGTGTCGCCGGCATGCGAGATGTAGAGGTACTGCGTGGCGCCGCGGGTCATGCACATCGTCAGCGGCGTGCCGGCAAAGGCGAACTCGCGCTTGTAGGTGCCCTGCGGGTCGAAGATCTGCACCCGCTTGTTGCCGGTGTCGAGCACGTAGACGTCGCCGGCCTTGTCGATGGCGATGGCCTTGGCGCCGTTGAACTCGCCCTGGCCCGACCCGGTGGCGCCCCACTGGCTGATGAAGTGGCCGAGCTTGTCGAGCTTGACGACGCGGTTGTTGGTGCCGATGCCGTCGGTGACATAGGCATTGCCGGCGCTGTCCCAGGCGACGTCGGTGGGCTTGGAGAAGCCGAAGCCGGGCACGCCTTCGCCGGGTCGGCGGTTGGCCGCCGCGGCCCCGCCGCCACCGCCGCCGCCACCACCACCGCCCGGACCGCCGCCCTCGGCGCGCGGCCGCACCGCCATCGCTTCGGGCTTGCGGCCGAGCACCAGCGCGACGCGACCTTCGCTGTCGAACTTCACCACCTGGTTGGCGCCGACGTCGACGGTCCAGATGTTGTCCTGCGGATCGATGCGCAGGCCGTAGGCGGCGTTGAAGCCGTAGACGTCCTGGCCGAGTTCGCGCACGAACTTGCCGTTGGCGTCGAACTGGAACAGCTTCGAGCCGCCACGGTAGAACGTGCGGTTGTCGCCCAGCGTGGCGTAGGGGTGGCCGGTGCGGGTGTAGACGTAGATCATCCCCTTCGAGTTGGCGGCCACGCCGCCCACCTCGCCGACGAACACGTCGTTGGGCGTGCGCAGCAGATCGGCGTTGGTGTCGAACGCGATGTCGGGGACGGCGCTTTGGGCGCCGACCAGCGCGCCGCCGGCGAGCAGCGCCGCGGCCAGGCCGTAGAGCAGGCGGGCGCGGATCATCGCGCACCTCCCTGGCTCGTCGTCGTCGTCGGCTTCAGCAGGATCTTCTGCGACCGCCAGTCGTTGATCTCGGCGGTGTAGATCACGTTGGGGTCGCGGCAGTCCATCTGGTGGATGGTCGCGAACTCGCCCGGCGCCTTGCCGGCCTTGCCGAACTTGCCGACGATGGTGCCGTCGAGCTCCATCTTGTAGACCTCGCCGGTGTACTCCGCCGGCCCGGCCGGCTGGCTGTCGGGCCACGAGTTGGTCGAGAACAGGTACTGCTTGCCGGGGTTCTTCGGGCCCGGCCCGCCCGACACGCACACGCCCCACGGGTTGCCGACGTTGGTGTAGTTGGCCTTCCAGTTCAGGTTGTTGTCGAGCACCTGGACGCGGGCGTTGCCGCGGTCGCCGACGTAGACGTTGCCCTGGAAGTCGGTGGCGATCGAGTGCGGGGTGTTGAACTCGAGGTTGGCGTTGCCGCGCTTGCCCACCGCCTTCACGAAGCGGCCGTACTTGTCGTACTTCACGACCCGGGCGTCGAAGTAGCCGTCGCTGACGAAGATGTTGCCCTGCTGGTCCCAGGCCACGTCGGTCTGGCGGCCGAAGCGGTACTTCTCGTTGCGGCCGTGGTACACGCCCGGGCCGGGCATGTTGAGGATCGACAGCGTCGGATCCTCGCGCCGGCCGATCACCATCAGCACCCGGCCCTCGGGGCTGAACTTGATCAGCATGTCGGTGCCTTCGTCCACCGCCCAGATGTTGTCCTCGGCGTCGACGCGCACCGAGTGCGCGAACGCGAAGCCGTAGTTGTTGCGGCCGATCTCGCGGATGAACTGGCCGGTGGGCGAGTACTCGAACAGCCGCGTCTCGTAGGCGCGGTGGTAGATGTAGATGTTGCCCTTCGAGTTGGTGGCGATGCCCATGTTCTCGCCGGTGTAGATCCCCGGCGGGTTCTTGAAGAAGTTCGGCACCGGTTCGTGCGGGATGATCGGCACGTTGGTGGCGGTGGCCCGCGACTGCGCGACGACCGGCGGCGAGCTGAGCGACGCCCACCCGGCGAGCGCGATGACGATCGGGACGAAAGGCAGCAGGCGCTTCATACGCGCGGTCCTCCAGTAGAACGAACCGAACCGACACGGACGACGCCCAGATCGGCGCCGCCGCGCACGGACTCTATTACGGCCGCATAACAGCGACAAGCCCAGAATTCCGGCCGATTTCGTCACATTGGCGGCGCCGTCGCCGGTGTCTCCGAGATGTCATCGCGGCCCGGCCGCGGGTGTCTCCGAGATGTCATCGCCGGCGGCGCGGATTCGCGCCCGATCCCCGCGGTTCTCGCGACCGCCCCGGGAGTAGGATGCGCGCATGCCCTCGATCTGGGATCCGAACGTGCGCGCCGATCTGGTCCGGCGCGCCCAGGCCCTCACCCCGGCCCACAGCGCCAAGTGGGGCAAGTTCACGGTGGCCGGCATGGTCGCGCACCTCAACGAGGCGTCGCGGATGACGCTGGGCGAGCTGCCGGTGAAGGCGAAGGCGCCGCCGTTCCTGAAACTGGCGCCGGTGCGCTACCTGGTCATCCACGTGTTGCCGATGCCGAAGAGCGCGCCGACCGCCCCGGAGCTGCTCGCGCGATCGAACGACGCCGATCTCATTCGCGAGGTCGCGGACTTCGCCGTGCTGATCGAACGCGTCGCCGCCGCCGCCACGCTGTCGCCGTCACATCCCGCGTTCGGGCCGATGACGCGCCACGACTGGGGCGTGCTCGCGCACAAGCACACCGATCACCACCTGCGGCAATTCGGAGTGTAGCGAGCGGGCACCGTGCGGCTGGCCGCGCTCTACGACATCCACGGCAACCTGCCGGCGCTCGAGGCGGTGCTGGACGAGGTGCGGAAGGCCGCCGCCGCCGAGTTGCAGTAGGTGTGGCCGGCAGGGCTGACGCCCTGCCCTACGTTTACGGTCCGGAATCGTCCGACGTTACGGTCCGGAATCGTCCGTAGGGCAGCTCTTTAGAGCTGCCTCCTGGCAGGGCTGAAGGCCTGCCCTACGTTCACACGCGCTAGCGGCGCAGCGGCTTGGTCAGCATGATGTACGGCGACACCTCGAAGCCGCAGCGCTGATACGCGCGCAGCGCCCGCTCGTTGGTGTTGTAGCCGTACAGCCGTAGATCGATCGCTCCGGCCGCCATCGCCCGCGCCGACAGATAGGCCAGCATCTGATCGACCAGCCCCTGGCCGCGATGCTCGGGCAGGATGTACAGGCTCTGCACCCACCAGTAGTCGCCGCCGAGGAAGTTGCTCCACTCCGTCACCACCGACATGCTGCCGACGACGCGGCCGGCGCCGGTCTGCGCCACCCAGTAGGTGGCCCGCGGCGGCGAGTCGAACGCGGCTTCGACGCCGCGGCGGGCGCCGGCGACGTCGAGGGTGCGGCGTTCGGCGTCGCGGGCTTCGGCGAGGGTGAAGCTGACGAGCGCGTCGATGTCAGCGGCGATCGCCGGGCGGATGGTGTAGTCGCTGTCCATCGCGCCCAAGCATGTGCCGAGCGGACCATCGCGGTCCAGTGCCGCGGCGCGTGAGCGTGCAAGCCGGACCGTAGCGGCGGGCCGCAATCGGTTCACAGCAGCGGGTAGACGAGCAGCGCCAGCGTGACCGCGCGGCAGGCGACGGCCAGCCGGGGATGCGCGCGCTGCAGGTAGTTCCACACCAGCGCCAGCAGCGTCATCGCCGCCAGCATCACCAGCACCCACGCCAGCACCACGCCGGGCGGCTGCGGACCCAGCCGCGGGCCGAGGCCGACCGTCCACAGCGACCCGTAGAGCACGGCGATGTGCACCGCGTAGACCAGCAGCGACTCTTCGGCCAGGCCTTGCAGCGGCGGGGTGAGGCGCGTGACGTAGTTGCCGACGGCGGCGACCACCGACAGCAGCAGGAGCACCGACCCGAGCCGCTGCACGAACGACAGCGGGCTGGCCCGCCACCAGTCCTGGTGCCCGTAGGCGAACCAGCCGGCCTCGCCGGCCAGGGCAGCGCCGATGGCCAGCGCGGCGCCGCTCAGGAACAGCCCGCGGGCCAGCGGCGCCAGGTGGTCACGCGTCGCCCACGGCCCGGCGGTGACGCCGAAGGTGGCGCCGAGCAGCGTGAAGCCGGCCCACGGGAAGAGCGGGAACAACGAGCCGGTCTCGTGGTTGACGTACGACGCCAGCCACAGCGGCGCCCAGGCGCGCACGTCCACGCCGTGCAGCACCGGCGTCAGCCCGACGATGAGCCCGGCCACCCAGGCGCAGACGACGGCGAACGTGCGCGGCCGCCGCGTCACCCAGATGAGCGCCTGCAGCACCAGGAGGGTGAAGGCCACGTTCTGCAGCACGTCCACCGCGAGGAACGACCGCCAGCGCTCGTCGGTGGCGTAGGGCAGGTGGGCGAACTTGCCCATCGGGAACTTCACGAAGTAGCCGAGGGCGAGGAAGAACGCCAGGCGGCGGATGCGCTTCAGCGACCGGCGGGAGAACCGCCGCTGGTCGTCCCAGTGCCGCTGCGCCGTGAGGCTGAACGCCGCGCCCGACAGGAACAGGAACGTGCACGAGGTCAGCCCGCGCAGGTAGAGCCAGGCGTTGTACTGGAGGGTGGTGCGGAAATCGGGGTGGAGCAGGGCGTCGATGGTGTGGCCCTGCACCATCGACAGCACGGCGATGGCGCGGGCCAGATCGATGAAGAGAATCCGGCCCGCCGACGGCACGACCGGCGCCACCGGCCGGGAGGGGTCTGGAGCCGCCGTCACCCCGCGATTGTGCCACCCGCGACCGATCGCGGGCGGCCCAAATCGTCGCCGCCGCTAGACGTGGGCGGCGAGCGCCACCCGCATCGACTCGAGCGCGCCGGTCAGCTCCTCGCGGCTGCGCGCGGTGCAGAAGCGGACGTAGCCCTCGCTCTGCGGGCCGAAGTCCTGGCCGGGCACGCAGCCGATGCGCGCCTGCTTGATCAGGTATTCGACCACCGCCCACGACAGCGACTCGGTGCGATCGAGCTGCATCTCGCGGGCCCAGTCGGGGTTGATCTTGAGGAAGGCGTAGAACGCGCCCTCGGGCGGGTTGCCCGAGAAGGCCTGCGGGGCGACGTCGCGGATGCCGGCGTAGAACAGATCGCGACGGGCCTTGAGCTCGGTGCGGAAGTCCACCAGGCACTGCTGCGAGCCTTCCAGCGCGCCGATGGCGCCGTACTGGGCAATCGAGCTGACGTTGCTGGCGGTGTAGAGCACCAGCTTCACCGCCCGGGCGCGCATCTTGACGTCCTTCATGGCGAAGTAGCCCACCCGCACCCCGGTCATCGCGTACGACTTGCTGAGCGTGTAGCAGGGGATGGTGCGCTCGTACATCCCGGGCAGCGAGGCGATGCTGATGTGCTCGGCGTTGAAGAGCACGTCCTCGTAGGCCTCGTCCGACACCACCCACAGGTTGCGCTCGCGGGCGATGGCGGCGATGCGCTCGAGGTCGGCGCGGGTCAGGCTGCCGCCGCTCGGGTTGTTCGGCGAGTTGAGGTAGAGGATCTTCGTCTTCGGCGTGATCGCCCGCTCGAGCTCGTCGAGGTCCCAGCGGAACGCCAGCGACTCGTGCAGCGGCACCTGCTTGGGCACGCCGCCGGCCCACTGGATGATCGCCATCGTCGGCGGCCACTGCGGGTCGGGCAGGATCACCTCGTCGCCCGGCTCGAGCAGCGCGTGGAACACGGCGAACAGGCCGTGGATGCCGCCGTTGGTGATGATGACGTCGTCGTCCTTCTCGACCGGGATGTGGTTCTTGTCGCGCAGCTTCTGCGCCGCCAGCTGGCGCAGCCGCGGCAGGCCGGTGGTGGGCAGGTAGTGCGTGTGGTTGTCCTGCACCGCCTTGATGAACGCCTGCTTCACGCTGTCGGGCGCGTCGAAGCTGACGTCGCCCTGATCCAGGCGGAACGGGTTCTTGACGGTGAACATCATGTCGCGGATCTTGACGATGCCGGACATCGGGACGGAATCGATGAATGCACCCATAAGGCTCTGATCAGCGGCTAGCGGCTAGGGGCTAGCGGCTAGGAAATGAGGAACGGAAAACGCTTCAGCGTACCACGGCGCCCAGGCCATTTCGCCGCGTGCGTCGATGCTTTTACCGCGCCTTAACAAGGCCGCGGCGAGATGCTTTACGAGGTCTTAACGAGTCCGGCGCGATCGAGAATCGCGCGCAGCACCGTCGCCGTGCGGGTGAGCGGCAGGTTGCTCAGGTAGAAGTGGCGGACGCCCACGGCGCGCAGTTCGCGGATGCTGCGCGCGCACACATCCACAGGCGTGGCGCCGGCTGCGAACTCCGCGGTCAGCCCCTCGATCGGCACCGGCAGGAACTGGCGCAGGATCTCCAGCGTGGCCGGATTGGCGCTGCGGTAGTAGAAGACGCCGAACATGCCCGGGGCGGTGATGCCGGCGTCGCCAGCGGCGCGCAGGAACGTCTCGACGTCGCCCAGCCGATGGTGCGACACGATCTGCGTGAGGTAGAAGTCGGCGGTGAACTCGCCGCCGCCCACGAACGCCACCTGCCGGCCGGCGTCGGCGGCCGGATTCGCCCAGCCGCCGAGCGGCAGTTGCGGATGCCGCTCGCGGATGAGCCGGCGCAGCTGCCAGGCGTGCTCCACCGAACGGGCGCGGCCGACGTGCTTGTCGCCGCCGAGCACGACCAGCGCCGGAAAGGCGTGCTGCACCACCTGGTCGGCGTAGGCCAGGCAGAACTCCAGCGAGTGCTTGGTGGTGAGGAAGGGCACGACGTGATCGCGCGGCACGTCGGGGCCGAGGTTGCTCACCAGGTGGCGCAGGTTGTTCTCCTCCTGCGCGCCGACGGCGCTGTCGGTGACCATCACGCGCACGCCCTGGCGCACCAGGCCGCGGATGGCGTGGTAGGTGTCGATCCAGGCGTCGATGCCGGCGGCCGATTCCAGTTCGGCGCGCGGCGGACGCAACTCGACGGCGACGACCGGCTGGTCGGATCTCAGGTCAGCGAGCACGATGTGTTCGGGCGGGCCGTAGCTGGCGACACGTAGGGCAGGGCTTCAGCCCTGCCGAGGGACGGCGGCTCTAAGAGCCGCCCTACGCGGAACTGGAACCCCCGGTAGTATATCCGCCGGATCCGCCGCGATCAGGCGCCGCCGACCGTGGCGCTGCCGCGCACCCACGGGTAGTCCACGTAGCGGGCGGTCTCGCTGGCCACGGCGTCGCCGCACACCTTCGACACGACGTGGAACGCCATGTCCATGCCGGCCGAGACGCCGGCCGAGGTGATCACCCGGTCGTCCACGACGCGGGCGGTGCGGTCGACGCGGATGGTCGGATCGAGCGCGGCCAAGGCGTCCAGCGCGCCCCAGTGCGTGGTGGCGCGGCGATCGCTGAGCAGCCCGGCTTTGGCGAGCAGCAGCGCGCCGGTGCAGACCGACGTGGTCAGCGAGGCGCGGCGCGCGGCGGTGCCGATCCACCCCAGCACGCGATCGTCCTCGAGCAGGGGCCGCGTGCCGAAGCCGCCCGGCACGACCAGGATGTCGATGGCCGGCGCGGTGTCGAAGGCGTGGTGCGGCTCGACCCGGAGCCCGCCGGTGGCCACCACCGGCTCGGCGCTGCGGGCGACGGTGAACACCGAGAAGGGCGCGCTCTCGTCGGAACGTCGCGACTCGACGCCCGGCAGCAGCCGCGTCCGCGAGAACACCTCGAACGGCCCGGCGAAGTCGAGGACTTCGACGTCGTGGAAGATCAGGATCCCGACCGAGGTGCGCAGCACGATGACCGATCCGTCCGCCGGGGGCGGACGGATGCGGCCATGTTATCGTCCCGCGCCCGAGCCGCTTGAGGGCGGCCGGCCGATAGTGTGCAAGCGCCCGCGGTCAGCGTCCGCCGACGCCGGGCACGCGGGCGAGCACCGGTTCGAGGGCCGTCCTCTCGATGGCCGGCGCCGCCGACGGCGAAGCCAGGAACGCGATATAGCGGCGAGCCAGCGCTGGCTGCCGGGCGGGGGTGCCGACGCCCGCCGCGAACACCGTGACGCGCTGGATCGGCGGCGGCAGCGGCCCGACGAACGTGATGCCCGGCACCGGCATCAGCTCGCTGATCTGCTGGAAGCCGATCTCGGCCTCGCCGCGCGCCAGCACGGCGCCGACGCGCTCGCCGACGACGCGGCGGCTCTTCGGCAGCACCTGATCGGCGATGCCGAGCGACTGGAACACCTCGGTCGTCAGGTACACGCCGCTGACGCTCGCCGAGTAGGCGATCGACTCCGCGGCCAGCAGCGTGCGCTTGAAGGCGTCCACGGTCGAGATGTCGGGTTTCGGCGTCCCGGGCCGCACCGCCATGCCGATCGACGACCGGGCGACGTCCTCGCGCGAGCCGCGCACGACCAGACCGCGCTCGATGAACCGATCCAGCGTGGTGCCGTCCACGATCACCACGTCGGCGGTCTCGCCGCGCGTCAGCCGCGCCTCGATCGAGGTGTCGCCGGTGCCGATGGTCGTCGTGTCGGTGAAGACCTTGGCGCCGCTCTGCCGCTCGAACTCGGGGGCCAGCGCGAGGTGCGCGGCGGTGAACGCGCCGGAGGTCATGACGTGGAGCTCGAGAGGCGCCTGCGCACGGGCGCCGAGGACGACCGCGGCGCACAGCGCTGCCGTCCACGCCACCACGACGCGACGCGTCGGGCGGATCATCGTCCTGTCCCGGCGCCGAGCGGCGGCGTCAACGGCGACGGCTTGCGGTGCTTCGTCCCTTGCTCGTAGGCATACGCCAGCCGGAACAGCGTGGCTTCGGCGAACGGCCGCGCCATCAGCTCGAGGCCCATCGGGAGGCCGTCGGCGGCGAAGCCGGCCGGCACGCTGATCGCGGGAAAGTCGATCACCGGACTCAGCCGCCGGTTGTTGCCGGGGCCAGTCGAGTCGATGGTCGTCAGCGTCATCGCGTTGGCCGGGATGGCCAGCGGCGGGTAGTCGAAGGTGAGGTAGGCGAGCGCGTCGAGGCGCTGCTCGGCCATCCGGTTGAACACCGCCTGGCGCACCTGCTCGCGCAGCAGCAGGTGGCGCAGATATCCCGGCTCGCCGGTGTCGTGGCCGAACGACCCGGCCAGCGGCCTGACCCTGGCTGGCACGACCTTGCCGCTCAGCACGATGTCGCGATAGGTGCGCACCGGCGCGTTCCCGTGGCTGGCCAGGTAGCGGTCGGTGGCCGCCTCGGTCTCGAAGACGTTGCCGTCGTAGAGCTGCGCCGAGTCGCGGGCCAGGTTGGCGATCGGCGTCATGTCCACGACCTCGGCGCCGAGCCGGCGCAGGTCGGCGACGGCGCGATCGAACACCACCCGCCCAGCCAGATAGCCGGCGGCGGTGCGATCGGCCGTCGGGTCGAGCGGGTCGCGGATGACGCCGATGCGGGCACCCTTCAGCCCGTCGACCGTGAGTGCGGCGGTGTAGCTAGCCGGGACGTGCCCGACGGCCGCGGCGGTGACGGGATCCTCGGCGTCGTACCCGGCGATGACGTCGAGCAGGATCGCGGCGTCCTTCACCGTGCGCGCCATCGGCCCCACCGTGTCGGTGGTCGGCCGCGCCGGCAGCATCCCGGCCCGGCTCACCAGCGGCACGGTCGGCCGCAGGCCCACCTGGTTGTTGTGCGCGGCCGGACCGCGCACCGACCCGCCGGTGTCCTCGCCGATGCCGACGGTGGCGTAGCTGGCGGCCACGCCCGCGCCGGTGCCGCCCGACGATCCGCTGGGGATGCGCGTCGGGTCGTAGGCGTTGTGGACGATGCCGAAGGCCGAGCCGAGATAGCCCGAGGCGAACTCGCCCATCGTCGTCTTGGCCAGCACGATGGCGCCGGCCGCCTTCAACTTGCGCACGACCGTCGCGTCGCGGGCCGGCGTGAAGTCCTTGAACAGCACCGACCCGTAAGTGGTCGGCATGTCGCTGGTCTCGAGCTGGTCCTTCACCAGCACCGGGATGCAGTGCAGCGGTCCGGTGGGCCCGCCACTGGCGAACGCGGCGTCGAGACGATCGGCCTCCTGCAGGGCGCGCGCGTTCACCGTCTGCACCGCGTTCAAGGCCGGGCCGGCCTTGTCGTAGGCCTCGATGCGCCGCAGGTACGCCTGCACCAGCGCGCGGCAGGTGATGCGCTTGCCGGCGAGGGCGGCGCGCACGTCGTCGATGGTCGCCTCGGCAACTTCGAACGCCGCCGGCTGTGCCGACGTCGACGCCGCGCCGGCCAGCCAGACCGCCGTCAGCGCCGCCGCGATCGCGCGCATCGCGCTACAGCCCTTCGACCAGCACCCCGCGGAAGTTCGCGGCTCCGAGCCGGAACTTACGAGCTGCCTGGTAGTCGGCCGAGTCGAAGTACGCCTTGGCGCGCTCGAAGCTGGGGAACTCGATGATCACGACGCGGCCGGCCGCCGCGGCGCCCTCGAGGGTCGCCACCTGGCCGCCGCGGGCGATGAAGCGGCCGCCGTACTGCTCGACGAGGGCCGGCGTCCGCTTCGCGTACTCGGCGTACTGATCGGCGTTCGAGACGGCGACCTCGGCGATGATGTAGCCCTTCTTCGCGGCGGGTGCCTGCCGCGCCGAAGCCCCAGCCAGTGCGGCGATGGTCATGGCCGCGGCGATGACGATGCGGGTGGTTGTCATGGCCGGGATTGTAACGGGGGACAGTCCCCGTTCAAGGCCCGGCCAGACGACGAGTGTCGGACCGCTCGGTCGGGGGACAATCCCCCTGACCCTGGAACGGCCGAACCGGTCCCTAGAGCTCGCGCAACGCCGCCGGAATCGGCAGCCGGGCGGCGCGGATGGCCGGGAACAACCCGCCCACCAGGCCCATCAGCAGCGCGTAGACCAAGCCCAGGCCGAGCAGCGACGGCGTGACGCGGAAGGCGAACGCCACCTGGCTGAAGGTCTGGAAGTTCATCGTCGAGGTCTGGTAGCCGTTGAACGCCAGGTAGGCGATGACGCCGCCGATGGCGCCGCCGATCGCCGCCAGGGCCAGTGACTCGGCCATCACCGACACCACCACCGACGTGGCGTTGAAGCCGAGCGCGCGCAGCGTGGCGATCTCGCGCGACCGCGTCGACACCGCGGTGTACATCGTGAGGATGGCGCCGAACACCGCGCCGATGCCCATCAGGAACGCGATGCCGAAGCCGACGGTGCGGATGAGCCCCGACAGCGCCCGCGACTGCTGCGCGTAGTACTCGTTCTCGCGCCGCACCTGGACGTTGAGCTGCGGGTTGCTGGTGAGCCAGTCGCGGAAGGTGTCGAACGTGTCGGTCGAGTCGAGCTTGGCGACCACCAGCTGGTAGGTGTTGCCGCGGCGATAGGCGCCCTGCAGCACCCGCACGTCGCACCAGATCTCGGTCTCGTTCACGCCGCCGTCGGCCTCGAAGATGCCGACGACGTTCCAGGTGTTCTGCCCGGAGCGCACCTGGTCACCGAGCGCCAGGCCGGCGAATTGGCCGCTGGCGCCGCGGCCGACGACGACCTCGTTGGTGCCGAACTCGAGCATGCGGCCCTCGACGATCGAGGCGTTGTCGCGCACCGCCAGCGTCTGCGGGCCGATGCCGCGCATCGGCACGTTGGCCGGCGTGCCGGTGCTCTTCTTGGGCAGGTCGATGATGACGTAGAGCTCCGACGAGGCCAGCGCCGTCTGCCCGTCGCGGCGGATGCCCGGCGCCTGGCGGATGAGATCCGACTCGGTGCCGCCGACGCCACTGGTCATCTCGCTGTCGGCGCCGCTGCGCATCACCAGCGCCCGCGTCGGCGAACCGGCCTCGGCCATCGCCGCGGTGAACCCGGCGGCGATCGACAGCACCGATACCAGCACCACGACCACGCCGGCGATGCCGACGATGGCCACGCCCGACGAGCCGAGCCGCTGCGGGATGGTCCGCAGGTTCAGCAGCGTGACGGCGACGGTCTGCCTGATCCAGTGCAGCATCGTGAGTTCACCCTCTCCGCAGCGCGTCGGTGATCTTCAGGTTCATCGCCGTGGCCGCCGGCAGCGCGCCGGCCACCAGCCCGAGCAGCACGATCAGCGCCCCGCCGAGCACCACGTCGCGGCCGGGCAACTGGAAGATCGGCAGCATGCCGTTGGTCGGGTCGCCCTGCTGCACGATGAGCCAGGCCAGGCCGAGTCCGGCGGCGCCGCCGAGCACGGCGATGAGCACCGACTCGCCGAGCACCAGCGCCAGGATCGAGCCGTTGGAGAAGCCCAGCGTCTTCAGCACGCCCACCTCGTTGGTGCGTTCGCGCACCGACTGGGCCATGGTGTTGGCGGCCACCAGCAGCATCGTGAACAGCACGGCGACGAGGATGGCGACCATGATCGCGCCGATGTCGCCGACCTGCTTGGCGAAGCCCTCGACGAAGCCCTTCTCGGTCGTGGTCTTGGTCTCGGCCGACGAGTTGGCGAACATGTCGTCGAACTTCGCGCCCATCGCCTGCGCCTGGCCCGGATCGGCGATCTTCACCACGTACCAGCCGACCAGCCCGTCGCCCTGGCGGCGGTTCTCGTCGAGGTAGTCGTAGCGGAAAAAGAACTGCGTCTTGTCCACGCCCGGGTCGCCGTCGTACATCCCGACGACGTTGAACTCCCAGGTCTGGCCGTTGCCCTTGGGCTGCCAGATCGTCCCCTGGATCGGAATGCGGTCGCCGATCTTCCAGTTGAAGCGCTTCGCCAGGTCGACGCCGACGATCGCGCCCTGCCGGTCGGCCGCCCACGCCGCGATCTGCTCGGGCGGGATGCGGAACTCCGGGTAGACCTGCAGGAACGACTCACGCTCGACGGCGATCTGCGCGAAGAAGTTCGCCGGATCCTGATAGACGCCGCCGAACCACGACTGGTGCGTGGCCAGCGTCACGCCCTCGGTGGCGCGCAGCCGCTCCAGATAGCTGACCGGCAACGGCATGATCAGGCTCACCTTGTGGATCAGCACCAGCCGATCCAGCCCGGCGATCTCGACGCCGAAGCTGAACGCCTGCCGGATCGTCATCAGCAGGCCGAACAGCAGGAAGGCCACGAAGATCGACAGCAGCGTGAAGACGGTGCGGACCTTCTTCCGCCACAGGCTGCTCCACAGCAGGGGCAGGTACTTCATGCCACCGCCTCCTCGAGCAGCACGCCCTTCTCGAGGTGCAGCGTGCGCTTGGCGCGCTCGGCGGCGCGCGGGTCGTGGGTGACCATCACGATGGTCTTGCCGTGTTTCTGGTTCAGGGCCACGAGCAGGTCGAGGATCTCGTCGCCCGACTTGCGATCCAGGTCGCCGGTCGGCTCGTCGGCCAGCAGCAACGTCGGGTCGGTGACGATGGCGCGGGCGATGCCCACCCGCTGCTCCTGGCCGCCCGACAGCTGCCGCGGGTAGTGCTTGGCCCGCTCGGCCAGGCCGACGACGTTGAGCGCGATGGCGACGCGCTTCTTCCGCTCGGCCTTCGACAGGTTGGTGAGCAGCAGCGGCAGATCGACGTTGCGCTCGGCGGTGAGCACCGGCAGCAGGTTGTAGAGCTGGAAGACGAAGCCGATGTGGTGCGACCGCCACTGCGACAGCTGCCCGCCCGACAGCCGGCCGATGTCGGTGCCGGCCACCTCCACGCTGCCGCCCGACGGCGAGTCGAGGCCGCCGAGCAGGTTGAGCAGCGTGGTCTTGCCCGACCCCGACGGGCCCATCAGCGCCACGAAGTCGCCCTGCGGGATCTGCAGGTTGACGTTCTTGAGCACGTCGATGCGCTCGCTGCCGCGGGTGAAGTGCTTGCTGACGCCGGAGACGTTGACCAGTGCGCTCATGACCGCATGCTCCTCACTGCTTGACCGTGATGGGCAGACCCGCCGTCAGGCCGGCCGGCGGCGCGACCACCACGCGCTCGCCCGCCGACAGCCCGCCGGTGACCTCGAGCCGATCGCCGTCGGTGCCGCCGGTCTGCACCGCGCGCCGCTCCACCGTGTCCTGCGTCACCACGAACACGTAGCTCGTGCCGCTGTCGCTGCGCACGGCGCTCTTGGGCACCAGCGCCACCGGCCGCGCCGCCGGCGCCGCGGCCTGCTCCTCGCGCAGGAACGTCACCTTGACGCCCATGTCGGGCAGGATGCGCGGGTCGAGGTCGTTGAAGCCGATGCGCACCAGCACGGTGGCCTTCTGTCGATCGGCGGTCGGCACCACCGCAATCACGCGGGCTGGAATCTCGAAGTCCGGATAGGCGTCGAGAATCGCCGTCACCGCCTGGCCGGCTGTCACCCGGTTGATGTAGCTCTCGTTGACGTCCACCTCGACCTCGAGCGAGCGCATGTCGACGATGGTGCAGATGCCGGTGCGCGTGAACCCGCCGCCGGCCGACACCGGCGACACCATCTCCCCCGGCTGGGCGTCTTTCGAGATCGCGACGCCGGAGAACGGGGCACGAATCACCATGTCGTCGATGGCGGTTTCCTGCAGCGCCACCTGGCGTTCGGCGACGACGATCTGCTCGCGCAGCGACTCGATGCGCGCGGCGATCGAGTTGACCTCGGCGCGGGCCTGGTCCATGTCGGCGGCCGTGGCCAGTTCCTCCTTGAAGAGCCGCTCGCGCCGGGCCAGGTTGAGGCGCGCCTCGTCGAGCCGCACCTCGGATTCGGGCACCGCCCGCCGCGCCGCGTCGAGCTGGGCGCGCGCCAGGTTGAGCGCCGCCCGCACCGTGGAGTCGTCGAGCCGGGCCAGCACCTGGCCCTCGCGCACGGCCATGCCCTCCTCGACGTTCACCTCGATCACCTTGCCGGTCACCTTCGACGACACGGTGGCGCGGCGCCGGGCGGTGACGTAGCCGGAGGCGTTCAGGACGGAGGCCTGGGCGCCGGCGGCACGGCCGGTGACGGCGGCCACCTCGACCTCGATCGGCACCACCCGGTTCGTCCACCACCAGCCGCCGCTTCCGATGGCGGCCAGCAGCACCAGCAGCAGCACCCACCGCCCCCAGCGCCGGCCGCCGGTGTTCAGCGGCGCGCGCTCGATGCGGAGGGCGGACAAGTCGTCGATGGCGTCGCTCACACCCTCTCCTGAAAGCCGATGACGGTAATGCGAATGAAAGGCGAAAGTCAATCGTCGTTACGCCACCCGCCGCAGTTCACCGTGCAGAGACGGACGCGCGGCGCCGGCGTTTCGTGACGAGTCCCCGGACGGCCGGGGCGGGCGATCCGGCGGCCGGATTGACGAGCCGTACGGCTACGGGCGCGCGGCGCCCAACCCGGCGGTGCGACCGGTGGACCACGCCCAGCTGAAATTGTGGCCGCCAATCGGCCCGAAGGCGTCGAGCACCTCGCCGCAGAAGAACAGCCCCGGAGCGCGCCGGCTCTCGAGCGTGCCGCGGTGCACCTCGTCGAGGGCCACGCCGCCGCCGGTGACCTCCGCCGTGCGATAGCCCTCGTCGCCGGTCCACGGCAGCGGGTACTCGGTGAGCACGCGTACGAGCGCCGCCCGTTCGTCGCGGCGCAGCTGGGCGCAGGTGCGGTCGTCGGGGACCCCGGCCTCTCGGGCCAGCGCGTCGGCGAGCCGCTGCGGCACATGGCGGGCGAGCGCCGTGGTGACGCGGCCGCGGCCGTCGGCCAGCAGTGCCCGCCACGCCGCGCCGTCGAGCGGCGTCCACGCCACGCGGACGGTCGCCGCGGCTGCGCCCGGCCACTGGCTGCGCACCGCGACGTGCGACACGTCGAGCACGGCCGGCCCGCTGTAGCCGCGGTGGGTGAACAGGAAGCCGCCGGCGGCCCGGGCCCGCTCACGCGCCGACGCGGCGTCGAGACGCACCGGCAGCGAGACGCCGGCGAGACCGGCGTGCACGGCCGGCGCGGCGGTGAGCGGCGTGAGCGCGGCATACGTGGGCTGCACCACGTGGCCGAGCCCGCGCGCCAGGGCGAAGCCGAAGCCGTCGCTGCCGGTGGAGGGCACCGACAGGCCGCCGGTGGCGACGACCACCCGGTGGCACGGCAGGTCGCCGCTGGCCGTGTCGACGATCCAGCCGGGATCGGCGGGCCGTACATCGGTGACCGCGCTGCCGAAGCGCAGGGTGACGCCGCGGCTGCGCGCCCGCGTGACCAGCGCGTCGCGGACGTCGCGGGCCCGGTTCGACACCGGAAACAGCTTGCCGCTGTCGGCCTCGAGCGCCAGCGGCAGCTGCAGATCGTCCTCGAAGAAGCGGCGCTGATCGCGCAGCGGCCAGGCGCCGAGCAGCGCCCGCACCAGCGTCGGCGGCGCTTCGCTGACGAAGCGCTGCGGCGCCGCGGTGCCCGGCAGCACGTTGCAGCGGCCGCCGCCGCTGATGAGGATCTTGCGGCCGCCGTCGGCCGTGCGCTCAACGAGCGTCACCCCGGCTCCGGCGTCGCGCGCGGCGAGGGCCGCCATCAGCCCGGCCGCGCCGGCGCCGATCACCACGACGTGCGGCGTCACCTCGCGCGTCTCGCGTCGCCCACGGCACTCATCGTATCGTGGAGGCCGATGAGCCTGGCCCGCACCGTCCTGCTCAAGATCTCCGACAACCAGTGGATGCGCGAGCACGGCGTGAAGGCGCCGTTCGTGCGCCGGGCGGTGTCGGTGTTCATGCCCGGGGAGACCGCCGCCGACATGCTGGCCGCCGCCACCGCGCAGGCCGCCGAGGGCGTCGGCGCCGTGTTCACGCGGCTCGGCGAGAACGTGCTCGACATGGCCGAGGCGCAGCGGGTGACCGACCACTACCTGTCGGTGATCGACGAGGTGCGGGTGCGCAAGCTGGCCTGCGAGCCGTCGATCAAGCTGACGCAGCTCGGCCTCGACGTCGATCCCGATCGCGCGTTCGCCAACGCCCTGGCCATCGGCCGGCGCGCCGACGAAACCGGCAGCTACTTCTGGGTGGACATGGAGCAGTCGAGCTACGTCGATCGCACGCTCGACGTGGTGCGCCGGCTGCGCGCGCACGTGCCGCGCATCGGCGTGGCGCTGCAGGCGTATCTGCATCGCACCAGCGACGACGTCGCGTCGATGATCGCCCACGGCATCGGCATCCGCCTGGTGAAGGGCGCCTACAGCGAACCGCCGGCCATCGCGTTTCCGAAGAAGGCGGACGTGGACGCCAACTACGTGAAGCTGGCGCAGTTGATGCTGAGCCCCGGCGCGCGGGCCAGCGGGTCGCGGGCGGTGTTCGGCACGCACGACACGGCGATCATCCGCGCCATCGAGCAGCACGGCGACGGCCGCGGCCTGGCGCCGACCGACTACGAGATCCACATGCTCTACGGCATCCAGCGCGGCGAGCAGCGGCGGCTGGCGCGCGACCGCCGGAACGTCCGCGTGCTCATCGCCTACGGCAGCTTCTGGTTCCCGTGGTACATGCGGCGACTGGCCGAGCGTCCGGCCAACGTCTGGTTCGTGGCCAAGAGCCTCTTCCGCTAGGGGGGCCAGACCCCTTCCTTGGCCGGGCCAGACTTCAGGACGCCAAGGATCGCGTCGGCAGCAGCGGACGCCCCCTGCTCCGCGCGGACGCGTCGGCCGAGGTCGCCGGCCGCGGCGGAGTAGCGCGCGTCGTCGAGCAACGTCCGCAGCTCCGCCGCCACGCGCGCGGCGGTATAGCGCTTCGGATACAGCACCCGGGCGGCGCCGAGCTGCCGCACCCGGAACGCGTTGTCCGGCTGATCATGGGCGTGGGGCACGATCAGCTCGGGCCGGCCGCTGCGCATCGCCTGACCGGTGGTGCCGACGCCCGCCTGGTGCACCACCACCGACGCGCGCGGAAAGAGCTGGTCGTGCGGTGCGCCGGGCACCGCCAGCACCGTCCCCGGCAGATCGCGCGGGAGGTTCGCGGGGTTCGGTCCGACCAGCAGCACCGCGCGTCGGCCGAGGGCGACAGCCGCCTTGGCGCTCTCGTCGAAGAACGAGCCGGCGGCGTTCACCGCCGCCGATCCGAGCGTGAACACGATCGGCGGCTCGCCGGCGTCGAGGAACGCGGAGAGTTCGGCCGGCATGGCGATGGCGCGGTTGTAGAACGGGAACCCGGTGACGACGGTGCGGGCCGGCCAGTCGGGTTGCGCGACGCCGAGCGCCGCGGAGAACAGCGCCAGGTTGCCGTGCGGCGAGAACTGGCCCTCGTAGAGCGGATCACCTGCCGGCGGCAGGCCAAGGTCGGCCCGCAACGCCACCACCGGCGCCACCCACGACCGCGTGATACGCCGGGCCAACGCCATCAGCGCCCGCGCGGCCCACGGTACCGCCCGCGTCACGCCGACGATCTGCGGGGCGTTGGGCAGGGCGGGGAAGTCGTGGAGCGAGAAGAACGACAGCGGCGCCAGCACGCTGGCCATCCACGGCAGGCCGCGTGCCTCGGCCACCAGCGGCGCCGCGAACGTGATCGGATGCGAGAGCACGAAGTCGGCGCCCTCGGCCGCGGCGGCGATGTCGTCGTGGGTCTGCCGCAGCGACGCCACGATCAACTCGCGGATGATCACCTCGGAGCCGCGCTGCGGGTCCATGATGCGGGCCAGCAGCGCCGTGTCGTCGGGCCGCACGTCGGGCCGCAGCGGCCGGAACGCGAAGCCTTCCTGCTCGACGATGTCCCGGTAGTACGGGCACGTGCACAGCACCGCCTCGTGGCCGCGCGCCCGCAGCTCGGTGGCGATCGCCAGGTACGGGAACAGATCGCCGTACGATCCCCAGCTCGCCAGGACGATCCGCGCCACGCGCGGATCAGCTTATCAGGCGGCGCGCTACCAGCCCTCGCGGGCGCGCAGCGCCGTGACGTGCGCCGTGTGGTGCCGGCTGTGCCAGTCGTAGAGCGCCAGGTAGTGATCGACGGTCATGGCGCCGCGCTCCGGATGGAACAACGTCCGCGCGAACGCCGCGGGTTCGAGACTGCGCAGCGCCACGACCATCCGCGCGTGCAGCGCCTCGAGCAGGTCGAGCGACCACCCCACCGGCGCGCTGCGCGCGTCCGGCATCTCGGCCCACACCGCCTCGGCGTACGGCTTGATGGTCGGGTTGTCCTCGGTCAGCGCGAACTTCAAGCGGATGTAGGCGTGGGTGTGGCTGTCGGCGGTGTGGTGCACCACCTGCCGCACGGTCCAGCCGCCGGGCCGATACGGCGTGTCGAGCTGCGCGTCGTCGAGCCCGGCACAGGCCAGGCGCAGCCGCGCCGGCAGCTCGGCCAGCGTCGTGACGGCGGCGGCGCGCTCGGCCGCCGTGAGGGAGGTGACAGGGACGAACTCGCCGACGGGGTAGCGAAGGTCTGCCATGCGCGCCAGTCTGCCGGAGCCGCGCCCGGCCGTCGAGTGGCAGGAATGTCATCTGACGTTAAGATCCTGCCATGGCCACCCGCCGTGCTCCCGGCCCCGCCAACCGCCTCGTCGTCGCCCTGGTGTGCGACGGCCTGAGCCTGTTCGAGTTCGGCATCGTCACCGAGGTGTTCGCGTTGCGCCGGCCCGAGCTGGGCGTGGCGTGGTACGACTTCGCGGTGGTGAGCTACGACCGGCCGCCGCTTCGGGCCACTGGCGGCGTCCGCATCCTGCCGACGCACTCGGTGGCGATGCTGGCCAAGGCCGGCACCATCGTCATCCCCAACTGGCGCGACCTCGACGAAGCGCCGCCGCCGGCGATGCTCGCCGCGCTGCGGGCCGCACATCGGCGCGGCGCGCGCCTCCTGTCGGTGTGCTCGGGCGCGTTCGTGCTCGCCGCCGCCGGGCTGCTCGACGGTCGGCGCGCCACGACTCACTGGCGGCACGCCGCCAAGCTGGCCGCGAAGTACCCGGACGTGCGCGTCGAGCCGTCGGTGCTCTACGTCGAGGACGACCGCGTCTACACCGCCGCGGGCAGCGCCGCCGGCATCGACCTCGGGCTGCACCTGATCCGTCAGGACTACGGCTCGGCGATCGCCAACCAGGTGGCGCGCCGCATGGTGGTGCCGCCGCACCGCGACGGCGGGCAGGCGCAATTCGTGGCCACGGCGATGCCCGCGCCGGACGGCTCGCTGGCGCCGCTGATGGAATGGGCGAGCGGCAAACTCGATCAGCCGCTCGACGCCGCCACGCTGGCCCGCAAGGGTCGCATGTCGCCGCGGACGCTGGCGCGCCGCTTCGCCGAGCAGGCCGGCACCACGCCGCACCAGTGGCTCACGCACCAGCGGGTGCTGGCGGCGCAGCGCCTGCTCGAGACGTCGCGGGCGTCGATCGAGCGCGTCGCCGAGCTGTCGGGGTTCGCCACGCCCGAGACGCTGCGGCACCACTTCAGGCGGCGGGTCGGCACGTCGCCGGGGGCGTATCGTCGGCGGTTCGCGCAGTCAGCGTGAGCGCCTCCCGGGGTCCGGGCCGTAGTTGTGAAGCGACTGCGCATCGACACCGGCGAGTTCGGCATGGCGCCGGGCAGTCCGGCCTTTCCAGTCCACGGCGGTAGAGTCCATCAGACCGAATGAACGATCTTTTCCAAAGACTCCAACAGGCGTCCTCGTAGCGGCCGCGATCATGAGCGGCGTGAGTCCACGCGCCGGATCGCAGCCCGTCATGTCGACTTGACTAGCGTGGTAACCGCCCAACCACCTGTGGTCGGGACACGACCGTCCTTCGATATCGGCGCCGAAGTCGAGCAGGAGCGCCACTCCGTCCGCCCAACCGTTGACGACCGCGAGCTGAAGGGCAGTCATGCCGGAGGCGTTGCCCTCGACGCGGTCGGGATCGGCGCTACCCGAGAGTTCCAGACGCGTCCACCCGTAAAATCCGCCGAGCACCGCCGCCGCCAACATCGTCGCTCCCCGAAGCGCCGGCGCTTCGAACCTCGACCGCCGGCGCTGATAGTCGGCAACAGCGGCAGCCTCGCTGCCGAAACGCCGCACCACGATCATTCCGAAGACGTCTTCCGTCGCCGCCAGCTCGATAGCGGTCAACCGTTGGTGGTCCTCCCACCGGCCATCGGCGCCGGCAGCCAGCAACTGCGCCACCGCATCGGCGCGGCCGAGCCTCGCCGCCGTCTGCAGAGCCGTGACGCCGGTTGCGGCGCCGCAGGCCGGCATCACCATCGTTCGACCGGCCCCCACGCCGCGGTACACCGGCAGCCGGCTCTCGAAGGGGCACCACCGGGCGTTCACGTCGGCGCCATGCCGGATGAGCAGGGCGAGCATTTCGGCCCGGTGCGGCTGACGCATGCCGAAGCTCTCACCCTCGATGACGTCCTGCAGCGGGAGTCGATCACCGTGCGCGTTCCAACGAAGGTCGGGGTTGGCGCCACCCTCGAGGAGAGCCCGAACGACCTCGACACGGTCGTAGAGGATCGCCTCGCTGAGCGCAGTCGGATAGTCCTGAGCACCGCAGTTCGGCGTGACTCCGGCCGCGATGAGCTGGCGGACGGCGCCGGCGTCGTTGCCTTGGACGGCTGCCGCAAGTCGCACATCGCAAGGCGACCTCGGGGCAAGTGGGAAGCTCGCGCCGGATGGGACCGGGCGAGGCAGATCCTGCGGCGTCGGGCCGGTGCACCCGGCCCACGCCACCACGACGGCAGCCAAAGCCAACAGGCGTCTCACCTCCCGATTGGACACCGGCAGGCCCCGATTCGGGTCCCTGGCCCTGCCGCCAATGTGCAACCGCCGGCGATTGGGGGCAGTCACGGCCACAGCGAGCCGCTGGCCACCGCCGCCGCGAAGTGCGCGAATGGCCACACGTCGATGCCGTCGTCGGTCCGCAGCACCTGACGCCCGCGATAGACGGCGACGCGCCGCACCAGGCGCGGCAGCTCGGCGATGGCGCGCAGTCCGCCCGTCAGCTCCGGCCCCGTGCGTGACTGATGCTTCACCTCCACGGCGAGGTGGTCGCGCCCACGGCGCAGCACGAAGTCCACTTCGGTCGCCGCCGACTGGGCCGGCGACCAATAGGCGATCTCGTCGAACAGCCGGCCTTCGACGTTGTGAGCGCGCAGCAGGCTCAGCACCACGCCTTCGAACAGCGGTCCGCGCTCTTCGGCGGTCACCTCGCCGAGCTGCTGCTTGGCGGCGCGAACCAGACCGGGATCGACCCAGTACAGCTTCGGGTGTTTCCGTTCGCGGGCGCGCAGCCGGGACTCGAAGGCCGGCAGACGGGTCGCCAGCAGCGTCTCTTCGAGAATTTCGACATAGCCTTCGATCGTGGTGCGCGACGTGGCCGCGTCCCGAGCCAGGCCCGAGATGTTGATGACCTGGCCGTGGAACAGCGCCGCCACCGGCAGGAACCGCAGGAACGCCGGCAGATTGCGGACCAGCGCCTCGGCGCGAATCTCCTCGCGGACATACAGCTGCACGTAGGCGTCGTCCACCGGCACGATCGTGACCGGCCCGAGATTCGTCGCGCGGATCGGCGCCTCGATCGTGGCGCGGTCGCCGACCACGACCACGGCCAGCCGATCCATCAGCAGGTAGGTCTTGGCCACCCGCGCCATGTCGGCGGCGGTCACCTTCTGCACTTGGCCGACGTAGCCGGTGAAGACGTCGTCGGGCAGCTGGTAGACGGCCATCTCCTCGAGCTTCAGCGCGAGCTGGCCGGTGGTCTCGAACTCGCCCGGGAACGACAGCGCCGAGTAGTTCTTCGCCTTGTCGAGTTCGTCGGCGGGAATCGGCTGCAGCATGCCGTTCAGCTCATTGAAGAACTCCTTGAGGGCATCAGCCGTCTTGTCGGTCTGCACGCCGGCGCCGGCCTGGAACGGCCCGGCCGACCCGCGCATGTCGAAGCGCGAGCTGGCGCCGTAGGAATAGCCGTTCTTCTCGCGCAGGTTCTGGTTGAGGCGCGACGTGAACGACCCGCCGAGAATGGTGTTCCACACGTCGAGCGCGGTGTAGTCGGGCGTCGAGCGCGGCACGCCCACCAGCCCGATGCGGATCTGCGACTGCGCCGCGCCGGGCTTGTCGACGATGTAGATCTGCCGCTTGCCGGGCTGCGGCGAGGCGCGTACCGGGAACGGCGGCGCCGCCGGCCCCGCCGCCTTCCAGGTCCCGAAGCGGGCGTCGACGAGCGGCCGCAGCGTCGGCAGGGTGACGTCGCCGACGACGATCAGCACGGCGTTGTCGGGGCGGAAGTGCCCGCGATGGAAGCCGCGCAGCTGATCGACGCCCAACGCCTTCAGCGAGGTCTCGGTGCCGTTGGCCGACGTGCCGTAGCGGTGCTCCGGCCCGTAGAGCAGGCGAGGGAACGCGAGCCCGGCCAGCGTCGGCGGGTCGTCGCGGGCCTGGAGCAGCGCGGTGAGCCGCTCGGTCTTGAGCCGATCCAGTTCCTGCGGCGGGAAGTCCGGCGTGAGCGCCACCTGCGCCAGCAGGCCGAGCGCGTCCGACAGCTTCGCCGCCGGCGTGGACATCCGCACCACCGAGGCGTCGAACGACGCGCCGGTGCTGAGCTGCGCGCCCAGGAACTCCACCTCGTCGGCAAGCGCGAGCGCGGCCTTGCCGGCGGCGCCCTCGTCGAGCATGGCGGCGGTCATGCTGGCGGCGCCGAACTGGCCCGGCACGTCGGCGCTGGCGCCCGACAGCACGACCAGGTTGGCCTGCACCAGCGGCACCTCGTGGTGCTCGAGCAGCCACACGCGCAGGCCGTTCCCCAGCGTCAGCTTCTGCACCTGCGGTAGCGTCAGCGCCGGCGCCGGTCCCGGCGTCGGCGGCGTGGAGCGATCGGGCGCCTGCTGCGCGGTGACAGCCACAGTAGCCAGGAACGTAATCGCCACCACGCGGTGCCAGACACCGTGGTGCCAGGCACCGGACCGGGCGGATGACGATCTCGTCACTTCGCACCTCCCGGCAGCACGATCATCTCGACGCGCCGATCCTTCGGCAGGTAGCGGCGAACTGCCGACGCGATGTCCGTCGCATCCAACGAGCGGTAACGCGCCAAATCCTCGTTGAAGAAGTCGGGCGTGCCGGTGTTCGTGTAGTAGGCATTCAGCTGGTTGGCCTTGCCGCCGAAGCCGCCGACGCGCTCGGCCTGGCGCAGGAACGACGCCTCGATCTGGTTGAGGGCCCGCTCCAGCTCGCGCGGCTCGGGCGGCGATGCGGCGAGCCTGTCGATCTCCTCGTCGATCACCTTCTGCAGCTCCTCGGCGGTCTTGCCCGGCCGTGCCGTCGCCTGGATGTAGAACGCGCTGCCGAGCATCTGCGAGCCTTGATAGGCCTGCACGTCCTGGGCGATCTGCAGTTCGTAGACCAGCCGCTTGTAGAGTCGCGAGTTCTTGCCGCTGGTCAGCAGCGACGACACCACGTCGACCGCGGCATCACCCGGCCGATGCAGCCCCGGCGTGAGCCACGCCAGGTACAACCGCGGCAGCTGCACGCGATCGGTGACGGTCTTGCGGGTCACGCCGGTGAGCATCGCCGCGGGCGGCGCCACCGGCGGCACCGGCTTGCCGGCGGGCACGTCGCTGAACCACTTCTCGACCAGCGACCTCGTCTTCGCCAGGTCGATGTCGCCGGCGATCACGAGGCTCGCGTTGTTGGGCGCGTAGTAGGTGCGGAAGAACTCCTGGACGTCCTCGTGGCTGGCGGCCGACAGGTCCTCCATCGAGCCGATCGTCGACCAGCTGTAGGGGTGGCCCGCCGGCCACAGCATGGTGTCGAGCTCGAGCTCGGCCATGCCATAGGGCCGGTTCTCGTAGCTCTGACGCCGCTCGTTCTTGACGACAAGACGTTCGCTGTCAACCAAGGCCGGGCTCATCGCGTCGAGCAGATAGCCCATGCGGTCGGACTCGACAAAGAGCATCAGCTCGAGCGCGTTGGACGGCCCGTCGATGTAGTAGTTGGTGCGGTCGGTGTTGGTGGAGCCGTTGTTGGTGGCGCCGGCGCGCTCGAGCCAGGTGTCGAACGCACCTTTGGGCACGTGCTTGGATCCCTGAAACATCAGGTGCTCGAACAGGTGCGCGAAGCCGGTGCGGCCGACCTTCTCGTGGCCCGAGCCGACGTGATACCAGACGTTCACCGCCACCACCGGCACGCTGGTATCGCGGTGCAGGATCACGTGCAGGCCGTTGGCCAGCGTGAACTCCTGATACGGCACGGTCAGATGCCGCTCCGTGGTCTGCGCGTCGAGGCCCGTCGCGGCCACGAGCAGCGCGAGCACGGCGGCGCCGATCGGACGATGAGGCAGGGACATGCCCGCCAGTGTAGCGCGCGATCCGCGGGCCGGGACGAAGGGCGGGACCGCCGCCCGCCGGTCTACTTCGGGTCGGCCACCACCGGCACCTTGTAGGTCCTGTCGAGCGCCGCCAGGTAGGCGTCGAACTGCGCCTTGGTATGCGCGAACTCCTTCTGCACCGCGGCGCGGAACTCCGGCCGCGTCGCGAAGTCGAAGAGCAGCGCCGCCATCGCCTTGGCCTGCACGGTGAAGCCCTGGTGCGCCACCGGCTTCAGGTTGTCCTGGTCCATCTCGTAGGTGTGATTGGGCCAGTCGGAGGTGTAGGCGCTGAAGCCGATGCCGGGGATGTCGCGCGAGACGCTGCCGCTCTCCTCGTAGCCCTGCGGCTTGCCCGGCTCTTCGTTCACCTTGCCGCCGCCGAACTGTTTCATGTAGGCGAACGCCAGTTCCGACAGCGTCGCCACCGAGATGCCGTCGCGGTTGCTGCCGTAGTTGTCGATCTTCACCTTGGTGCCGGTGGCCAGCGCCGCTGCCTTGGCGGCGTTGTCGACGAACTCGCGCACCGTCTTGAGGTACACCTCGTCGGGATAGCGGATGTAGAAGTCGGCCTGGGCGCGGTCGGGCACGACGTTGGGGGCGGCGCCGCCCTCGGTGATCACGCCCTGGATGCGCGTCTCGGGCCGCATGTTGCTGCGCGCGGCGTCGATGTTGTTGAAGAGGTGGATCACGGCGGTGAGCGCGTTGCGGCCGTTCCACGCCGTCATCTGATGCGCCGGCGCGCCGCTGAACGTGTACTTCACGCCGTCGATGTTGAGACAGCACGTGCCGAAGCCCGGCGCCGGCCGCGACGTCTGGTTGCTGGCGTGGCTGCGGACGATCACGTCCATGCCGTCGAACACCTTGCGGCGGTGCATCTGCGTCTTGGCCGACGGCTCGAGCAGTTCTTCACCGGGCGTGCCGAACACGGTGACGCTGCCCGGCAGCTTGTTGGCCGTGAGGTACTCGCCGATCGCCACGGCGGCGGCGATGCCGATGGGGCCCTGCGCGCAGTGCTGGTCGCCGTGGAAGGCGCCCTGCGTGCCGCGCAGCGCGTCGTACTCGACGATCACGCCGAGGTCGGGCTTGCCGTTGTTGCGGCCGTAGGTGGCGACGAACGCGGTGTCGAAGCCGCCGGCGCCGAGCTTCACCGAGAAGCCGTGCGTCTTCAGCACGCCGGCCAGCCGCTCCACCGAGCGCGTCTCCTTGTAGCCCACTTCGGGATGGGTGCAGATGTCGTCAGACAACGCCAGCAGCTCGCCCTTCAGCAGCTGCTCGACGCGCGCCGCCACCGCGTCGCGGGCCGGGTTCGGCGCGGTGTACTTCGCCACCATCCCCGGCACGTCGAGGCTCTTCTGCATCGCCGCCATGCTGGCCAGCACGTCCCTGGCCGCCTCCCGCTCCGTCGGCGTCTCCTGCCCTCGCGCCGGCGCGGCGCCAGCCAGCATCACAGTGACCGCCGTCCACGTCGCCCATCGCTTGCTCATCTCGACTCCTTGCATGTGCCGTGATCCTAGCAAGTCGCTCCCGGTTCGTCTTTTTCGCGCCCCAGCCCCCAGTCCCCAGTCCCCAGCCCCCGCCTTTGATAAGCTCTTCGCTTCCCGAGAGAACCCGCCGTGTCCACTCCGCTCGTCGCCGTGATCATGGGGTCGAAGTCCGACTGGGACACGATGGCGCACGCCGCCGCCGTTCTCGACGACTTCGCGGTGCCCTACGTGAAGCAGGTGGTGTCGGCGCATCGCACCCCGGCCTGGATGGCCGAATTCGCGGCCGGGGCCGAGGCGCAGGGCCTGAAGGTGATCATCGCCGGCGCCGGCGGCGCGGCCCACCTGCCCGGCATGGTCGCGGCGCAGACGACCCTGCCGGTGCTCGGCGTGCCGGTGCAGAGCGCGGCGCTGAACGGCCTCGACTCGCTGCTGTCCATCGTCCAGATGCCCGGCGGCGTGCCGGTGGCCACGCTCGCCATCGGCAAGCCCGGCGCCAAGAACGCCGGCCTGCTGGCGGTCGCCATCCTGGCCACCGAACGGCCCCAGCTGGCGGCGCGCCTCAAGGCGTTCCGCGAGGCGCAGTCGCGCGCGGTGCGCGAAGACGTCCTGCCGTGAACCGCATCGTCCTGCCCGGGGCCACGCTCGGCGTGCTCGGCGGCGGACAGCTCGGCCGGATGTTCGCGCTGGCCGCGCGGCGGATGGGCTACCGCGTCCACACGCTGTCGCCGGGCTTCGACACGCCGACCGGCCAGGTGGCCGACGCCGAGATCGACGCCGACTACGACGACCTCGACGCCATCCGCGCCTTCGCCCGCGGCGTCGACGTGATCACCTTCGAGTTCGAGAACGTCACCACCGCCGCCGCCGACGCCGCCGCCGAGATCGTGCCGGTGCGGCCGAGCGGCCACGCCCTGCACGTGACCCAGCAGCGGGCGCGGGAGAAGGCGTTCCTGCGGCTGAAGGGCTTTCCGACCACGGCCTTCGAGCCGGTGGGCTCGCTCGAGGAGCTGGCCACGGCCGTGGAACGCGTCGGCCTGCCGGCCATCCTCAAGACGGCGGCCTTCGGCTACGACGGCAAGGGCCAGCATCGCATCACCTCGGCGCTCGACCTCGACCGCGTGTGGGGGCTGGTCGGCCACCAGCCGGCGGTGCTCGAGCGCGTCGTCGATTTCGTGCTCGAGTTCTCGGTGGTGGCGGCGCGCGGCCTCGACGGCGGCTTCGTGCACTACGGGGCCATCGAGAACATGCACCGCGAGCACATCCTGGATCTGTCGGTGTGGCCGGCGCGCATGCCGCCGCCGGCCGTCGCCGAGGCCGTGGCCGTGACGCAGGCGATCATGGAGGAGCTGGCCTACGTCGGCGTCCTGTGCGTGGAGTTCTTCCTCACCGCCGACGGCAAGGTGCTGGTGAACGAGATCGCGCCGCGGCCGCACAACTCGGGGCACCTCACCATCGACGCCGCCGTCACCAGCCAGTTCGAGCAGCAGGTGCGGGCCATCTGCGCGCTGCCGCTCGGCGCCACCACGCCGATTCGCGCCGCCGCGATGTCGAACCTGCTCGGCGACGTGTGGAGCCAGGGCGAGCCGCGCTGGGATCTGGCCGTGGCCGTGCCCGGCGTGAAGCTGCACCTCTACGGCAAGCGCGAGCCGCGGCCCGGCCGCAAGATGGGCCACCTCACCGCGATCGCCGACAGCCCCGGCGAGGCCATCGAGAAGGTGCTGGCGGCCCGCGACGTGCTGGTCTGACCCCGACGAGGAGTCGTGATGCGCCAACGAATCGACTATCGACTGCTGCTGGGCTTCGCCGCCGTGGCGATTGGGCTCACGACGGGCACGGCGCACGGACAGACGGCGGCGACCCTCGCCGGGATCGACCGAACCATGGAGGCTTACCGCCTCGACGCGCACATCCCCGGCATGGTCTGGGGGGTCGTGAAGGACGGCCGGCTCGTGCACGTGAAGGGCGCCGGCGTGCAGGACACCGACGCGAAGCGGCCGGTCACCGCCGACACGCTGTTCCGCATCGCCTCGATGACCAAAGCGTTCACGGCGCTGTCGATCCTCAAGCTGCGCGACGACGGCAAAGTGGCGCTCGACGCGCCGGCGGCCACCTACGTGCCGGAGCTGGCCGGCTGGAAAAAGCCCACCGCCGACTCGCCGCCGATCCGCGTGCGTGAGCTCATCACCCACACCGCCGGTTTCGTCACCGACGACCCGTGGGGCGACCGGCAGACGCCGCTGCCCGAGGACGAGTTCACGCGGATGCTCCGCGACGGCGTGCCGTTCACGCGGCCCACGGCCACGGCGATGGAGTACTCGAACTTCGGCTACGCGCTGCTCGGCCGCATCGTCGCCAACACATCCGGCCGCGCCTACAAGGACTACGTGCAGGCGACGCTGCTCGGCCCGCTCGGCATGACCTCCACGAGCTACGACGTCGCGTCGGCGCCGCCGCAGCGTCGCGCCCTGGGCTACCGATGGGAGGACGGCGCCTGGACGATCGAGCCGACGATGGCGCACGGCGCCTTCGGCGCCATGGGCGGCATCCAGACCAGCGCAACCGACTACGCCAAGTGGGTGGCGTTCCTGCTCTCGGCCTGGCCGCCGCGTGACGACGCCGACACCGGCCCGGTGCGGCGGTCGAGTGTGCGCGAGCTGGCGCAGGGCGCCAACTACGCGTCGGTGCGGATGCGTCCCGGCGCGAGCGGCGCCGACGCCTGCCGGTCGGCCGGCGCCTACGGCATGGGCATGAACGTGGCGGTGGACTGCGAGCTGGGCCTCACGCTGAGCCACGGCGGCGGCTACCCGGGCTACGGGTCGCACGTCCTGCTGCTGCCCGACTACGGCGTCGGCATCTTCGCGCTGGCCAACCGCACCTACGCCGGGCCGCGCGCGCCGGTGTGGGACGCGGCGGTGGCGCTGCATCGCGCCGGCGTGCTCACGTCGCGCCCCCCCGCCGTCTCACCGGCGCTGGCCACCGCCTACGCCGCCGTCGGCCGGATGTTCGCCGCCGGGTCGGTCACCGAGACCACTCCGGTCCTGGCGATGAACTTCCTGATGGACAAAGACGCCGTGCACTGGGCCCGCGACCTCGCCGCGCTGAAGGCCCAGGTGGGCACCTGCGATACGTCGGCGCCGGTGACGCCGACAGGGGCGCTGTCGGGCGACTTCACGTGGACCTGCACGCTCGGCCGCGTGCGCGGGTCGGTGTTGCTCGCCCCGACCACGACGCCGCAGATTCAAGCGCTCAGCCTGATGCGGGCGCAACCGTAGCGTCTTCTAGCCGCTAGCCGCCAGCCGCTGGACCTCAGCGCGGCATCTGTGTCGGCGCCGCGCTCGGCTTCGTCCACTCGTTGGCCCAGTTGAGCATCTCGGCCACGGTGTGCAGCACCGACTCGCGCGCCGCGTAGCCGTGCGCCTCGTAGGGCAGGGTGACGTAGCGCACCGTGGCGCCGTGGCCCTTGAGCGCCACGTAGAAGCGCTCCGACTGGATCGGGAACGTGCCGCTGTTGTCGTCGGCTTCGCCGTGGATCAGCAGCACCGGCTCCTTGATCAGGTGCGCGTGGTTGAACGGCGACATGCGGGCGTAGATCTCCGGCACCTCCCAGAAGGTGCGCTGCTCGTTCTGGAAGCCGAACGGCGTCAGCGTGCGATTGTAGGCGCCGCTGCGGGCGATGCCGGCGCGGAAGAGGTCCGAGTGGGCGAGCAGGTTGGCGGTCATGAAGCCGCCGTAGCTGTGGCCGCCGACGACCAGCCGCGACGGATCGGCGACGCCCATCGCCACCACCTTGTCCACCGCCGCCTTGGCGCTGGCGACGAGCTGCTCGACGTAGGTGTCGTTGGCGGTCTCGCCCTTGCCGACGATCGGCATGGTCGGGTCGTCGAGGATGGCGTAGCCCTGGGTGAGCAGCAGCAGGTGGCTGGCGCCGCTGATGCCGGTATAGCGCTGCGGCGAGCCGTTGACCTGACCGGCCGTGGCGGGATCGACGAACTCGCGCGGATAGGCCCAGAAGAGCAGCGGCAGACGGCCCTTCTCCGGCGTCCACCCGGCCGGCGTGTAGAGCGTGGCCGACAACTGCACGCCGTCGGCACGCGCGTAGGTGATGAGCTGCTTGTTCGCCCCGGAGATGAGCGGCGCGGCGTCGCTCGGCGCCGTCAGCGTCGTGCGGCGGCCGTCGGCCACCGAGCGCACCATCACCGACGGGGGCGTCGTCGGCGTCTCGAAGCGCGTGATCACGCGCGACCCGTCGGGCGACGCCAGGCCCACGACGGGCTCGTAGCCTTCGGTGCCCTGATAGGCGCGCGTCGATTGACGGGTGGTCAGGTCGAAGGTGTCGAGGAACGGCTTGTCGCCCTGCGGCGAGGCGCCGGCGCCGGCCAGGAAGATGGCGGTGCCGTGCTGGACGATGGTCTCGGTGTTCGAGGCGCGGACGCGGCGCAGCGGCGTGCCCGGATCGGCGTAGCGATCCTCGGTGCTGCGGCTCCAGATGGTCTGCGCCGAAGCACCGTCGGGCGCGATGAGCCACGTGCGCGTCCAGCGCCGGGTGCGGTCGTACTCGGTGACCAGCGAGCTCCCGCCGTCGGTCCAGGCGATGCCGGTGAAGCGGTACTCCGTCTTCACGACCTCTTCGGGATCGGTCTTGAACGGCGCCGACAGCGTGACCAGGCGATCGCGGAACGGCACCGCGGTCTTCGGGTTGCCGCCGTCGAGCGCCTCGGCCCAGGTGAGCGTCGCCGGCTCGAGCGGCTTCCAGCGCAGGCTGCGCGGCCCCGGCAGCACGCCGCCGTTGGGCACGTCGTCGGCGATCGGCAGCGTCGCCAGCGTGCGCGTGATCGCCCCGACACGGTCCCACACCTCCACGGTCTTGCCGAAGTCGCCGACCGGCACCAGCCGTGAGAACGGCGTGGTCAACCGGGTGACGAGCGTGTACTGGCCATCGGGTGAGGGTTGCACCTGAAGATGCAGGCCGGGCCGGCCGAGCGGCGCGCGCGCGCCGGTCGCGGCGTCCACGGTGACGAGCTGGCTGCTGGCGTAGTAGGTGAACAGCGCCTCGTCGTGGGCCGAGGTCAACAGATCCTGGTAGGTGCGCACCGGCGACACGCCGCCGCGGTGTTCCTGCACGTTGGGGCCGGTTGGCACCACGGGCGTCGCCGGCGCGGCGCCGCGCCCGGGCACCGTTGCGCTGCACAACAACGCCTGGCCGGTGCCCACCCACGCGCACGGCGTGGTCAGCACGGCGTTCAGGTCGGCCGCCCCGAGGGCCTTGGCCCGGCCCGTCGCGCTCTCGCCGACCCACAGCGCGATGCCGGCCGTCGTCGTCTGCGTGAAGGCGAAGCGCTGGCCGTCGGCCGAGAAGCCCAGCCAGCTCAGCGCGGGACTGGCCGGCAGCGTCACCTGGCGCACCGCGCCGTCGCTCGTGCTCTTCAGCACCAGCGAACGGTAGGTGCGGGCGTGATGCCGGCCGTTGGTTGCCGGGTCGATGCGCAGGCCGGCCAGCCGCAGCATCGGCCGTGCCAGGTCGGCGATGGTCGGCATCGGGGATGGCTCCAGGACCGCCACCACGTCCTGCGCCGGACTCGGCATCACCTCGGGCGGCGCCGGCTTGTCGAGGATGTCGACGATCGCCTGCGGCGGCAGCAGGTAGCGGGTGTCGGCGGTGGTCTGGGCGGTGGCGGAGCCGGCGAGGCCGACGGTGAGCAGCGCGGCGATGACGAGACGCGAGGTCCGCATCTGTCGCTCCTTCGGGCGGGCCGGACGGGCGCGTCCGGCGCGAGCGGCGATTGTAGCGCGCTACGCCGAGGTGGGGAGATCGTGCCAGACGACGCGGTCGCGGCCGGCGCGCTTGCCGACGTAGAGCCGGCTGTCGGCCAGCCGCACCAGGTCGTCGGCGGTCGCCACGTCGTCTTCGAGGAAGGTGGCGATGCCGACCGTCGCGGTCACCTCGTTCGTCGGCAGCGGCGGCGTCGCCGCCTGCACGCGCTCGCGCAGCCGGCGGCGGAACCGCTCGGCGAACGCGCTGGCGGCGCTGGCATCGGCCGACGACAGGATCACGATGAACTCGTCGCCGCCGAAGCGGCACACCGTGTCCGAGGCGCGGGCGTGCTCGCCCAGCGTGTCGGCCACCACGCGCAGCACGCGGTCGCCGGTGATGTGGCTGTGGGTGTCGTTGATCGTCTTGAAGTGATCGGTGTCGACCAGCAGCAGGCTGAGCGGCTCCTGGTAGCGGGCGGCGTGGGCCACCGCGCGCGGCAGGATCTCGTCGAAGTAGCCGCGGTTGTACAGGCCGGTGAGCGCGTCGCGCACCATGCGCTGACGCGCCTGCTCGTAGCGCTGCCGGTAGGTCAGCGCTTCGAAGACGTCTTGCACGTCGCCGGAGCCGACGGTGGCGCCGTGCGGCTCGAAGAAGCGCAGGTACACGTACAAAGCCACCGCGTAGAACACCGCCGCCGAGGTCTTGCCGACCAGGCCGGCCATCAGCAACGGCTGGAACTGCGGGTTGTTCGGCCCCTGCACGAGCAGCGTGAACCACGCGTTGTCGAAGGCCGCGACCATCACCAGCGAGGCCAGCGAACGCAGGAACAGCGAGCGGACGAAGCGGCTGACGAACTCGAACACCAGGATGATGCCGATGACGTCGAGCAGGAGCAGCGTCGTGCCGACCGCCGCCACCCACGCGCTGCCCTGCAGCGACGACGTCGTGAGGCCCTCGGGCACGCGGCTGCCGGGGATGCGCACGTGCTCGCTGACGATCAACGACACCAGCGTGAGGCCGATGTTGGCGAGCACCAGGCCGTAGACCAGCTTGCGC
>CAYUAX010000015.1:9154-42057 GCA_964442845.1 uncultured Bifidobacteriaceae bacterium | reverse complement strand
AGGCGACCACCGGCCGGATCATCGACCGGGCGCATCCGCAGCACGGCGCCTCGGTGGCGCAGTGCATCCTGGTGCTCCCGGGCGGCCGCGGGTCGTCCTCGTCGTCGGCGGTACTCGCCGAGGCGATTCGGTTGGGCACCGCACCGCGGGGCATCGTGCTCGGGGCGCCGGACCCGATCCTCACGGTGGGCGCGATCGTCGCCCGGTTTCTCTACGGGCTGGCGTGCCCGATTGTCGTGTGCGCGATCGACGGCTTCGCCACCGGCGATCGCCTGCGGATCGAGGCCGACCCCGACGGCCCAGCGTGCGTGCTCCGCGGCGTCGACCCCGACGTCAGCAGGTGATCGCCTCGACCGGCATCGGCCGGCCGAAGAGGTAGCCCTGCATCACGGTGCAGCCCAGCTCGAGCAGCTTCTGCTTCTGGGCCACGCGCTCCACGCCTTCGGCCACCACGTCCATGCCGAGGCTGCGGGCCACGCCGATGATGGCGGTGACGATGGCCGTGTCGCGCGGGTCGGTCGTGAGCGTGCGGATGAACGAGCGGTCGATCTTCAGCGCGTCGAGCGGCAGCGACTTGAGGTAGGTCAGCGACGAGTAGCCGGTGCCGAAGTCGTCGAGGATGATCGAGAACCCGGCGTTCTTCAGCGCCACCAGCGTCGGCACGGCGCGGGCGTGATCGACCAGCACGCTCTCGGTGATCTCCAGCGACACCGCCTCGGGCGACAGGCCCGACTCGCGCACCGCGCCGACCAGCGTCTCGACGACGTCGGGGCGTTTGAACTGCTGCGTCGAGATGTTGACGGCGACGCGCACGCCGCGCGCAGCCCAGCCGCGGGTGACCGACGCGGTGCTGGCGGCGCGCAGGATCCAGCGGCCCATCTCGTGGATCGAGCCGCTCTCCTCGGCGACGTGGATGAACTGCGCCGGCGACACCAGGCCCATCTCGGGCCGGTTCCAGCGCATCAGCGCCTCCACCGCCACCACGGCGTCGGTGCGGCCGTCGACCTGCGGCTGGTAGTAGGCCAGCAACTCGTCGTTCTGGACGGCGCGGCGCAGGTGCGATTCGAGCAGCAGCCGCTGCAGCGCCGCTTCGTTCAGCGAGCTGCTGAAGAACTGGAAGCAATTCCGGCCCGAGTCCTTGGCGTGGTAGAGCGCGGCGTCGGCGTTCTTGAACAGCTCCTCCACCGTCTGGCCGTCCTGCGGGAACACGCTGATGCCCATGCTGGTGGTGACGAACACCTCGCCGAACGACAGCGCGATCGGCTGCTTCAGGGCGTCCTGGAGCCGGCGGGCGATGCGCGGCACGTCTTCCACGCGGTCGAGATCGCCGATCGCCAGGATGAACTCGTCGCCGCCGAGCCGGGCCACGGTGCTGGTCTCGCTGTCGGCGCCGGGCCGGTCGCGGGTGAACACGTCGCTGTCGCGCAGCGATTCACGGAAGCGGTCGGCGACAGCCTTCAGCAGCTCGTCGCCGGCGCTGTGCCCCATCGTGTCGTTGACGCCCTTGAAGTTGTCGAGGTCGACGAAGATGGTCGCTACCAGCTGGTTGCGCCGCCGCGCCGCGCCGAGCAGCCCGCGCAGCCGTTCGGTGAACAGCACGCGGTTGGGCAGGCTGGTCAGGCTGTCGTAGTAGGCCAGGAAGCGGATACGGTCCTCGGTGGCGGTGCGCTCGGTGATGTCCTGCAGCGTGCCGACCACCTGGCGGATGTCGCCGCGCTCGTCGAACGCCGCCTCGCCCTGGGCGCGCAGCACCCGGGTGGCGCCGCCGCGCAGCAGGAAGCGGAGGTCGAGCGCGAACGGCGCGCCGGTGGAGACCAGGCTGTCGATCGCGGCGCGGGCCGCCGCCCGGTCGTCGGGATGGACGTGGGCCAGGAAGCGCGAGATCGGCGCCTGGTGGACGCCGCTCGGCACGTCGAGCAGGCTCTGCACCTCGGTGGACCACGTGACCACGTCGCCGTAGGGCTCCCAGGCCCAGTTGCCCAGCCGGGCGATGCGCTGGGCGTGTTCGAGGCTGGCTTCGCTGCGCTGCAGCTCGTCGACCGTGTGCTTCACCTGCAGCATCCGCCGCACCCGATGCGCGAGCAGGGTCGGCGGCGCGCTGCGGATGCCGAAGTCGGTCACCCCGGCCTCGAGGCCCCGCTCGACCACCCCGGTGTCGTCCACGGTGACCAGCAGCAGCACCGGCACGTCCACGCCGGTCGGCGTGGCGCGGATTGCCAGGCAGGAGCCGAGCGCGTCCCGTTCACCGGCGCGGCCGGTGTCGAGGACGACGAGCGCCGGCGGCGGGATGGCACCCAGCGGCACCGGGGCGTCGGCGTCCACCACGGTCACCTGGAAGCCGGCCGCGCGCATCGCGGCGGCCAGGGCGTCCGCGACGTCGCTGCCGGCGGCCAGGAGCAGGCGCACGTCGACCGGCGACCTGCGGGGATGGGTCACGAGCGGACTATCGGCTCGGCACACGACTGCGCGCAGGGATGTCGGCGCGCCGACACCGGCGCGGGTCAGGGCGCCGCGGTGCCGTAGCGGGCCAGCAGCCACGGGCGGGCTTTACCCCAGCCAATCGGGCCGTAGCAGTGCTCGGGGCGGCCGCCGGCGTAGTACTCGTAGGTGCGGCGATCGACGGTGTCGTGGATGGGCGCCGTGGGCAGCAGCTGATGCGCGAACTCGTGGACGGCGCCGCGGCCCAGGCAGCGGCCGATGGCCGCAATCACCTCGTCGCGGGTCGCCGCGGTGGGCGCGTAGCTGGTCGCCAGCGCGGCGAAGTACTCGAAGCTCACGGCGCCCGAGCCGCCGAAGCCGTTGATGGCGCGCGATTCGCCGGCATGGCTGCCGGCGCGGCGCTGGCGCAAATCGCGCAGACGCTGGACGACACGCACGTGGTAGCGCCCCTCGGGACGGGTCGAGACGGCGACCCGAAGGCCGACGAACGCGGCCGCCACCTCGCGGACCGCCGCATCGCGAATCACCGGCAGGTCGCGGGCCGACACCGCGCCGACGACGGTGCCGGGCGACTGGAACGCCACGTCGTCGAACCAGAGCGTCGCGTCAGCCAGGCGTGGGCCGGCGCAGCCCGGGCCCACCAGCACCAGCGCGACGACGGCGACCGTCCGCATCGGCCCACTATGGATCGAGGTCGGCGAGCACGGCGAGGAACTCCGCCAGGATCATCGCCGTGGCGCCCCAGACGTGCGTGCCGGCCACGGCGAAGTACGGCACGTCCATCAGGACCGGCGGCGGCATCTGCCGCTGCCGCTGCTCCCAGGCGACGATCGCGGGGTCGCGCAGGTGTGCCACCGGCACCTCGAGCAGGCGCTCCACCTCGGCTTCCGCGAGGCGGAACGACGGCCGCTCGGCGGCGATGCCCACGACGGGGTGCAGCAGGTGCCGCGACACCGGCACGTGCAGCGGGGTGAGCCGGCCGATCACCTGCACGGTGCCCGGCACGACGCCCACTTCTTCCTCGGCCTCGCGCAGCGCCGCGGCCTCGATCGACTCGTCGGCGTCCACCCGTCCCCCGGGCAGCGACACCTGCCCGGTGTGATGGCGCAAGGTCGAGCCGCGCAGCGTCAACGGCACGTGCCAGACGCCGTCGTGGGGATACAGCAGCACCAGGGCGGCGGCGTCGCGCAGTCCCGGGGGCAGCGCGTGCGGATCCCACCCCGGCCGTGGACGCGGCGCCATGCGCAGCTGCGCGTCGAGCCCTGGCAGCGGCTGGGCGAGGCGGTCCCGGAGAGCGTCGGCGATGCGGCGCATGTCGGCCGCCATCGAGTGTAGGCCAGAGCGTCAGACGCTCCGCCGCCGGTTGACAGCGCGGCCGGCGTCGGCCGACAGTCGGGGGCGGTGGCGGGCGCACCGCCCGCCGGGGAGCGACACGCGATGGCGGCAGGACGACGGATGGGACGACTCGGCGGGGTGTTGGCCGCGCTGGCGGTCGGAGTGGCGTGCAGCAGCGATCCGGGCGTCGAGCCGGCGACGATGGTGCTGCGCGGCGGCACGATCGTCACCGTGGACGACGCGCTGCCCGAGGCGCAGGCACTGGCCGTGCGCGGCGACCGCATCGTCGCGGTGGGCACCAACGAGGCCATCGCCCCCTACGTGGGGCCCGCCACCGAGGTGATCGACCTGACCGGCCTCACCGCGATCCCCGGCCTCATCGAGGGCCACGGCCACTTCATGGGCCTCGGCCAGTCGCGCCTGGTCCTCGACCTGATGGACACGACGAGCTGGGAGCAGATCGTGGCGATGGTCGGCGACGCCGCCGCCAAAGCCCAGCCCGGCGAGTGGATCGTCGGCCGCGGCTGGCATCAGGAGAAGTGGACCTCGGTGCCGCAGCCCAACGTCGAGGGCTTCCCCCTCCACGACGCGTTGAGCCAGGCGTCGCCGAACAACCCGGTGCTGCTGGAGCACGCCAGCGGCCATGCCAGCTATGTGAACGCGCGGGCGATGCAGGCGTCGGGCATCACGGCCGCGACGCGCAGCCCGGCTGGCGGCGACATCCTGAAGGACCGCGCCGGGCGGCCGATTGGCGTGCTGCGCGAGACCGCATCCGGTCTGGCCGACCGCGCCTTCGACGCGTGGACGGCGACGCGTACGCCGGAGCAGCGCGCCGCCGACGCCCGGCGGGTCATCGACGAGGCGGTGCAGGCCAGCCTCGAGAAGGGCGTGACCTCGTTCCAGGACGCCGGCGAGAGCTTCGCCACCATCGACGTCATCAAGCAGGCCGCCGACGCCGGCGCGCTCGGCATCCGCCTGTGGGTGATGGTGCGCGACTCCAACGAGAACCTCCAGGCCAAGCTGCCGGCCTACAAGGTGGTCGGGGCGGCGAACAACCACCTGACCATCGCCGCCATCAAGAAGACCATCGACGGCGCCCTCGGCTCGCGCGGCGCGTGGCTGCTCGAGCCCTACGCCGACATGCCGACCAGCAGCGGTCTCAACACCGCACCGGTCGAGGAAGTGAAGGCGCTGGCCGCCATCGCCGCCGCCAACGGCGTGCAGCTCGGCGTCCACGCCATCGGCGACCGCGCCAACCGCGAGACGCTCGACATCTTCGCGGCGACGTTCACGGCCAATCCGACGGTGAAGGACTGGCGCTGGCGCATCGAGCACGCACAGCACCTCGCCGCTGCCGACATCCCGCGCTTCGGCCAACTCGGGGTGATTGCGTCGATGCAGGGCATCCACGCCACCTCCGACGCGCCCTACGTGCTGGCCCGGCTGGGTGCGGCCCGCGCCGAGGAAGGCGCCTACGTGTGGCAAAAGCTGATGAAGAGCGGCGCGATCATCGCCAACGGCACCGACGTGCCAGTGGAGCGCATCGACCCGCTGCCCAACCTGCACGCCTCGATCACCCGCAAGACCAGGGATGGCTCGGTCTTCTACCCCGACCAGCGGATGTCGCGGGCCGAGGCGCTGAAGTCCTACACCTGGAACGCCGCCTACGCCGCCAAGGAGGAGCAGCTCAAGGGCTCGCTGGCGGTGGGCAAGCTGGCCGACATCACCGTGCTGTCGAAGAACGTCATGACCGTGCCGGAGGACGAGATCCCGACGGCGCAGGTGGTCTACACGATCGTCGGCGGCGCGGTGAAGTACCGCGGCGCGGCGACGAGGACGACGACGCGATGACGCCGCACGCCCGCTGTCCGACTCGGTCCGGCGGTTGACAGCCTCTGTATTACGATGATGTAATACAGCGATGTCCCTGACGGTGCGGCTCTCTCCGAAGACCGAGCGGACGCTCGCCGCGCTGGCGCGGCGTCGCCGAATGACTCGCTCCGACGTGGTGCGCGAGGCGATCGAGCACTACGCGGCGGCCCAGGCTCCTGCCCATGCCGGCGACGACTCGGCGCTCGCCGCGTGGACCGACGTGATCGGCGTCGTCGATCTGGAGCGCGGCGACGATGCCCGGACCACCGGAGCGCGGTTCACCGACGTCGTCCGCGCCAAGGCCAGGAGCCGGCGTGCTCGTTGACGCCGGCCCCCTCGTGGCGCTGCTCGACGCCAGCGATGCCCATCACGGGCCCTGCGTCGCGGCGCTGGCGTCACTGCCCGTACCCCTGACCACCGTGTGGCCGGCATTCACCGAGGCGATGTATCTGCTCGGCTCGTCGTGGCGGGCGCAACAGGCACTGTGGAGCCGGCTCGAGACAGGCGTGCTCCGCCTCGCCAGCCTCGATGCCGACGACGCGCCGAGGATGCACGCGCTGATGGCGAAGTACCGCGACCTGCCGATGGACCTCGCCGATGCGGCCCTCGTGCGCGTCGCCGAACGCGATGGCGATACGCGCATCTTCACGCTGGACCGCCGGCACTTCACCGTCTATCGTCCGGGACCACGGCGGCGCTTCTCGATCGTCCCCTGAGATCGCGGGCCTGCAGCCAGCCGCCAGCCGGCCCGCCCCCTGAGCGGCCGCCGTGCGTGGCGTAGTATCGGCGGTCACACGCCGATGCCCCTGGAGCCAGGCACCCGTCTCGGGCCGTATCAGGTCGGCGCCCTCGTCGGCTCGGGCGGCATGGGCGAAGTCTACAAGGCCCGCGACACCCGCCTGGCCCGCACGGTCGCCCTCAAGGTCCTCCACGCCGACCTCCATGCCGACGCCGCCTCCCGCGCCCGCTTCGAGCGCGAGGCGCGCGCCGCCGCCACCCTGAACCATCCGCACATCTGCGCCGTCCACGACGTCGGCGAGGCCACACTCGACGGGCAGCCGAATCTCCATTACCTCGTCCTCGAACTGGTCGAGGCGAGACGCTCGCCGACCGCCTCACCCGAGGACCGGTCCCAGTCGCCGAGACGCTGGCGATTGCCCGCCTGGTGCTGCTGGCGCTGATCGCCGCCCATCGCGCCGGGCTCGTGCACCGCGACCTGAAACCCGGCAACGCCGTGCTGACCAAGGCCGGTGTCAAGCTGCTCGACTTCGGCCTGGCCAAGCCTGTGGCCGGAGCGGCGAAGCCCGGCAGGTGTCCGGATGGCTGATGGAGGCCCCCGTCGACGTGGGCGCCCGTTCGGCGATGCTGTCGCCGCCGCAACGCGTGGTGCAGGCGGCCGGCCTCGACTTCATCCCGTCCGCGGACGGGCAGCGCGTCCTCGTCTTCGATCGTGACCCGCCGCCACGCTCGATCGCCATCGTCAACTGGAAGAGCCTGCTGCCCCGTCAGTGACGACGGCGACCGGCGCCCCGGGCGCCGCTACTTCTTCAGGGCATCGCGGATCTCGCGCAGCAGCAGCACGTCTTCGGGGGGGCCGGCGGGCGGCGGCTCGGCCACCGGCCGGCGCGCGGCGTTGATCGCCCGGACCATCAGGAACAGGACGAAGCCGACGATCACCAGGTTGACCACGGTGTTGAGGAACACGCCGAGGTTCAAGGTGACGGCCCCGGCTTCTTTCGCCGCCGCCAGAGACGCGTAGGGACCAGGCGATGCGCCGTCCTTCAAGGTCACAAAGAGGTTCGAGAAGTCGGTCCCACCGGTGACCAGGCCGATCGGCGGCATCATGATGTCGGTCACGAACGATCCGGCCATCGCCCCGAACGCGCCGCCGATGATCACGCCGACCGCCAAGTCGAACGCGTTGCCCTTGACGATGAACTCCTTGAATTCCTGGAACATCGCATCCTCCGCTCAGGTGCGGCGGCGGGCGGACGTCGAGATCGTCTCGAGCCCCAGCCCCCAGCCCCCAGTCCCCAGCCCCTAGAACTTGTACACGAGCGACAACACCACCGACTGGTCGTTCTTCTTCAGCGTGGGATCGGTGGGCCGGCGCTTGTAGGTGTTCAGGAATTCCGTCTTCAATTCGAGCCGGCTGGCCACCGACGTGGCGATGCCGGCCGAGAACGTGTAGAACCCGTCGCCGAAGTCGTTCATCTTCCACAGCGCCGTGGCGGCGTGGATGATGCGCGTCGTCTCGGTCGCCTTGAAGAGGAACCGCTCGCCGGCCAGCACCGCGCCGGACGTCTCGGTCTCGAACCCGGTGTTCTTCTCGAAGACCAAGCCGAGGCTGCCATCGGTGGTCCACTCGACGCGGCCGCCGCCGATCACCGCCAGGCTGAGGCCGGCCGTCGGCGCGATCAGGTAGTCGATGTCCTTGAAGCGATCGCGGGCGTAGGTGGTGAGGCCGAACGCCGAGAGCCGCGGCGTCAGCCGGTAGTCGAGCCGGGCATCGGCGGCCGCCCGGTCGACGGTCACCTCGCCCTCGGCTTGGGCACGCAGGTACAAACCGGTGCTCTTGAACACCAGGTCGCCGCCGTAGTCGCGCAGCATCTCGTAGGCGACGTTGCCGGTGGAGGTGTCGGAGTTGCCGCCGGTCAGCGCCAGGCCGGCGCCGAGCGAGCCGGCCCAGCCCGGGGGCGGCGGGGGCGGCGCGGCGGGCGGCGCCTGGGCGGACGCGGCGGGGGCTGACGAGAGGAGGGCGGCGACGGCGAGCAAAGACACGACGAACCTGCGCATGGACCAAGATTCTCCCGATTGCCCCTCGATCACCAGCGATCGCGGGGTGAACCCGTGCAACGGCCCAGGGCGGGGGGCGCCTGGCGACTGCCGCTTACAGGCGGAAAAGATAACTGATCTTGGCGAAGAAGCCGTCGGCGGTGCGGCGGAAGGCACGCGGGCGGCCGACCACGTCCGGCTCTTCGAGACTGGTGCCGTACCCGGCGAAGACGACGGTGCCCGGCGTCGGCTGGTAGGAGAAGAGCCAGTCGATGCGGACGCGGTTGGTGTCGGTCCGCACGGCCCGCTGGTAGACGCCGTTGGCGTCGCGCACGTAGACGGGCAAGCCGGTCCGCGAGTCGTCACGCAGGGTGTCGACGAAGTTCATGTTCTGCTCGCCGACGACGCGGACGAAGATGTACCGCGTCATCTGATACTCGATCTTGACGCGTGGGATCCGGCGGATCCCGGCATAGCTGCCGTCGGTGCGGCGCTGGAACGACTGCAGCTGATAGCGGCCCTCGAGGCGCAGCTGGTTGGTGGGCCGCCACACCGCGCCGACGTTGGCGAACACGATGTCGGCCGACGCCCACTCGAAGAAGTTCTCGTCCTTGCCCCACAGGATCAGCCCGTCGGCGGTGAGCCCCTTGCGGTTGGGCACGGTGAACGAGACCACGTAGTCGAGATTGGGCAGCCGCGGCGTGCCGGTGTAGGGCACGAAGCGCAGGCCGCCGTCAGCGCTCGGATGGGCGACGGCGTAGTCGCGATAGAGGCTCTCGTCGTAGCCGAACGACTCGATCAGCACCGAGGCGCCCACCCGCCACCCGCCGCGCAGCGCCACGTTCTGGTTGAAGTGCAACTTGCGATCCTGTGAGGCGTTGCCGGCCATCAACCGGTCGTACAGCCAGGTGCCGTCGAGGACGACGTCGCTGGTGAAGCGTTCGAACACGCCGCCGGGCCGGCCGTAGAACGACATCTGGTTGGTGAGGGCGAGCTGGGCGATGCCGCGACGGCTGATGAAGCCCGACTGGGTGTCGAAATCGGGATCGACGCCGCGGGCGTTGGCGCGAATGCCGTAGCGGCGGCCCGAACGGTTGAAGGTCGCCTGCCACAACGGCGCCACGGTGCTCGCCGTGCCGGTGTCGGTGCGGCTGGCGGCGCCCTGCAGCAGCAGGCTGTAGACGTCCTTCCACACCAGCCGCGTGTCCACGCCGGCAACCCGATTCGAGCGCGGGCCGTCGATGCGGTCGGTGTAGACGAACGCCAGCTTTGACGCCCGGCCCACGTCGCGTTGCGCGCGCAGCATGTTCACCACGGGATGGTGAGCGCCGTCGGCCGAGGCGAGCGGGTCGTCCACGGCCGACAGGTACGCGACGCTGGTCGCCCGGCCGACCCGGCCGGTGAGTTTGGCGGCGCCGAGCGGCGCCACGACGCGACGCGTGTAGATCAGGTTGTTCGGTGTGGCGAACTGCTCGATGCCGTCGAGGAAGAACGGCCGCTTGTCGGGAAAGAACAACGCTTGGCGCGGATCGAACTGGAACTGGCCGTTGTCCGACTCGACCTGCGAGAAGTCGGGGTTCAGCGTGCCGTTCATCGTCAACGTCTGCGTGACGCCCCAGCGGACGTTGGCGCCGAACTCGGGACGGGAGCCGTCGTAGTCCCAGCGATCGCCGACGGCGTTGCGCGCGCCGGTGACCAGCGACGTGACGATCGGATTGAGATCCAGCACCAGGCCGCGGCGCAGCTCGCGCAGGCCGTCGAGCGTGCCGGCCTGGGCCAGGAACGACGCCCCCTGCCGCCGCGCCGGCGCCCAACTGTCCTCGGTGCCGAGGCCGGGGCTGACGCGCGTGACGTGCAGGCCCCACGACTGTACATCGCCCGACTGGTAGCGCAAGCTCTTGAAGGGGATACGGATCTCCACTTCGTAGCCCGAGTCGGTCAGCCGGCCGCGCGACTGGAACACGAAGTCGGGGCTGCGATCGACGTCTTCGCGGCCGACGTTCAGGCCGCCGAAGCCGCCGCCGCTCGAGCGCACGCCCTCGACCATCGCGCCGTCCATCTGCTGGCCGAACGGGTTGACGCCGAACACGAACGCCTGGCGGCCGTCGCCGAAGGTGCTGAGGAACAGCTGCACGTGGTCGTCGGCGTCGAGACGGTCGCGGTCGGCCAGCGTGGCGCGCACCGTACCCGGCGGCGCCGTGGCCCGCACGCCGAAGTGCATCGCCGTCGGGGAGTACCAGACCAGCACTTCGGTGTCGCGCTCGGCCGGGCCGCCGTCCACCGGCGCGTAACGGGAGAAGCCGACCAGCTGCGACGCCTGCTGCCACGGCGCCTCGTCGAGCCGGCCGTCGATGGTCACCTCGGCCTCGAGCCGCGGCGGGCGCACGGCCAGCTGGCGATCGACCCCCGAGAACGTGGACGACGCGACCGCAGTCGTGGGGGCGGACGGGGCCGGTGCGGTGCTGCTGGGGCCCTGGGCGAGCGCGGCCGAGGGGGCCAACAGGAGCAGAAGAACGGGCAGGCGCATCGGCGGGATCAACGGTAGCAGAGGCTCAGGACCGCCCGGCACGGGTCTGCGGGCCCTCCGCGGCCATTTGCGGGGACCAACGGTGTGGCGAGCCAGTTCGGTGGGTCGGCCTCGGCGAAGAGGCCGTGCCTGCGACGTGCCGCCCGGCCGGGCATCGCATGTCTCGCCACGTTCGCGGGCCGCGGTGGCGATTCTCGCGGGGTTCCACTCGGCACGGCGGTGGCATTGGCCGCCGGCGTGGCCGACGCTACACTGCATGCATGGCCGGGGAGGAACGGATGGGCACACCGGCGTCCCGCGCCGACACGCGGCTCACCTACGACGATCTGCTGCTGTTCCCCGACGACGGGCTGCGGCACGAGATCATCGACGGAGAGCACTACATGACGGCGTCGCCGACCGTTCGGCACCAACTGGTGGTTGGCCGACTGCAGGGCGAGATCTACATGTACCTGAAGGCGCATCCTGGCACCGGGACACTGTTGACCGCGCCACTGGACGTCGTGCTGTCACAGCACGACGTCGTCGAACCGGATCTCCTCTTCGTCGCCGCCGACCAAGCGGGCGTCGTGACAGCGGCGAACTTGCAGGGCCCGCCAGCACTCGTCGTCGAGGTGCTCTCGCCGAGCACACGGAAACGCGACGCGCAGATCAAGCGGCGACTCTTCGCCCGTAGCGGCGTCCGCGAGTACTGGCTCGTGGACCCGGAGCTCGACACGGTCCAGGTATACCGACGGGCAGACGAGGGGACGTTTCAGCGGGCCGCAGAGCTCTCGGCCGAGGACGATCAGGCGTTGACGACGCCGATCCTGCCTGGCTGGAGCCTGCGACTCCGCGAGCTGTTCAGCGCCGACATCTGACGCGACCTAGACTAGCGCGCGGAGCCGAGCGTATTCACGCGCGGATCACGCGCTCCGCAGCACGCGTGCCGCCAGCCACAGCAGCGCCACCGCGGTGGCCAGGCCCAGGGCGCGGCGCGGGCCGGGCTCCTGGAACACCCGCCGCATCCAGTGCAGGCCCAGCACCCACGACGAGTGGCACAAGAACGCCATGGTCACGTGGGCCACCGCCAGGACCACGTAGGCGCCGCGTGGCCAGGTTGGGCGGATGAACGTGGGCACCGCCGCCAGGTAGAAGGTCGGGATCACCGGACTCAGCAGGTTGACGGTGAGCCCTTCGACGGCGCTGCGGTGGCGAGCGTCGGCGCGTGGCGTCGTCGGCGGCGCCGGCGGCGCCGCGCCTTCCGCGTACCATGCCCACAGCCCGCGCAGGCCCAGAAACGCGAGGTAGCCGCCGCCGGCGTAGCGGATCGCCATCAGCGCGTCGGGCCATGCCGCGAGCAGCGCCGCACCGCCGAGCCCGGCCAGCGTGGCGTGGGTGACGTTGGCCGTGGCCGCGCCGGCGGCAGCGAGCAAACCCGCGCGACGGCCGCCATCGAGGGCGTTGCGCACGACGACGGCAGTGGTCGCCCCCGGTGTCGCCACGAACACGAAGGTGAAGCTGAGGAACGCCGCGAACAGCGGATCGCCGAGGATCGCGGTCATGAGCGCGCGGCGGCCGGCGCCGGCCACCGCCAGGCGATGAAGGCCGTCGCAGTGAGGGCGCCGAGCAGCAGGCTGGCGACCGCCAGGTGCAGCACCTGCGCCGTGGGCGGCAACGTCGCCGTCAACGCCATGCCGAGCGCGATCTGCGCGGCGGCCGCGGCCAGCGACAGGTGCGCGGCCTGCGTCAACGCCCGGTCGTCCGGTTGGCGCAGCAGCACGACCGCCCACAGGCCGAGGATCGCCAGGCCGGTCACGGCCGCCAGTTCGCGATGCGTCGTGTCGAGCGGCTCGACGGTGTCGAGCGCGTCGGCGCGCGGCACGGCGGCGTCGAGCGCCGCATCGACCTGGCCGCGCACCTGTGTGCCTACGCCGACCTGGAGCAGGGTCAGCGCGATGACCGCGACGGTCACCCAGGCGACGCGCCGGCGCAGCGGCGGCACGCTGGCGACGCCGGCGGGTGGGGTCATCGACTCGAGCACCGCGACGAGCAGCAGCGACACGATGACCAGGGCCACCAGCATGTGGACGGTGACGATCCAGGCCGCCAGTTCATGGGCCACCACCCGCCCGCCCAGCCAGCCCTGGAAGCCGGTGAGCAGGACCGCGGCGACCACCGGCCACAGCACCCACGCATCGCGCCGGTGATGCCGCCACGCCGAGACGGTGGTAGCCAGGATGACCAGGCCGACGGCGACCCCGAGCAGCCGGTTCAGGTACTCCGTCCACATCAGGGTGGGGTTGAACTGGCTGGCGTCGAACTGCGACGGCAGGTCCGCCGCCGAGGCCGGCGGCACCCACGACCCGAAGCACCGCGGCCAGTCGGGGCAGCCCAGACCGGCGCCCGACGCCCGGACCAGGCCGCCGACGGCAATCAGCAGATAGGTGACGACGGTGGCGGCGATAGCGAGGCGCTGGAACGAGGTGCGAGGCATGGGTTGGCCGAACCCGGGGATCGTACTACCGCGGCGGCGAGCCAACTCATCCATTGAGATGGCCGAACCTGAGATCCCGTCTCAGGATCGCGGGTACAATGGGCCGACGTGATGTCGTCCCCCAGCCGACCCGCCGCCCCCGCCGTGCCGTTGACCGCGATGCCCGCCGGCGCCATCGCCACCCTGCACGAGGTGCGCGACCCCGAGGCCCGACCGTTCCTGCGGGCGCTGGGGCTGCTCGACGCCAGCCGGCTGCGGCTCTGCAAGGCCGGCGACCCGTGCATCGTCCAGGTGCGCACGACCCGCATCGGCCTCTCGCGGGCAGTCGCCGAACACCTGTTCGTCGTGCCCGATTCGACGAGCGACGCGTAGTGCGATGACGACAGCAGTGCTGCCGGCCGGGACACGGGCCGAGGCCACGCCGGCGGTGCGGCGCATCGCGCTGATCGGCAACCCCAACACCGGCAAGACCACGCTGTTCAACGCGCTCTGCGGGGCGCGCGCCAAGACGTCCAACTTCCCCGGCACCACCACCTCGGTGCGCACCGGGCATCGCGAACACCACGGCATCACCCTCGACGTGCTCGACCTGCCGGGCGTCTACGACCTCGACGTCGCCTCGCCGGAGACCGAGATCGCCCGCGGCGTGCTCGACGGCGCGCGCGGAGCGGCGCCCGACGCCGTGGTCGTCATCGTCGACGCCTGCAATCTCGGCCGCAACCTCGTGCTGGTCGGCCAGCTGCTGGCGCACGTGCCACGGCTGGTCGTGGCCCTCAACATGATCGACCTGGCCGGCCGCCGCGGCGTCGTCGTGGACGCCGACGCGCTGGGGCGCCGCCTCGGCCTGGCGGTGGTGCCGACAGTGGCGCGCAGCGGGCAGGGACTCGAGGCGCTGGTGGGCGCGCTGCAGATGCCGCTGGCCGCCCGCCCGACCGATCTGCCGCCGCGTGGCGCCGACGCCGAGCGGCTCGCCGCCTGGGCCGCCGCGGTCGCCGGCGAGGTGACCCGCGGGGGGGACGCCGCGCACGCCCACGACGCCCCCACCGAACGACTCGACGCGCTGCTCACCCACCCGGTGTGGGGACTGATGACGTTCGTCGCCATCATGGGCGCGCTGTTCTGGATCCTCTTCGCGCTGGCGACGGTGCCGATGGACCTCATCGAGGCCACCTTCGCCCAACTCGGCACCCTGGTCGATCGCACGTTCCCCGACGGGCCCGTCCGCGACCTCGTGTCGCAGGGCATCGTCGGTGGCATCGCCGGCACGGTGGTGTTCCTGCCGCAGATCTGCCTGCTGTTCTTCCTGATCACGCTGCTGGAAGACACCGGCTACCTCGCGCGGGCCGCGTTCGTGATGGACCGGCACCTGAGCCGCTTCGGCCTGCCCGGCCATGCCTTCGTGCCGCTGCTGACCTCGCATGCCTGCGCGCTGCCCGGCATCATGAGCACGCGGCTGATCCCCGACCGCCGCGATCGGCTGGCGACGATCCTGATCGCCCCCTTCATGAGCTGTTCGGCGCGGCTGCCGGTCTACGTGCTGCTGACCACGCTGCTCTTCGCCGATCGCCCCGGTCTGGCCGGCCTGGCGTTCGCCGGCTGCTACCTGCTCGGCGCGGTCGCCGCGCTCGTCACGGCCAAGGTCTTCGGCAGCACCATCCTCAAGGGCCGCGCCCGGCCGATGATCCTCGAGCTGCCGTCCTACAAGACGCCGTCGCTGAAGAACGCCCTGCTCACCGCCAAGGATCAGGGGGTGTCGTTCCTGACCACGGCCGGCACGGTGATCGTCGCCATCTGCATCGTGATGTGGTGGCTGAGCGCCTATCCGCGCGTCGAGCCGCCGGCGCGCGCGGTGCAGCTGCGCGCCGCCGCCGAGGCGGTCGGCGTGGCGCCCGACCAGGTCGAGGCGCTCGTCGCCGAGGCCGACGCGCTCGAGGCCAAGGCCGCCCAGGCGGGCAGCTTCGCCGGACGCATCGGCCATGCGATGGCGCCGGTCTTCGCGCCGCTCGGCTTCGACTGGCAGCTCACCGTCGGCGTGCTCACCAGCTTCCTGGCCCGTGAGGTGTTCGTCTCGACGATGTCGGTGCTGGCCTCGGGCCAGGCCGAGACCGACGTGGACGATGGCGTCGTCGACCGCATCCGCGGCATGACCCGCGACGACGGGCGGCCGGTGTTCACCAGCGCCACCGCGGCGGCGGCGCTGGTGTTCTTCGTCCTGGCGATGCAGTGCCTGCCGACGCTCACGGTGACGCGTAAGGAAACCGGCAGCGTCAAATACGCGGCGCTGCAGCTCGGCTACATGTCGGGGCTGGCGTACGTGGCGGCGTTCGTGCTGCATCAGGCGCTGCGCGCCGCCGGAGTGGCGTGATGGCGCTGCTGCAGGACGCCGTCGTCACTGCGGTGGCCTTCGCGGCGGCGTTCGTCGTCCTGCGGCGGATGATCGGCTTCGTGCGGCCGAAGCGCCGCGACCAGCCCGGCTGCGCGCACTGCCCGTCGGGCCAGGCCGCCAGGCGGCCGGACACGAACGAGCATCCGCTCGTCTTCGTCAAGTCGTCGCGCCACTGAGCGGGCGCGCAGCGCCATCACGGCCGCGCGTCCTTCAGCATCAGCAGCAGCATTCGCGACGCCTGCCGCGCCTCGACGGCGTGTGGCACGCTCGCGGGCAACCGCACCACCGTGCCGGGCGCCGCCACGACCGCGGCGCCGCCGACGTCGAGACGGAGCTCTCCGTCGAGCACGAGCACCAGCGCATCGAACGGCGTCGTGTGCTCGCTCAGGCCCTGGCCCCGGTCGAACGCGAAGAGCGTCACGGTGCCGCCGGCCGCTTTGGCGAGGACACGGCTGGCGATGCCGTCGGCCACCGGGGTGATGAGATCGGCCAGCGCGAGCGCTTCAGCCGCGGGAATCGCCGACACGGAACCCTCCTTCGTAGATGACGGGCACGCCGGCCGCGAGCTGGCCGGCGGCGGGCCGATTGTGCTCGACGAGCGGCACGCGCGGGTCGGGCCTCCATCCGGCCCTGGCCATCTCGTCGACCAGTTCACTGGCGGTGAGAAACGTCTGCGGACGGCCGGAGAACTGGGTGAATACGTGGCGCTCACCCGGCACCGGCACCGCGTCCGACCGCAGGGTGTGACGCGAGAACGTGAAGACGAAGCACAACGCGCCGGGGCGCGCGGCCCGCGCCGCCTCGCCGACCGCGGCCCGGAAGACGGCGTCCGACCGGGCGAGGTTCCAGATGCCGTGGGCGAGGACGAGATCGAACGCGCCATCGCGCACCGGCAGCCGATCCATCGCGGCCAGCGCCACCCGGCATCGCCCCGGCCGGCCGTCGGGACAGCGGCGCGCCGACGCCGCCGCCGCCATCGGCCACGAGAGATCCACGCCGACCACGTCCCAGCCGGCGCACGCGAGCGGCACGGCGTTGCGCCCGGCGCCGCAGCCGATGTCGAGGACGCGCCCCCGGCCGAGCCGGGCCAGCTCGGCAGCGGCCACGTCCATCAGCCGGGCGTTGGGCGCCGACGAGGCGAAGCCGGCGACGGTGTCAGGCCGGCTCCACGGCGATCCCGCGAGCGGATCCACACCCCATCATGCGCGCGCGTAAGCGCCTCGCGCTATGACCGCGGTCAGGTCGCGAGGCGTGAGGGAACGCCGCCCGCGTCGGCGCTGTTCCAGGCAGCACCATCCACCTCCGACACCCTTCGAGAGGCGCGGCCAAGGCGCCCCTCGTTTCTTCCGGCGAACTGGCCGGGGGTCACGGCCGGGTGCCGGCGACGAGCAGGGGATCGAGCCGCCATAGCGTTGCTGCCGCGGCGTTCACCCAGACCGAGCCGTGGCCCACGGCCACGACGCCGCCGCCCTCTCCGTCGAAGCGCTGGACAGCGCGATTGGTGGTTGGATCGATCCGCACCAGCGGCACGCCGGGCGCGCTGATCCAGACGCTGCCTTCACCGGCGGCGATGTCGCCCTCGCCCATCGCGGCGTCGACGGCGATCGTCGCCACCACCTTCGCGGCCTTCGGATCGATTCGCGTCACGCTGCCATCGCCTCGGTTGAGCACCCACACCGCGCCCTCGCCCACGGCGAGTCGACCGGGCCGCGGCCCGACCTTCACCGTCTCGCCGACCACGTTGGTGTGCGGGTTCACCTGCGCGACGACGTCGCCCTCCTCGCTCGACACCCACAGCCCCTCGTCGGAGCCGACCACGGCGATCGGCCGTCGCCCGACGTAGATCTCGGCGACCGGTGCGTTGGTGGCCGGGTCGATCCGCGAGACCACGCCGCGCGCATCCGAGGCGATCCACACGCTCCCGACCGCCACGGCAATCCGGCCGTTCGCGGCGGCTGGCGCCAGTGCGGCCGATGCCGTCGCCGTGCCCTTGGCCGGGTCGAGGCGGGCGGTGACACGGCCGTCGCACAGCGGCACCCACAGACTGTCGAACGCCAGCGCCAGCGAGGCACACGGGGCATGGTCGAGGCGAATCTCCCCGCCTGGTGCGTTCGTCTTCGCGTCCACGCGGCGGACCGCCCGGGCACCCGGCACCGGTACCCAGACGGCGTCAGCCGTCACCGCCGGTCCTGGCCCCGCCGCCACGGCGATCGTCGCGTCGGGTGTGAGGCGCGAGATCGCCAGCCGGTCGGCCGGGCGTGGCACCGGGCGCTTCGCCTCCGGGGCCTGGGCTCGGGCGAGCGGGCCCATTCCGAGGCAGAGGGCCAGCGCCGCAGCGAGCCGCCACGCCTGGCGCCGCCCAACGGCCCGCATTCGCGCTGTCCTGCACGACAACCGGCAAATCATGCTCGTGCATAATACGTGGCGGCCGGTCTGGTCATGCAGCAGCCTTCTACGTTCCCTGTGCGCCGCAGGGTGGCGATGACGCTGGGCGGCGTCGTCTGGATCGCGCTGCTGACGGGTGCCGTCGCGGCGCGCCAGGCACCCGCCGCCCGGGCCGCGGCCTCTCCGGCAGCGGCGGCACTCCAGGCTCCCGACGCATTCGAAACGCGCATTCGTCCCCTGCTCGCCGCCAACTGCTATGCCTGCCACGGCGAAGCGGCGATGGGCAGCCTGCGCCTCGACACCCGCGACGGTTTCCTCAAGGGCAGCGATGCCGGCGCGATCGTCGAAGCGGGCAAGCCGGAGTCGAGCAGCCTCGTGAAGGTGCTGCAGCACGCCGCCGGGTATCCCGCGATGCCAAAGGGCCGAGCGCGGTTGGCCCAGAGCGACATCGATCTCATCATCGAGTGGGTCCGCCTCGGGGCGCCGTGGCCGGCTCCGACCACCGCCGCGGCGGCGCCGGTCGCCTCGCACGGCAAGGTCATCACCGCCGAGCAGCGCGCGTTCTGGTCGTTCGCGCCGCTCAAGGCCGGCGCGCCGCCGGCGGTGCGCGACGCGGCGTGGCCGCGCACCGACATCGACCGCTACGTGCTGGCGCGCCTCGAGGCCGAGGGCCTGCGTCCCGTCGGCGACGCCGACAAGCGGACGTGGCTGCGGCGCGTGACGCTCGGCCTCACCGGCCTGCCGCCCTCGGCGGAGGAGACCGACGCCTTCCTGAACGACGCGTCGGCCGGTGCATCCGACGCGGTGATCGATCGGCTGCTCGCCTCGCCGCGTTACGGCGAGGCGTGGGGCCGCGTGTGGCTCGACGTGGCCCGCTACGGCGAGGACGACTACCGCAGCCTCGACCCGATGGGCCGCGGCTACAACCCGTATCCCAATGCGCATCTCTACCGCGACTGGGTGATCCGCGCCTTCAACGACGACCTGCCCTACGACCAGTTCGTCACCGCCCAGCTCGCCGCCGATCTGCTGCCGTCGCACGAGCGGGTGCGCCACCTGCCGGCGCTCGGCTTCCTGGGGCTGGGGCCGTGGTACTACGACAACGGCGCGGTAGAGATCACGCGGGCCGACGAGCGTCACGATCGGGTGGACGCGGTGAGCCGCGGCCTGCTCGGCCTCACGGTGGGCTGCGCGCGCTGCCACGACCACAAATACGACCCGATCCCGACCACCGACTACTACGCCCTCGGCGGCGTGTTCCTGAACACCGAGTACCACGAGTATCCGCTGGCGCCGAAGGCCGTCGTCGAGGAGTACCAGGCCAAGGAGAAAGCCCTCAAACACAAGCGGGAGATGCTGGCGGAGTTCCTGCGCGTGGAGGCCGAACAGCTCGCCGCCACGCTGGCCTTCGAGACCACCAAGTACATGAAGGCCGCCTGGCAGGTGACCGGCGAGCCGAAGAAGGACAAGGCCGAGGTCCTCGACCGCGAGAAGCTCGACTACGAGCTGTTCGATCGCTGGATCCGGTTCCTCTCGCGGCCGCCCACCTACTACCCGTTCCTCAAGGACTGGCAGGCGATGATCGCCCGCGGCGGCACGGCGAAGGAGGCCGAGACGCTCGCCACGGCGTTCCAGGAGCTGCTGGTCGGCATCGTCCTCGAAGAGCGTGAGGTCCGCAAGGAGAACGAAATCATCAAGGCGCGGGCGCTGCCGACGGCCAAGCCGAAGGAACCCGCCAACCTGCCCAACGAGTTCAAGACCAACGACGACTTCTGCCCCGGCTGCGGCCTCGAGCTGCGCAGCATGGCCAAGGACCGGACCAGCCTCTACCGCGACGTGTTCGTGGTCGATCTGACGACCGACTCGTTCATCCCGGGCCAGCGCAATTCGCCCGGGCTGCTGCGCTTCCGCGGCTGGGGCCTCGAGCAGCGGCTCGGCGCCGATCGGCGCGCGACCATCGACGCGCTGCGCAAGGACATCGAGGCGATGCAGAAGGCGCTGCCGCCGAAGTACGCGTACGTCCACGGGGTCCGCGACCTGGAGAACCCCGAGGACCTCAAGGTGCACGTGCGCGGCAACCCGATGCGGCTCGGCGACACCGTGCCACGCGGCTTCGTCAGCGTGCTGAGCCCGGCCGAGCGGACCCGCTTCACGACGGGCAGCGGCCGGCTGGAACTGGCGAAGGCCATCGTCGCCGAGCCGATCGCGATCCGCGTCCTGGTCAACCGGGTGTGGAAGGAGCACTTCGGCACCGGTCTGGTCAACACCCCGAGCAATTTCGGCCTGAACGGCGAGCGGCCGACGCATCCCGAACTGCTCGATCACCTGGCGCAGTACTTCATCGACCACCAGTACTCGGTGAAGGCCCTGCAGAAGGAGATCCTGCGCAGCCGGGTCTACGGCTTGAGCACCGCCACCGAGCCGACGGCCGCCGCCAAGGACTCGGGGAACAGGCTCTACTGGCACGCCAATCGCCGGCGGATGCCGGCCGAGCAGATTCGCGACGCCGTGCTGTTCGTGTCCGGCGCGCTCGACACCCGGGTCGGCGGGCCGTCGGTGGCGCTCACGCCGCTGGCCGACCGGCGCACCGTGTACGGCAAGGTGAGCCGCTACAAGCTCGACGAGTTCCTGCAGCTCTTCGACTTCCCCAGTCCGAGCCAGACGGCCGAACAACGCTTCTCGACCACCGTGCCACTGCAGCGGCTGTTCTTCATGAACAGCGACTTCATGCAGCAGCAGGCCGAGCGGCTGGCCGAACGCGTCGCCGACGAGGCCGACGACACGGCCCGCATCGCCCGCACCTACCGGCTGCTGTTCGGTCGGGCGCCGTCGCCCGAGGAGACCGCGACCGGGCTGGCGTTCCTGAAGGCCGAAGCCGCAAAGCAGTACGAGGAACGCCGCGCCGCGAAGGCCGCGGCTATGACGGACGCCACGGGCACAGACGCGCCGGCCGAGCCGCCGGCGGCAACGCCCACGGGCGACGATGCGGCGGAGGGGCCCGACGACGACCTGGGCATGGGCATGATGGCGGGCGTCACGCCGGGGGCCAAGCCGCCCGCCGGCGACGCCGCGAAGATGAAGCCGGTCACCACCTTCGGCCGCTACGTGAAGGTGCTGCTCAGCTCGAACGAGTTCCTCTACGTGAACTGACCATGGGTCACCGCCAGGCTCCGCCGCTCACTCGCCGCGACGCGCTCTGCCGCATCGGCAACGGCTTTGGCATGCTGGCCTTCGCCGGCATGATCGGCGACTCGCTGTCGGCCGCGGAGCTGCAGACCGGCCGGCGCGCGGCCGCTGCTGCGGCCACCGGGGGACTGCATCACGCGGCCCGCGCCAAGCACGTCATCTTCCTGTTCATGAACGGCGGGCTGTCGCAGGTGGACAGCTTCGACCCCAAGCCGCTGCTGGCCAAGTACCACGGCCAGCCGCTGCCGGGCGGCACGGTGGCGACCGAACGCAAGACCGGCGCGCTGATGCAGTCGCCGTTCACCTTCTCGCGCTACGGCAAGAGCGGGCTCGAGGTCAGCGAGCTGTTCCCGCACGTCGGCGGCTGCGCCGACGACATCTGCGTGATTCGGTCGATGCACACCGACATCCCGAATCACGAGCCGTCGATGCTGATGATGAACACGGGCCACATCCAGGTCGGCCGGCCGTCGATCGGCTCGTGGCTCACCTACGGCCTCGGCACCAGCAACAACAACCTGCCCGGCTACGTCGTGCTCTGCCCCGACGTGCCGACCACGGTGGGCCCGCCGCTGTGGAACAGCGCGTTCCTGCCGGCGATGCATCAAGGGACGTTCATCCCGAGCAAGGTCGAGCGGCCGGATCAGATCGTCGGCAAGGACTTCGACCCGAAGAAGCTGGTGTCGTTCATCCACCACAAGGACTTCACGCTGGCCGAACAGCGGCGCGAACTCGACCTGCTCGAGGCGCTCGACAAGATCCAGCGTGGTCCGACGGCGGCCGATCCGCAGCTCGAGGCGGCGATCGGCTCGATGGAGGTCGCCTACCGGATGCAGACCGAGGCGCCGGAGGTGTTCGACATCCGCAAGGAGTCGAAGGCGACGCTCGAGCTGTACGGGCCGGGCAGCACGGCGCGCGGCTGCCTGATGGCGGTGCGCCTGGTCGAGCGCGGCGTGCGGATGGTGCAGGTCTACTACGCCAAGGGCGACCCGTGGGACGCCCACTCCGACATCCAGCAGCACCGCAAGAACGCCAAGGACTCGGATCAGCCGTTCGCGGCGGTGATCAAGGATCTCAAGTCACGCGGTCTGTTGAAGGACACGCTGGTCGTCTGCGGCTCGGAGTTCGGGCGCACGCCAGTGGTGGAAGTCGGCGGCGGCGCCGGCACCGTCGCCAGCGGCCGCGACCACAACCCGTTCGGCTTCTCGATGTGGCTGGCCGGCGGCGGCATCAAGGGCGGCATCACCTACGGCGCCACCGACGACTTCGGCTTCAAGGCGGTCGAGAAGCCGGTGCACGTGCACGACCTGCACGCCACCATCCTGCACCTGCTCGGCATCGACCACACGAAGCTGACCTACCGCTACAGCGGCCGCGACTTCCGCCTGACCGACGTGTCGGGCACCGTGCTGCACGACCTCATCGCGTAAGGTAGTCTCAGCCACGTCACCACCCGGCGCCGCGCTTCTGCTTCGGCAGCCGTATGCGGCCAGCGGCGCCAGCGGCGTCCACCAGCACGCGGCGGACGCGGTCCTGGTACGACGACGGCCCGATGCCGATGCCGGTGACCGTCGGCGGATCCCACCAATCGTCGCCGGGCGTGACGCGGTAGTCCACTGACCCCATGGCGCCGTGCAGCGCCACCTTGAACTCGTCCAGACGCTTCCGCTTGCCGCGATCCGAGGTGACGGTGACCGGTGTGCCGAAGCGGAACCACAGCACGTGGTTGCCGGCGGCGATCTCGCGCACGTCGTCCCACGGCACGAAGGCCTCGGCACGCAGCCCATCCACGCAGCCGCCCCACGCCCGCCACAGCGCGCGCGCCTCGGGCCCGGGGAACTCGGGCACGCCCAGCCGGCGCGTGAACGCCGGTGCCGCCTCGCCGAAGCGGAACACGTGGATGCCGTCGTTGCCGAAGGTCATCACGAAGAAGCTCTTCGCGTCGACGTCGTAGAGCGTCGCCGTCCACGCCAGGCGACCGCCGGCGGCGAAGAGCGTGGCGATGTCGCGCCGGGCGCGGGCGCCGTCCTCACCCAGGATGACGCGCTGGCGGGCCGACTGCGACAGCGCCAGCTGGTTGCGCGGGTCGAGCGACAGCGCGCGATCGGCGATGGCCAGCGCCGCTTCGTTGAGGTCGGCCAATGCGTCCTGCTGCGTCCACAGCGTGGCGTCGAACCCGTCCCACCAGTCGATGCGCGGCCGGGTGACGTTCAGCGCCTGCGCATCCGTGGTCAGCCGATAGCTGTCGCCGTTCAAGGACGCCGGGTCGCACGTGAGGCCCTGCGCAATCGCGGCGGAGGCCGGGAAGGCCGTGGCGGCGAGGATGACGAGAAGCGAGGACAGGCGGAGCATCTGGCACCTCCTGCCCTCGCCCACAGCGAGCCGCGTGCCAACCGCAGCCCCGAGCCGTCGGCCGATACCCGCTAGAGCGTGGTCTGGTTGCTGATCTGCACGTCCCAGCCGTCGGGATCGAGGACGTGCCAGCTCTTGAAGTCGGCGCCGACGTTGTCCTCGCGCGGGCTCAAACCGCGCTTCTCCAGCTCCGCCTTCACGCCGGCCGTGTCCCACGGCGCGACGCCGAAGGAGATGTGGTTGATCACGCCGGTGATCGGCGGGCGGCCGGGCTGGCCGGACGGCGTACTCGGCGCCGGCGCGCCTTCGGGACGCCGGGCGTTCCGGATGATGATCTCACCGATTGACCCAATCCGCATCGACGCCTGGTTCTTGCCGTTGTCGTTGACGAGTTCCCAGCCCATGAGGCTCTGGTAGAACTCGACGCTCTTCTTGTAGTCGTTCACCGCGTAGGAAATGTGATCCAGGTGCACCGTCTTCCACGGCGCCCTGGCGGCCGGCGGCTGCGCCGCCGCAGCCGTGGGAGCGGCCACCGCGGCGACCATGGCCAGGCTCTTGATCAGCTGACGGCGGTTCATGCGGCCGGCCTCGAAGTCGTTGAGCAGCGTCTCGATGGTCTGTTCCATGGCGTCGTCCTCGTCGCGGGTTAAGGAGTGGGGCCGGCGCACGCGCTGTTGCCGGCGGCGTCGGTGGCGCACACCTGGAATTCGGCGGCGGGCGGCACGTCGGCGGGCCATGCGGCCGCCCACAGGTACTCGCCGTACCAGCGCATCGGCGCCTCGCGACGACCCGACGGCGTCGTCCACTCGACCACCACGCGCCGCCATTCGGTGGCCAGCGACGGGCTCTTGCGATCGTGGACGCGGGCGCGGACGACCCGGGCAGGTCCTGCGGCCGCGGCGCGCACCTGCGTGATGACCGGCGGGCGGCTGTCGCGCGGCAGGCCACGCCCGGCGTGGATGCGTTCGGACACCGCCTTCGGATGCTCGCCCTGGCCTTGCACGACGTCCATCCGCCCGTCGCCATCGAGGTCGGCCAGGGCCAGGCCGAGCGTTCCTGGCGTGGCCTCGCCATCGAATGCATCGAGGCGCGCCGTGAGGTGGCCGCGGCCGTCGTTGACGAGCAGGCGGTCCGGCCCGCTGAGCGAGCCGATCACGAAGTCGGCATCGCCGTCGTCATCGGCGTCGAGGAACGCCACCACGTTGTCGTCCTCGCCGACGTTGGCGGCCGGCGGCCACCACGACGCGGTCATGTCGCGGAACCGGCCCTTGCGGTCGTTGCGGAAGACGTGCTCGCGGCGGCTCGACTGATCTTCGGAGGCGAGGTCGCCGTCGTTGATGGTGACCAGGTCGAGATGGCCATCGCCGTCGAGGTCCATCGCCTCGAACTCGTAGTTGTTCGTGTACTGCGGCAACGCGCGGGCGTCGTCGGTGAAGGTGCCGGCGCCGTCGTTGCGGAACAGGTGACTGCCGGCGCAGCGTTTGCACGACACCAGCACGTCAAGGTCATGGTCGTTGTCCACATCGACGACCTCCAGATCCCACGAGAAACGGATCTTCAGAGCCGGCATGCGCGCGGCGGTGGCGTCGGCGAACCGGCCGGCGCCGTCGTTGAGCCACAGCCGCGTCACCCCGCCGTCGTTCGACATGTTGTTTCCCGGCCCCCAGTCGGCAAGCACGAGATCGAGGTCGCCATCGAGGTCGACGTCGCCGGCCTCCAGATCGCCGACGCTAAGCAGCATCGCCGGCAGGTGCGTGGCCGTGACGTCGCGGAACCCGCCCCGGCCATCGCCGAGGTACAGCCGGCTCTGCGTCTGGTAGGTGGCGCCGACGACGACGTCCGTGTGTCCGTCGCCGTTCAGATCGCGCGCCTTGATCGCGCGTGTCAGCCCACGCACGTCGCCAAACACCCTGGTCGTCGCGTCTTCGAACGTGAACCCGGGCCCGACGTTGAAGAACACTTGGTTCGGCTCCGGCGTGCCCGGCGTGGAGTAGTCACCGCCGTTGGCGAACAGCAGATCCGGCCGCCCGTCGCCGTTCAGGTCGGCGATCTCGACCTTGTTGGTCCAGTAGGTGGTGGCCTGAAGGGCCCCCGCCGTGACATCGACCCACGCTGGAGGCACAGTCTGCGCGACGACGACTCCGATCGACACGGCCACGAGTGTCAGGGCGGCACCGGCACGAGCAGCGCCGGCATGACAGGCGACCGCTCTCACGCCAGGTCGATGCTGAAGATGTAGCCGGTGTGCGGGCTCTCGCCGCCCTTCCAGCCCGGATGGATGCCGGCGTCGCAACTGACGAGGCGCCCGTCGTGCCACACGAGGCCGTGCGGGTCGCACGAGCCGGGTTCCAGCTCCACCGTCATCACCAGCTGGCCGCTCTTGCCGTCGTACTTGTTGAGGGCGGCGCTGCCGGTGGCGTAACTGGCGCTGTTCGTCCCGGTGACGACCCAGATGTGCCCCTGGTCGTCGAACGCCACGTCGTGGAGGCGCGGCCGCTCGGCCGAACTGACGCGGATCAGCACCTCCGGCGCCCAGGTGGTCGGATCGACGCGGAGGATGCCGCCCAGCCGCAGCGCCGCGATCCACAGCTTGCCGTCGTGCCACTTCACGCCGTGGCAGCCGCCGCCGCGGCCGTCGAGGCTGAGCGGAATCTGCCGGTGACTCACCTGCCTGGACTGCAGGTCGACCTGGAAGATCCCGTACGGGTCGGCGTTGGCCCCCATCCATACGCAGCCGTTGCCGTAGGCGATGCCTGAGGTGTTGCGCGAGCGGGTCGTCACCGTCTGCAGCAGTTTGCCGTTCCAGTCGACGAGCCACGCCGCCTCGTCGGGCTCGGGGTCAACCGGCAGTTGGTAGGCCGCCGCGCCCTGGGGGGTGGTGATCTTCTGCTGCCCGATCCACAGGCCGCCAGGCCCGTCGGTCATCACCGCCAGGGCATTGGGATACAGGCCCGGCGACTTGAACAGCTTCGTCGTCTTGGCCATGCGCTTGGCGACGCCGCCTTCACCGCCCGCGCCGCGCTGCTGGGCCCGCGCCGTGACCGCCGACGCCAGGCCGACAGCCAGTCCGGACGAGAGGAACGCTCGACGGTCCATGCTCATACCTCAGCGCTTCGCGCTCTCGAACACGTTGGGCGCCTGCGGAATCGCCGCGCCGTCGTGGCGCGGCTCCGAGGCGCCGAAGTGCACCCCGCCCGGGCCGTTCATCACCGCCTGCCCGAACCCGAAGGTGCCGCTGCGCGGCTCGGCCACCTTCAGCAGGTGCCCGCGCGCGGTCAGCGCCGCGCGCGCCGACTCGGGCACCAGCGCCTCGATCTCCACGTCGCAGCCCTCGAACGTGCCCTTGGTGAACCGACCCGCCTCGAGCGCCTGCTGGATCGTGAAGCCGTGATCGACGATGTTCGACACGAACTGGGCATGCGCCTGGCCCTGGTTCCAGCCGCCCATGATGCCGAAGCCGATCTTGGTCTCGCCCTTCTCCATGAAGGCCGGGATGATGGTGTGCAGCGGCCGCTTGCGCGGCGCCAGCGTGTTGGGCTGGCCCTTGCGCAGCGAGAACAGCCCGCCGCGGTTCTGCAGCATGAAGCCCGTGCCGGGCGGTACCAGGCCCGAGCCGAAGCCGCTGTAATTGCTCTGGATCAGCGACACGATGTTGCCGTCCTTGTCCACCACCGACATGTAGATGGTGTCGTGCCCTTGCGCGTCGGTGATCCCCGGCAGACGATCGGGCAACACCTCGCAGGTGGCTTCGTCGGGAATGATCAACTCGGCGCGCTCGAGGGTGCGCGCCTTGTCGAGCATCGCGGCGGTGGGGATCGGCGAGAACTTCGGATCGCCGACGTAGCGCAGCATGTCGGCATACGCCAGCTTCTTGGCCTCGATCATCACGTGCAGCGCGTTGGGGCTGTGGAAGCCGTACTCGCCGAGCGGGAAGCGCTCCATCAGGTTGAGCATCATCAGCGCGGCCACGCCCTGCGTGTTCGGGCCGATCTCGTACACCGTCCAGCCGCGGTAGTCGGTCTTGACCGGCGTCACCCACTCGGGCCGGTAGTCGGCCAGATCGGCGGCGGTAAAGGTGCCGCCCTGCTCCTTCGAGATGGCGAGAATCGCCTCGGCCGTCTGGCCGGTGTAGAAGCCGTCGCGGCCGCGCTCGGCGATGCGCTTCAGTGAACCGGCCAGGTCCGGGTTGCGGAACACCTCGCCGGCGCGGGGGGCCCGATCGCCGTCGAGGAGATACGTCTTTCGGGAGTTGGGGTGCGCGGCATGCATCTTCGCCGAGCGCGCCCAGCCGCCGGCAATCGTCTCCGACAACGGGAAGCCCTGCTCGGCGTAGTGAATGGCCGGCGCCAGCAGCTCGCTGAACGGTTTGGTGCCGAACCGCTCGCGCATTGCGTCCCACCCTGCCACCACCCCGGGCACCGTCACCGAATAGATGCCGCGCTGCGGCATCTCCTTGATGCCCTTGGCCGCCAGGAAGTCTGGCGTGAGCCCCGTTGGCGCCCACCCGCTGGCGTTCAACCCGTGCACGGTGCCGGTCTTCGCTTCGTAGTAGAGGATGAACAGGTCGCCGCCCAGGCCGTTGCCGGTCGGCTCCATCAAGCCGATCGTCGCGTTGGCGGCGATGGCGGCGTCGATGGCGTTGCCGCCCCGCTCGAGGATCTGCACGCCGGCGCGGGCCGCCAGTGGCTGGCTGGCCGCGACGATGCCCAGCGTGGTGGCGACGACGGAGCGCCCGGGCACCGGGGGCGGGGCGGCCGCACTGGGTCGCGATTGCCGTGCGCCGATCGTCACTCCGAGGCTGACCGCGATCAGCGCGCCGACGAGAGCACCGCGGGCGAAGCGTGACATTGGATCCTCCAAGATCGCGCGGATTCTACACCCGCGCGGGCGCTCTCGACAGGTCCGTGCGACGCCCCGGCCGGCCGGTTTCGCCGCATCGTCGCGGCGGGACACGGCGTCCAACCGGTGGATGCCCACCTTCGTGAAGCGACTGGTCGTCGACGCCCCGGTGGAGCAGGTCTTCGCCTTCCACGAGCGGGAGGACGCCCTGGCGCTGCTCAGCCCGCCCTTTCCGCCGCTGCGCGTCGTCAGCCGCCGCGGCGGCATCCGCCCGGGCGGTCGCGTCGATCTGCGCATCGGCCCGGTGCGTTGGCTGGCCGCGCACACGGTGTACGAGCGGAACCGGCTGTTCGTGGACGAGCAGGTCGAAGGCCCGTTCGCGTCGTGGGTACACCGCCACGAGTTCGAGGCGCTGGGCGCACGCACGCGGCTGACCGACCACGTGACGTTCACGCTGCCAGGCGGAGCCGTCGTCAATGCCCTGCTCGGCCCGCTCGTGGCCCTGTCGCTCTGGCCGATGTTCTGGTACCGCCACCACGTCACGCGGCGCTGGTGCGAGTCGGCGCCGCGGTAGAATCGGCCCGCCGTCGCGCCAGGCGACGGGATCAATCCGGGGAGCATTCGATGCGCACACTCGATGCCGCACCGCTTCTGGCCGTCGTCCTGCTCGCCGTCTCGTCGTCGCAGTCGGCCGCTCAGCCGACCCAGGCGGTGCGCAACGACCTGCCGCAGCCCTATCGCACCACCCGCGACTGGGGCCAGTTGCCGCCCGGCGTGAGATGGGCCGCCGTCACCGCGATCGAACCGGCCCCCAACGGCGAGATCTTCGTCGTGCACCGCTGCGTGGACAACTCGTGCGAGGGGCGGAAGGAGCCGCCAATCCTGGTCTTCGACAGGACCGGGAAGCTGCTGCGCAGCTTCGGCGCCGGGATGTTCAACTTCCCGCACGGCGGCACCGTCGATCGCGATGGCAACCTGTGGATGACCGACGCTCGCGGCGGCAATGGCATGGGCCACCAGGCCATCAAGTTCAGTCCCGCGGGCCAGATCCTGATGACACTCGGCACCAAGGGCGTCAGCGGGTCGGGCCCGGCGCACTTCGATCAGCCCACCGACGTCGTCGTGGCGCCCAACGGCGACCTCTTCGTCACCGACAGCCACCGCAACGGCAGGAACGACCGCGTGGTCCACTTCACCAAGGACGGCACCTTCGTGAAGGAATGGGGCGGCAAGGGCAGCGGCCCGGGGCAGTTCAGCGAACCGCACACCATCGCAATGGACGCGCAGGGCCGGCTCTTCGTCGGCGACCGCGAGAACAACCGCATCCAGATCTTCGACCAGCGCGGCGTGTTCATCGAAGAGTGGCGGCAGTTCGGCCGGCCCAGCGGCATCACCATCACCGCCGACGACACGATCTACGTCGCTGATTCCGAGTCGGGCGGCCGCGACACGGGCGCCCACGAGCTGCCGGGCATCAGGAAGGGCATCCGCATCGGCAGCGCCCGCACTGGCGCCGTCACGGCGTTCATCGAGGACATGGAGCCGTTGGCCATCGAACACGCCGGGGCCGAAGGCGTCGGTGTCGATCGCGACGGCAACGTCTACGGCGGCGTCGTCCGCCGCCAGATGCTCGAACGTCACGTGCGGAAGTAGCCGCGACGTCTGGTAGTCTGTCGCGCACATGGCCACGCCTCCGGCGATCGCCCTGGACGGCGCCGCAGTCGCCGTCGCCGACGATGCGCCTCGCCGCGAGCTGGGCTTCTGGTCGGCCCTCGCCCTGGTCATGGGCAGCATGGTCGGTTCGGGGGTGTTCCTGCTGCCAGCGTCGCTGGCCGCGTACCGCGGCCTCAGCCTGGTCGGCTGGGTGATCTCGGCGGCCGGGTCGGTCGCGTTGGCGCTGGTCTTCGCGCGTCTCGCCCGGCTCTACCCCGCGCACGGCGGCGTCTACGCCTACAGCCGGCGCGCGTTCGGCGACACGGTCGGCTTCCTCGTCGCCTGGGGCTACTGGCTGTCGATCGTCGCGGCGCTAGCGGCACTCGCGGTTGCGACCGTCGGCTACCTCGACCCCTTCGTGCCGGGCCTGGTGCGCGCGCCGGCCGGCGCCGCGGGACTCGCCATCGCGGTGATCTGGAGCCTGGTCGCGGTCAACGTCCGCGGCGTGGGGCTGGCGGGACAGCTGCAGGTGGCGACGACCGGGCTCAAGCTGCTGCCGCTGGTGGTCATCGGGCTCGGCGGCCTGTGGTGGTTCGACCCGGTCGTGCTGACGCTGCCCGACACGACGGCCGTGCCGGCCGGCTCGCAGATCATCGGCGCGGTCACGCTGACGCTGTTCGCCTTCCAGGGCATGGAGTGCGCAACCATCCCGGCCGACCGCGTCGCCGACCCTGCCCGGACGATTCCGCGCGCGACGGTGTGGGGCACTGTGGTGACGGCCGCCATCTACATCCTGTGCACTCTCGGCGTGATGAGCCTGGTGCCGCCCGACGTCCTGGCCACCTCGACGGCGCCGTTCGCCGACGGCGCGCGGCGGATGTTCGGCGACGGCGCGGCCCGCCTGGTGGCCCTGGGCGCCGCGCTGTCGTGCCTGGGAGCGTTGAACGGCTGGGTGCTGGCGGCCGGGCAACTGCCGGTGGCGGTGGCCGACGACGGCCTGCTGCCCGCCGCGTTCGGCCGGCTGGGGCGCCGCGGCACGCCGGCCACCGCGCTGGTCGTCGCCGGCGTCCTCGCATCGGCCCTCGTCGCCATGAATTACTCGCGCGGGCTGGTCGGCATGTACACGTTCGTGGTGCTGCTCGCCACGCTCACCGCGGTCATCGCCTACGTGTTCTGCGCGCTGGCGGTATGGCTGCTGCCCGGACATCCGGCGCCGGCCGGGTTCGCGGCCGTCGTCAGCGGCGTCGCCTTCGTCTACGCGCTGGCCGCCGTGGCCGGGGCGGGTGCCGACACCGTCTACTACGGCCTGCTGATGCTGCTGGCCGGTCTGCCGTTGCTCGTCGCGGTCCGCCTCAGCGCCGGCAGCACCGCGCTGGCCGACCCGCGCTGAGGCCGACGCGAAGCACGATGGCCGAGGATCCCGAGAGCGTCGCCCGACTCAACGCCGTCGGCATCCTGACCCGACGCGAGATCGAAGCACGCGTCCTGGCGCCGGTGCTCGACGCGCTGGGGCGCGAGTTCGGCCGCGACCGGGTGATCGCCGTGGCCCGCGAGGCGATCGCCGCGATCGCGAAAGAGCAGGGGCAGGCGATGGCCATGGCCGCCGCCGACACCTCGCTGACGGGCTTCTTCGCGCAGTGGGAACCGTGGACGCGGGCCGGATCACTCGAGCTGCGCCTCGTCGAAGCCAGCGACGACGCGCTCGCCTTCGACGTCACGCGCTGCCGCTACGCCGAGATGTACCGGTCGCTCGGCATTCCCGAACTCGGCGAGGTGTTGTCGTGCCAACGTGACGCCGCCCTCATCGAGGGCTACGCGCCCGACGTGACGCTGACTCGGACGCAGACCCTGATGCAGGGCGCGTCCTGCTGCGACTTCCGCTACGCCAGGCGGCGCTGAGCGCCACCGGTGGCCTACGGCGCCACCTGATAGGTGACCACCAGGCGCGGCGCAAACGCCGCGCCGCTTTCGAAGTGGCGGACGAACTTGCGGCCCCACGCCGAGCCGGTGCCGCGCAGCAGCAGCGACACGGCGTTGCCGGCCTGCCATCCCGGCTGGTTGATCGCCGCCTGCAGGATCGGGGCGATCTGCTCGAGCAGGTACCACGTACCGCCGACCCATTGCGCGTCGGTGGAGTGCGCCACGCGCGGCGTCAGCAGCGCGCGCTGCGATGGCCGCGACGCAGCGGTGAACGCGGCGCTGTTGACGGCCGCCTCCATCGCGAATTCGAAGGCCATGCGCTGCCACTGGGTACTGGCGGCGTTGGCTTCGAGGCGCGCCGAGGTGATGGTCGCGCCGGCCGGGATGGAGACATTGGTGAACCGATAGCCGGCCCAGTTGCCGGTGGTCGAACTGGCGTTGCCGAGCCAGCCGTTCGACTGGTCGGCGTTCAGCGCGGCGGCTTCCTCGTTGACGTCGTCGCCTCCGGCCGCCACCTGGAACGTGACGGTCACGGTGGCGGCGCCGGCGTCGTCGTTGGTGATGGTGCCGACGCCCTGGGCGTCGGCGATCGTCGCGTTGCCCGGCGCCGTGAGGTTGACGACGAACGTCTCGTTCGGTTCCGTCGTCGTGTCGCCCAGCACCGTCACCGTCACCGGCAGGCTGGTCGTCCCCGCCGGGAACGTCAGCACCGTGGCCGCCACCGCCGTGTAGTCGCTCCCCGCCGTCGCCGTGCCGTT
>CAYUAX010000015.1:0-9054 GCA_964442845.1 uncultured Bifidobacteriaceae bacterium | reverse complement strand
CTCCCCGCCGTCGCCGTGCCGTTGGCCGTGTTCGCCGTCGCCGACACCGGCAGCCCGCTGGCCGCCGACAGGCTCACCGTGAACACCGCGTTGACGGTGCCGCTGTGGCCTTCGGTCACCGTCGCGTTGCCGATCCCGATCGTCGGCGCCGCGTCGTTGTCCACGATCGTCCCCAGGCCGCTGCCGTCCAGAATCGTCGCGTTGGTCGGGCTCGTCAGCGTCACCGTGAACGTCTCGTCGCCCTCGTCCAGGCTGTCACCCAGCACCGACACCGTGACCTGCTGCGTCGTCGCCCCCGGGGTGAACGTCAGCGTCCCGGGCGCCACCGCGGTGAAGTCGGTGCCGGCGACGGCCGTGACCCCCGCCACGCTGTAGCCCACCGTCGTCGTCAGCGCGCTGGCTTGCGACAGCGTCACCGTGAACACCGCGTTCACCGCTCCGCCGGTGCCTTCGGTGACCGTCACGTCGCTGATGCTGATCGTCGGCCCGGCGTCGTCGTTGGCGATCGTCGCCGTCGCGCTGGCCGCGCCCAGCGTGGCGCCGGTCGGACCGCTGAGGGTCACCGAGAACGACTCGTTCGGCTCGAGGGTGGCGTCACCGAGGACGTCCACGACGATGGCCTTCGAGGTCTCGCCGGCCAGGAACGTGAGCGTGCCGGACGTCGCCGTGAAGTCCGTGCCCGCCGCGGCCGTGCCGCCGACGGTCGTGTAGTTGACCACGACCGTGCCACCGACAGCCGCCGAGAGGCTCACGGTGAAGGTGGCCGGCGTCGTCCCGGCGTTGCCTTCGGTGATCGCGGCCGGCGGCGGCGCGATCGACACCACCGGCAGGTCGTCGTTGGTGATGGTTCCCACTCCGGTGTCGTCGCCGATCGTTGCGTTGCCGGGCGTCGACAGCAGCAGGGAAAGGCCCTCGTTCGGCTCCACGGCCGTGTCGCCGGCGACCAGCACCGTGACCGTCTTGGCCGTCTCCCCCGCCGCGAACGTCAGCGAACCGGACGACGCCGTGTAGTCGCTCCCGGCCGTGGCGGTGCCGTTGGCCGTGGCGTAGTTCACCGTCACGCTCTGTCCGCTCACCGGAGCCAGGCTGACCGTGAACACCAGGTTGGCAGTGCCGCTGTTGCCTTCGGTCACCGTCGCGTCGCTGACCGACAGCACCGGCAGCGGGTCGTCGTCGGTGATGGTGCCCACGGCCTGACCGTCGGCGATCGTGGCGTTGACCGGCGTGGACAGATTCACCGCGAAGGTCTCGGCAGCCTCCGACAGCGTGTCCTGGGCGATCGTCACGACCACGTTCTGGGTGGCCGGACCCGCCGGCGTGAACGTCAGCGTGCCGTTGGCAGCAGCGAAATCGGCGGGAGCCGTCGCCACGCCGTTTGCCGTCGCGTAGTTGACCGTCACCGTCTGCGCCGGGAGCTCGGACAGCGTGACGGGGAAGCTCATCGTGCCGGCGCCTTCGTCCGCCGACGCGTCGCCGATCGTGATGCTCGGCACGCCATCGTCGTTGACGATGGTGCCCTGGCCGGTGCCGTCGGCGATGGTGGCGTTCGCGGGGCTGCTGAGGTTCACGGCGAAGGTCTCGTCAGCCTCGGCGGCGGTGTCGCCGGTGACGTTGACGGTGACCTGCTGCATGGTGACACCTGGGGTGAACGTCAGGGTGCCGCTGGCCGGGACGAAGTCGTCGCCGTCGGTGGTCACATCCGCGGCCGCGTAGTTGACGGTGACCGTCTGGCCGCTGGCCGCCGACAGCGTCACCGTGAAGGTGGCCGGCGAGGTGCCGGCATTGCCCTCGTTCAACGACACGTCGTTGATGCTCAGGGTCGGCGTCGCGTCGTCGTCGGTGATCGTCCCGGTGCCCACCGCGGCACCGAGCGTGGCATTGGTCGGGCTCGTCAGCGTGACGGTCAACGTCTCGTTGGCCTCGTCGAGCAGGTCGCCGTTCACCAGCACCGTGACGGTCTGGCTGGTGTCGCCGGGCGCGAACGTCAGCGTGCCGGACGCCGCCGCGAAGTCGGCGCCGGAGGCAGCGGTGACGCCGGCCGCGGCGTAGTTCACGGTCACCGTCCGACCGCTGGCCGACGACAGCGTCACCGTGAACGTCATCGGCGTGGTGCCGGCGTTACCTTCGGCGGTCGTGGGGCTGGTGATGTTCAGCAGCGGTTCGGCGTCGTCGTCGACGATGGTGCCCTGGCCCAGGGCGTCGCCGATCGAGGCGTTGACGGCGCCCGACAGATTGACCAGGAAGGTCTCGTCGGCCTCGTCGAGCGCGTCGTTGGCCACCGGCACGGTGATCGTCTGCGTCGTGGCGCCGGCAGTGAACGTGAGGGTGCCGCTGGTCGTGGTGAAGTCCGCGCCCGCCGTGGCGGTGCCGTTGGCGGTGGCATAGTTCACGGTCACCTGCTGGCCGCTGGCCGGCGCGAGGGTGACGGTGAACACGGCGTTGGCCGCCGCGCCCTCGGTCAGCGTCACGTCGTTGATGGTCAACGCCGGCGCGCCGTCGTCGTTGGTGATCGTGCCCACGGCCGTGCCATCGCCGATCGTCGCGTTGGACGGCGCGGACAGCGTGACGGTGAACGTCTCGTTGGCTTCGTTCAGGGTGTCGCCGTTGATCGTGACCGGCACCGTCTGGGTGGTCGAGCCCGCCGGAATCGTCACGACCGTCGGCGCCAGCTCCAGGTAGTCGCTGCCCGCGGTGGCGGTGCCGGCGCTGGTCGCCGCGGTCACGGTCACGGCCTGGGCGCTGGCCGCCGACAGCGTGATGGTGAAGTTCATTGCCGTCGTGCCGGCGTTGCCCTCCACCTGCGCCAGATCGGCAATCGACACCGTCGGCACCGCGGCGTCGTCGTTGGTGATCGTGCCGGTGCCTTCGCCGTCGCTGATCGTGGCATTGACCGGCGCCGTGAGGTTGACGACGAACGTCTCGGTCGGCTCGTTGGTGGTGTCGCCGTTGACCTGCACCGTGATGGTCTGCGGCGTCGTCGAGTTGGCCGGGAAGGTCACCGTGCCGCTGCCTGCGGTGTAGTCGCTGCCGGCGGCCGCCGTGCCGTTGGCGGTGGCCCAGTTGGCGGTCACCACCTGCGGCGTCGGCGCCGACAGGCTGACGCTGAACGTGGCTGCCGTGGTGCCGCTGTTGCCTTCGGCGACGGTGACGTCGCCGATGCTCAAGCTCGGCTGCGACGCCTCGGCGTAGGAGTAGGTGACGACCAGTCGCGGAGCGAAGGCGGCGCCGCCTTCGAACGCGGTGGCGAACTTGCGGGCCCAGTTGGACCCGTTGCCGCGCAGGACCAGGGACAGGGCATTCCCCGACGCCCAGCCGGGCTGATTGACCGCCGCCTGCACCAGCGGCGCGATCTCGTCGAGCTGATACCAGGTGCTCGCCAGCCACTGCTGGTCGGAGCTATGGGTCGCGGTCTGCGGCAGCAAGGTGCGCTGCGACGGGCGGTTGCCCGTGGTGAAAGCGGCGCTGTTGGCGGCGGCGTCGATGCCGTACTGGAACCCGATCGTCAGCCACTGGGCGTTCGCCGAGCGCAGCTCGAGACGCGCCGACGTGACCACCGCCCCGGGCGGCACGGTGACCCCGGTGAAGCGCAGACCGGTGTAGCTGCTGGCGGCGGTGGCGCCGGCGCCCGCCCACACGGTGGATGAATCGGCCGTGTACCCGCCGCTCTCCTCGTTGACGTCGTCGTTGCCGCTCTGCACCTGGAACGTCGCGGTGGTGGTGATCGTGCCGGAGTCGTCGTTGACGATGGTGCCGATACCCTGGTTGTCGCCGAGGGTGCCGTTGACCGGTGCCGTCAGGTTGACGGCGAAGGTCTCGTTGGGCTCGGCGGCGGTGTCGCCGACGACCGGCACGGCGATCGGCAGCTGCGTGACTCCGGGGTTGAAGGTGAGCGTGCCGCTGCCGGCGGTGAAGTCGGTGCCCGAGGTCGCGGTGCCGCTGGCCGTGGCGTACTGGACGCTGACCGTGCTGCCGCTGGCGTGCGAAAGCGAGACCGTGAACGTCGCCGGCGTGGTGCCGCTGTTGCCCTCGGTGACCGACGCGTCGGTGATCGTGATCGTCGGCGGCGCGTCGTCGTCGCTGATGGTGACGATGCCGACACTGTCCTCGATGGTCGCGTTGGACGGGTTCGAGAGCGTGACGCTGAACGTCTCGTTGGCCTCCACCGCCAGGTCGCCGACGATCGTCACCGGCACCAGCTGGCTGGTCTGGAATGGGCTGAACGTGATCGTGCCGGATCCGGCCTGGTAGTCCCCGGGCTGGGTGGCGGTGCCGTTCGCGGTCTGGAACTGGACGCTCACGGAGGTGGACGACGGCGACGACAGGGTGAGCGGCAGGGCCGCCACCGTGGTCCCGGCATGGCCCTCGGTGACGGTGATGTCGCCGATGGCGATGGCCGGCGTCGGCACCGCGTAGAGCACCGCGACATTGCGGGCGGCGCCGGCGACGATGGTGATGGCCCGCATCGCCCGGCCGTTCACGGTGAGGGCCTGGGTCGACACGCTGGAGCCGTTGATGGCCACGGCGTTCACCGCGTCGCTGCCGAAGGTCTCCGGCACCAGCACCGTGTGGTTCTCGGCGCCGGCGGTCAGGTTGACGGTGAAGGTGAGGGTCTTGTTGGCCGCCGACCACGCGACGTTGGTCACTCCGGTGCCGTGGCGGGCCTCGACGAACTGCAGCCAGCGCTGCGTGGTCCACATCGGGATCGACAGGCTCTGGGCGTAGGCCATGGTGCCGTCCACCCACGGGCCGACTTCGCTGTAGAGGTAATAGTCGACGTGGAACTGGGTCATGATCGCCGCATACGAGCCGGCCTGGCTCTCGTCGATCAGCTGGCGCGACACGGCCAAGGCCTGGGGCACGGTGAGGCCTTCGGCGTACGACCCGGTGATGAGCTGCTCGTCGGTGAGCGCCGTCACTTGCTGATAGACCGGGTAGACCGACCCCGATTCGTTGATGAAGCGCATCGGCTGGCCGCTGCCGTTGATGTAGCCGTGGGCCTGCGATTGCTGCGTGGGGTTGTTCAGCGCCGGTCCCCAGGCGTAGTACGAGGTGTCCATGCGGATGCCGCGGCTCTGCATGGTCGCCGCCGGGTCGGCCCAGCCGGTCCACTCCAGGCGGTGGTGGCGCTCGGTCGGGCTGAAAGGGAAGCCGTAGATGCTGTTCCACCAGTTGACGGCCACGGTGTAGCCGCCGGGCATGTCGTTCTCGAGGTTGTCGGGAGCAAAGTACGGGTGCAGGCCCACCTCGTGGCCGGCGGTGCGCCAGCCGTTGACGGTATTCGACGGCACCGACGTCCAGCGCGACAGGTAGATGCTCATCCGCGCGCCGTAGCTCTGCGCCGAGTTGAGGAGCGCCGTGTACGGCGCCAGCGTGCTGGTGTGGCTGTCGCCGGTCGGGATCACCATGGTGCGGGTGACGCCGGGGAAGTACCACAGGCGCGGCAGCGGCGTGCTGTCGGCGAGCAGCGTCTCGATCATGCGCGCGAAGAACCGCATGTGGACGTCGGCGTGCGGCGTGTTGACGCGGTTCAGGTCGATGCGCTCGTAGAAGATGTCGTTGGTGCGATAGACCGGCTGGCCGTCGCGGTCCTGGTTGACGTCGAGCGGGTCGCCCTGGCGGACGTAGGCGACGCTGCGGGCGAGGTCGAACGCCCAGGCCACGGTGCGCCCCGATTGGACGACGGCCGGGAATCCACCGGCGGCGCCGCCGCTCATCGTCGCAACGGGCGTCGCGGTGCTGAGCGTGTAGTGCGTGGCGGCGCCGCGAAACGGCAGCGACATCGACGGCAGGCCGGCGCCCGGGCCCGTCTGGCTGATGGTGGCCGACAGGAAGCCGCTGGTCGGCCGGTTGGTCGAGGTGCCGGCCGTGCCGGCGATGCCCAGCGTCGCGTAGAGATCGCTGTCGGGACGCATGGCGATCAGGCGGCCGCCGTTGGTCACGTAGGTGCTGAACACGCCGGCCTGCGTCGCGGTGAGCGCGGTCTCGGCGAGGACGATGAGGCGGTAGGGCGCGATGTTCCCGGCGGTCACGGCCGACAGCTGCGCCGTGTCGAAGCTGTTGATGCCCTCGGCGCGCAGGATCTCGGGGAGGTAGTTGCCAAACGGCGCCTGCGTCGTGTTGTTCAGCACGACCAGGATCGGCGCCGTGGCGGCCTGGCCGCCCAGGGGAATCGCCGACGGGCCGAGGGCGACGACGACGGCCACGACGGCGACGAGCGCGAACTGCTTCACGCGGGACATGTGACTCCCCGGGGGGTCTGGGCCGGCGCCCCGCATGGGCGTCGGATGCTGCGCGTGGCGCCCACACCTGCAGCGCCACGGCCCAGTCACATAGCAATCCCGATGCCCGGCTGCCGAGAATGGGATAACCGCGACAACTTATTGATATATCTGGCTATTACCGGCCAGGTCAGCGGAGCGATCGCGCCGCACAAGTCGATGCGCAGCCAGACAAAGGTCCCACGTGACCCAGGAGTCCTCCCGGGTGCAGTCGTGAGCGATCCCGTGCAGGTCAGGCGGGCGTGCGATCCATCTGCCGCAGCGCTTTGACGCCGCTGCGCATGCCGAGCAGCCAGATCGCGAGGCTGAGGATCGCGGCGGCGGCGAAGGCGGCTGCCATGAGCCACATCTGGGCGTCGCTGATCGGCCGGCGGCGAGCCTGGGCCCACAGGTAGACCGACGACGGCCAGCTGAGGAGCGCGATCATCGCCAGCACGTAGAGCACGGCGGCGACCATGAACGCCACGCCGCCGTACGACCCCGCCACCTGCGCCGGGTTGTCGGCGGCGAAGCGCGGGTAGCGGGCGCCGAGACCGGCGGCCAGGCCGACGAGCGCGAACGCCATGAACGCGACCGCGCCGGCGGTGATCTGCTTCAGGAACGGATCGGTGTTGAGGAAATGGTTGCCGACCACGACCAGGCACTCGGTGAGGGCCAACACCGGGACCAGTCCGGTCCAGAACTTCGACCACAGGAAGTCGGCCAGCGAGATCGGCGCGGTGCGGATGATCCAGAATGCCGCGCCCTCGGCCGACACCGCCGGGAACACGAACCGCACGGTGACGGTGGCCATGACGAACCCGGCCATGCCCATGTTGAGGAAGGCGTAGGCGTTCTTGATCACGCCGCTCATGCCGGGCACGCGGTCGAGGTCCAGCACACGGAAGTTGTAGAGATACACCAGGACCAGCGCCACCAGCAGGAGCAGCTGCGACCACTGGCTGACGTCGCGCAGGAACACCTTCAAGTCCTTGACCAGCAGCTGGCGGCGCACCGCCGACAGCGGCAGCCAGCCGGCCACGACATCGAGCCCGCGCCACTGCGCGAAGCGCGCCTTGCGAGCCTCCTGCGACTTGCTGTAGCCCGGGAAGTGCCAGCGGGCGAAGGCGCCGGCGAGTCCGATCACCAGCGCGCCGGCCGTGGTCCACAGCGCCGCCAGGTGCAGCCAGTCGGCCTGCCCCTGCAACCCGGCGAAGATCGCCTCCCCGGCCCAGAACGACGGCAGGAGCGGTGTCACCGGCGACTGCAGCGTGGCGAAGAAATCGGTGAGCACCGGCAGCGACTCGACGCGCAGCAGCCGCTCGGGCTGCACGACGCGCAGCAGGATCACCAGGCTGGTGGCGAAGACCAGCCCCATGAGCATCAGGATGTCGCGGGCGCGGCGGGCCGGAAACACGTTCACCAGCAGCAGTGTCACCGCCGTGCCGAGCCCGACCGGAATCACCACGAACGGCGCCACCGTGAGCAGCACCACCGCCACGAACGACGCCGGTGCGCAGCGGGCGAGCCCGACGCCGGTCAGCACCGGCACCAGGAACACCACCACCATCCAGGCCGCCTGCGCGAGCGTGCGGGCGAAGCGGGCCATGAACACCCGGCGCGCCGTCACCGGCGCGGTCATCACCAGACGCAGGTCGTCGCTCAGGAAGAACGTCGCCAGCGCCGAGACCACGCCGCTGAACGCCAGGAACGACAGGAACGTGAGGAACAGCCACGACAGGCCGATGCGGATCAGGTAGTCGCCCAGCTCGGCGTACTGCCCGGCCTGATACGTCACCCAGAACGCCCCGGCCACCAGGGCCGCGATGACGCCGAGGCCGATGCCGCCGAAGACCACGCCGCGCAGCAAGTCGCCGCGCTCGCGCTGGCGGGCGCGGTTGCGCGCCGCCCAGAGCGACGGCAGCAGCAGGAAGGGAAAGGCCCGCAGCGCCGAGGCGGCCAGCGGCACCCGGGGCGGCCGCGGCGCGGTGAGGGCGTCGGTGGTCATCACACCAGCTCGTCGATCTCCTGGAGGCCGGAGCCGCCAGTGAGCTTGAGAAACACCGCCGTCAGCTCCTCGTCGGCGCCGCCAGCCACGGCGCGCACCTCGTTCACCGTGCCGTGCGCGATGATGCGGCCCTTGAGGATGATGCTGATGCGGTCGCACATCTCCTCGGCGACCTCGAGCGTGTGCGTGCTCATCAGGATGGCGACGCCGCGCTCGCTCATCCGCCGGAACACGTCCTTGATGAGCCGCGCGCCGCGCGGGTCGAGGCCGACCATCGGCTCGTCGACGAGCACGGCCTTGGGCCGATGCAGGAACGCCGCGCTCATCACCAGGCGCTGTTTCATGCCGTGCGAGAAGCTCTCGACCAGTTCGTGCTGCCAGCGGCCCAGCTCGAACAGGTCGAGCATCTCGCCGATGCGGGCGTCGACGGCGGCGGGCGCCATGCCGTAGAGCCCGCCGTGGAAGCGCAGGAACTCGCCGGCGGTCAGCTTCTCGTAGATGAAGGGCCGGTCGGGGATGAAGCCCAGGGCGGCTTTCGCCGCTTCGGGCGCGGCCGCCAGGTCGTGCCCGTCCACCTCGATGCGGCCGCTCGTCGGCTTGAGCAGACCGGCGATCATCCGGATGGTCGTGGTCTTGCCGGCGCCGTTGGGCCCGAGAAAGCCGTGGATCTGCCCGGGCTGAACGTCGAGCGACACGCCGTCCACGGCCGTGAACTCGCCGTACTGCTTGCGCAGGTGCTCCACTCGAATCATCGCGTCCCCCGGCAGTGCGCGAACCAGCGTCCCAGCC
>CAYUAX010000014.1:0-42925 GCA_964442845.1 uncultured Bifidobacteriaceae bacterium | reverse complement strand
ATCCTGGCCAGCCTCGACCACCCCAACATCGCCCGGCTCTACGACGGCGGCACGACCGCCGACGGCCGGCCGTATTTCGTGATGGAGTTCATCGACGGGCCGCCGATCACCGAGGCCTGCCGCGCCCGCGGGTTGGATGTCCGGCAGCGCCTGCGCATCTTCCAGACGGTCTGTCGCGCCGTCCAGCACGCCCACCAGAACCTGGTCGTGCACCGCGACCTCAAGCCGAGCAACGTCCTGCTGCCGGCCGACGGCGCCCCGAAACTGCTCGATTTCGGCATCGCCAAGCTGCTCGACGAGCGGGCCGACGCGGCCGGCACGGTCACGGAGGCGCGGGCGCTGACGCCGGAGTACGGCAGCCCCGAGCAGGTGCTCGGCCAGCCGATCACGACGGCCACCGACGTCTACTCGCTCGGGACCGTGTTGTACGAGCTGCTCACCGGCGAACGCGCGCACCGGATCTCGGCCCGCACGCCGGCGGCGATCGAGGAGGCCATCTGCCGCACCGACGTCGTGCCGCCGAGCGCCATCGTGCGCGCCGACCCGCGCTTGTCGCGGCTGCTGGCCGGGGATCTCGACCGCATCGTGGGCATGGCCCTGGCGAAGGAGCCGGACCGCCGCTACCCCACCGCCGCGGCGCTCGCCGACGACATTGGCCGGCACCTCGACAGCCTGCCGGTGCGGGCCCGACCGGCCACGCTGGTCTACCGGGCGCGCAAGTTCGCGCGGCGCCGGCGCGGGGTGCTGGCCGCCGCGGCCGCCGTCGTCGCGGCCCTCGCCGTGGGCGGCGTGCTGGTGTGGCAGCAGGCGCAGGAGACCCGCGCCCGTGAGCTGCAGGGGCGGGCGCTGGCCCGCGCCTTCCTGTTCGACGTGCACGACTCGCTGCGCGCGCTGCCCGGCGCCACGGCGGCGCGGCGGACGATCGTCGAGACCGCGGTGCAGTACCTCGACGTGCTGGCCGCGGCGGTGGGCCGCGACGACGCCTTGCGCCAGGAGCTGGCGGAGGGCTACCGCCGGCTCGGCGACATCCAGGGCGACGACGAACAGGGCGCCAACCTGGGCGCCGTCGGCGATGCCCTGAGCAGCTACCGCAAGGCCCTGGCGATGCTCGACGCCCTGCCGGCGTCGAGCGGCGGCGAACGGGAGCGCGCCGTCGAGCGGCTCGGTCTGTGGCGGCGCATCGCCACGGCGGAAGCGCGCGGGCGCGGCGCCGATCAGGGGCTGGCCGCCTTCGCGCAGACCCTGGCGGTCGGCAAGGCGCTGCTCGCGCAGTATCCCGGCGACCAGGCCGTACGTCAGCTCTACGCCGAGGCGCTCCTGGAGGCGGCACGGTGGCGCCGCGAGGCCCTGGACTACCCCGGGTCACTCGCCGCCGCGCGCGAGGCCCGCGACCTCCTGGCCGCGTTGGCTGCCGCAGGGCCCGATCCGTCGCGATCGGTGGCGCTGGCCGACGCCGAGTCGGCGGTCGGCATGGCCCTGGGGCGGCTCGGCGACCTGCCGGAGGCCCTCGCCCATCACGAACGCGCCGTGGACATCGGCGAGCGGCTGCTCGCGGCCGACCCGCGGCACGTCAACTACCGGCGCAGCCTGATGCTCGGCTACAGCCACATCGGCGACGTGAAAGGCTTCGCGGGCACCGCCAACCTCGGCGACCTCGGCGGCGCCGAGCAGGCGTACGCGCGGATGGCCGCGCTTGGGCGAGAGCTGCACGAGGCCGACCCCGCCGACCGCCGCGCCGCCGCCGACTACGCCATCGCCCTGATGCGCGTCGGTGTCGTCACGCCGCTCGACCGGGACGTGGAGCGGCTGGCGCGGCTGGAACGGTCGCTGGCCGTCACGACGGCGCTGACCGCGGTCGAGCCCGACCCCGCGCTGACCGCCAACGCGGTCTTCGTGCTGCTGCAGATCGGCCACACGCATCGCGACCGCCGCCGCGCCGATGCGGCGCTCGAGGCCTACGCTCGGGCCATCGCCATGGCCGAGCCGATCGCCGCGACCAACACGTCGGCGGCGTCGGTGCTGGCCGTCGCGGTCACCGAGTCGGCGCTGCTGCACGCACGGGCCGGGCGGGCCGTACGCGCCCTGGCCCTGGCCGAGCGGGCGCACGACATGGCCCAGGACGTGGTGGCCCGTCACGCCGACCCGGCGGTGCTGGGCCGGCGCTACGCGCTGCCCCGGGCGTACGCCACGCTCGCCGAGGTGCACGGCGCGATCGGCCGCCGGCGCGAGGCCGACGAGTGGCGGTCGAAAGCGCGCGCGGCGTGGCGGGCGCTGGAAGGAACCCAGGGCTTCACCGAGCAGTTCGCCCGCGAAGCCCGCGCCCTCGATACCGCCCGGCCCTGAGCGCGCGTCACTGGAACACGAAGGCGGTCACATCGCCGAAGCCGTTGTCGTTCCACGACGTGGGGTTGGATGTGGTGCCGCACATGCCGGCCTGGTAGGTTCCGGGCGGCAGCGCATCGAACACGTGGGTGAGCGTCTGCAGCGCGCGGGTGCCGCTGGCGACGCGGATGCCGTTGATCCCCTGCGGGTTGTCCAGCGTGAACGGGCTGCCGGGCGTGGCGGCACGGACGCAGACGTGCAGGGTCAAGCCGATCCCGCCACTCGCCACCGTCGATCCGAAGGCACGGCTGGCGGTCACGTGCAGGCGCTGCCCGGCGGCGACGCTGACGGTCACCGTCGGCGTGAGGAACTGCTGGTCGGCCGTCGGCGGCGCCGTGTAGGCGCGCGCGCTGTGAACGTCGAGGATGCCGGTGGCCGAGTCGCGGTTGCGCACCACCCGTCCGGTCGATGCCTCGAGCGGCGCGAACGCGGCACTGGGCGACGTGACGGCCTGGAGGTAGTAGCGGTCGAGCGTGGTGCCGACGAAGGGCGGGGTGACGGACACCTGGGCGACGCCGGTGCCGTCGAGCACCCCCACCGCCAGGATGGCGACGTCGCTGCCGACCGCCAGCGGCACGCCGGCGTGCGCGAACCCGGCATTGGTGGCGCTGCCGATGACCGCGAAGTGACGGCCGGGCACACCGCCTACCGTGACGGCGACGGCACTGCCCGGCGGCACCGCCACGGTGGCCACGGCCAGCGAGGGTTGAGCCGCCGCGGCGGCCGGCGCGGCGACAGCGAGGACAGCGGAGAGGACGACACGACGTAGACGGCACATGGCTGAGCGCTCCTGGAAGGGGTCCGTCCCTTCAGGCGCAATCCCGAGCCGGGAACGCTCACGACGCCGCGATGATCATTTCGCGGCCGCTGCTGCGCCTGTGGGGGTGTCCGTCACTCCGGTGCCGGACCGCGGCGCCGACTGTCCGGCGCCGGCGCATCCGTCAGGAGCCGTATCCGCCATGTCGAACCGCTTCCCGTCCCGTGTCCTTCGCGCCGCCCTCACCCTCACCACTGCCGCCATCGCCGCGGCGTGTTCCGGCAGCCCCACCTCGCCGTCGGCGGTGCCCGCCGCGTCGGCCGATGTCGCCCCCGGCCCCGTGAGCGGCCCGCCGCCCACCACCACGCCCCCGCCGTCGGGCGGCCCGCAGAACATCACCGGCGTCGGCACCTACCGCCTGGTCAGCGTCAACGGCGCGCCCGTGCCGGGCACGTTCGACTCCTTCTCGCCGACGCCGGGCGTGCGCATGGAGATGGTGGCGGTGCGCGGCCAGATCATCCTCAACGACGACGGCACGTACCTGCACGAGTACGAGACGCGGCTGCGCCAGCCGAACCGCGCCGACGTCGTCGGCGTGAAGAACGTGGTCGGGATGTACTCACTGAATGCCGGCGAGCTGAGCTTCCGGCCGTACCAGGGCACGCCCTACTCGCCCGGCTACGCGCCCGGCCGCATCGAAGTCGTCACGGAAGCGCCGGGCCTCGATGGCGGCACCGACCGGTTCGTATGGCGCTTCGAGATGTAGGACGGCACGTGGCGCGAGCCGGGCTACAACAGCAGCGCCGGCTCGCGCGTCCCGTGCTTGGTGGCCTGCTCGAAGGCGTGCGCCAACTGCAGCACGCTCCACTCGTCGCGGTGCCGGCCGACGATCTGCAGGCCCACCGGCAGGCCCGCGGCGGTGAAGCCGCCGGGCACCGAGATCGCCGGGTTGGCCATCATCGTGATGTACCAGCACGAGCGCATCCAGTCGATGTAGGACGGCATCGCGGTGCCGTTCACCTCGGTGGGATACGGCGTGGAGATGGGGAACGGCTCCACCTGGGTGACCGGCAGGATGAAGTACTCGTACTTCTCGAAGAACTGGCGGCTCTCGACGTAGAGGCGCGACTGCCGCGCCAGGGCCCGGCTGACGTCGGCGCCGGTCATCTTCTCGGCCTCCGCCACCTCGTACTTGATCGTGTCCTTCACCCACTCGGGGCGCTGCTTGATGAGCGCCGAGTACTGCGCGTGGTTGGCCACGTAGCGGAGCACGGGAAACGCCTCGGCTACACCGGAGAAGTCGGGCTCGGCGTCTTCCACCACGCAGCCCATCGCCTCGAACACCGTGCGGGTGGCCGCGACCACCCGCGTGATCTCGGGCTGGAACGGAATGCCGCCCAAGCCGCGATACCAGGCGACGCGCACGCCCTTGAAGTCGCGGCCGAGCGGCCGGCGGAACAGCGCCGGGTCCTCGTTGATCGACTGGCTGCCGGCACTGGGCCCGGCGATGGCGCTGAGGAACAGGGCCACGTCGGCCACCGTGCGCGCGATCGGGCCCGACACCGACAGCGGCGACCAGCCGCCGCCCTCGTTGGCGATGCGGCCGGGCGATGGCCGAAGGCCGACCACGTTGCAAAACGCCGGGGGATTGCGCAGCGAGCCGCCGGTGTCGCTGCCATCGGCGATCGGCAGCATCCGGCAGGCGGTGGCCACGGCGGCGCCGCCGCTGCTGCCGCCGCAGGTGCGGGTCACGTCGTAGGGATTGCGGGTGGCCCCGAACACCTCGTTGAAGGTGTGCGAGCCGGCGCCGAACTCGGGCGTGTTGGTCTTGCCGAGGGTGAGCGCACCGGCGGCCTTGATCCTGGCGACGATCATCGCGTCGCGGGTTGGCACGTGGTCCTGGAAGAACCGCGAGCCGCGCGTGGTCCGGATGCCGGCGGTGTCCACGAGATCCTTGTGGGCCACCGGCAGGCCGTGGAGCACGCCCACCGGGCCGCCGCGAGCCATCGCGTCATCGGCCTTGGCGGCCGCCGCCGTCGCCTGGTCGGCCACCAGCGTGACGATCGCGTTCACCTTGGGGTTGACGCGCGCAATCTGCGCGAGGTGCGCCGCCATCACCTCGCGCGCCGAGACGTCCTTGCGGGCCAGCCGCCCGGCCAGTTCGACGGCGCTCATCCGGCACAGCTCCGGCGTCGCCGCGGCGGATTGAGCCGCGGCAGTCTCGCCGAGCAGTCCCGACAGCGCCACGCCGGCACTCCCGGCCGCCACGGCGGCCGTGAACTGGCGCCGCGTCGGCGCCGTCGCCTCGGCACCAGGCGAGGACGGGTCGAGCGGCTCGGAACGATCGCGATGGCTCACGGCAACTCCTCGGTCGCAGTCGGCCACTGATGGCCGAGTGCGGGAATCCTACCGCAGCACGTCGCCCGGGGACCTTCCCGTTCCCCGGGGACCGGTCCCTCACCGTGGGCCCGCTGTCTCGCTACGGTTGCGTTTGTATATCGAACGATATACAGTTGCGCTCCGTCATGCCCGACCGGCCCAGACCGCTCGACCACCTGCTGCCGCTCAAGCCCAAGGCCCTGCACGTTCTGCTGGCGCTCGCCGACGGGCCGCGGCACGGCTACGCGGTGATGCAGGAGGTGGCGGCGCGGTCGGATGGCCAGGTGCGCCTCTGGCCGGCCGCGCTCTACGGCACGCTGCGCGAGCTCGAGGCGCTCGACTGGATCGCCGAATCGGACAAGCGGCCGAGCGACGACGACGAGCGCCGCCGCTACTTCGCGCTCACGCCGCTCGGCGCCCGCGTGCTGGCCGCCGAAGTGCGCCGGCTGGAAGCGATCGTCGTGCACGCGCGGGCGAGCCGGGCCCTCAAGGCGAGCCGCGCATGACGCTTCGCCACGGCTACGATCGGCTGCTCGGACGCCTCGGCCTCCGCAGCGCGCAGGAACGGCACGAGATGGCCGCCGACGCCGGACGCCTGCTCGCCGACGCGCGGGAACGCGGCCGGGCGGCCGCCCTCTCCACCCACGTCGCTCTCTGGTGGGATCTCGTCGTCGGCACCGGACACGACGTGCGCCGGGCGCTGCAGTCGCTGGTGCGCGCGCCCGGCTTCACGCTCACCGTGTCGCTGCTCCTCGGCGTCGGCCTGGCCGCCGCCACCACCATCTTCGCGCTGCTCGACGCGGCGCTGCTGAAGCCGCTGCCCTACGACGACCCCGACCGCCTGGTAATGGTGTGGGAGTCGAACGTGGCGCAGAAGCGGCTGCGCGAAGGCCCCTCGCCGGGCAGCGTGGACGACTGGACGGCCGGCACCGAGGCGTTCGCGGCGATCACGTCGTGGTGGACCGCGGCGGCGACGCTGCGCGGGCAGGACGGCAGCGCGCCGGTGACCGGCGTGCAGGTGACGCGCGGCTTCTTCGAGGTGTTCGGCCGCGCCCCGCTCGTCGGGCGCACGTTCGCCAGTGAGGAGTACGTCGGCCGGCCGTCGATCGCGTCGGGCCGATCGGGCGGTGTCGAGCCGGTGCTGGTGCTGAGCCATCGGTTGTGGCAGAGCCTCGGCGCCGATCCGACGGTGGTCGGCCGCACCCTGCACGTCGAGGGCCGCAACTGGCGGGTGCTCGGGGTGATGCCGCCGGACTTCGCGGTGCCCGACGCCGAGGCGGCCTTCTGGACGCCCTGGGACATCCGCGAGGCCTACCGCGGGCCGCGCTTCCCCGACGGCCCGCCGCGCGACTTCCGATTCCTGCGCGCGGTCGGTCGGCTGAAGGCCGGACTGTCCCGCGAAGCGGCGGCGCAGCACATGGCCGTGGTCGCCGCGCGCGCGGCCGCCGATCACCCACGCACCAACGCCGACTGGACCGTCGAGCTGGTGCCACTCCAGGACGAACTGGCCCGGACGAGTCGTACCGGGCTGTGGCTGGTGTTCGGCGCGGTGGTCGCGCTGCTGCTGCTCGTCTGCGCCAACGTCGCCAGCCTGACCATCGCCCGGCGCGTGGCGCGGGCGCGAGAAGCGGCGATTCGTCTCGCCCTCGGCGCCAGTCGATCCCGAATCGTTCGTGAACACGCGATCGACACCGTGGTGTGCGCGTCGCTGACCGTCGCCGTGGCCGTGACGCTCACGGCATGGGCGCTGGGCGCGGCCGTGGCGTTCGCGCCGGCCACGATCCCTCGCCTCCATGAGGTGGCGCTCGATGCGCGCGCCGTCGGGTTCGCCGTGGTCACCGCGGTGGCGATCACAGTGCTCGGCGTCCTTTTGCCGGGGCTGCGGGGCCGGGCCGCGACCATCGCTCCGGTGCTGAAGGACGGCGCGCCGGTGACGGGCCGCCGCGCCAGCCGCACGCGGCGGGCGCTGGTCGTCGCCGAGATCGGCGCCACCGTCGTCCTGCTGGTCGGCGCCGGCCTGCTGGCGCGCAGCTTCGCCCGGCTGCAGCAGGTGAACCCCGGCTTCGGCGTCGAGAACCTGCTGGTGCTGCGTATCGCGCCCGACGTCACCCGCTACCGCGGTCGGGCGGTGGTGGACTACTACGGCCGGGTGTTCGACGCGATCCGCGAGTTGCCCGGCGTGGCTTCGGTGGCCGCGGTCACCTTCCTGCCGATGAGCACCATCGGCCAGGACTTCTATCGCCCGTACTGGGTGGAGGGCGACCGTCCCGAAGGCACCGCCGTGCCGGTGGCCAACGTGCGCATGGCGACGCCCGGCTATTTCGCCACCCTGGGCCTGCCGCTCGCGTCGGGCCGCGAGTTCTCGGCACAGGACGACGCCGGTGCGTTGCCGGTGGTGGTCGTCAACGAGAGCCTGGCGCGGCGGGCGTGGAACGGCGCCGACCCGGTGGGCCGCATGCTGATGCTCGACTACCAGGCCGGGCCATCGCCCCGGCGGGTGGTCGGCGTGGTCCGCGACGCCCGTAACTACGGGCCGCGGCGCGATCCCGCGCCGGAGATCTTCATCCCGCACGCGCAGAATCCGTATCTGGTGATGAACGTCGCCGTGCGCACCACCATGGACCCGGCCGCGCTGGCCCCCGCGGCACGCCGACAGGCACTCGGCGTGGACCCGGAACAGCCGGTGCATTCGGTCACCACCATGGAGCGGCTGCTGGCCGACACCGTGCAGCAGGATCGCTTCGCGCTGCTGCTGGTGGCGCTGTTCGCGGCGGCCGGCCTGGCCACCGCGGTCACCGGCGTCTACGCCCTGCTCGCCTACACGGTGGCGCAGCGGCGCCGCGAGATCGCGGTGCGCATCGCCATCGGCGCCTCGGCCGGCGCCGTCGCGCGGCTGGTCGTCGTGGAATCTCTGGCGCTGGCGGCCCTGGGCGCCGTGGTCGGCGCCGTCGGCGTCGCGGCCATCAGCCGGCTGGCCGAGTCGCTGCTCTTCGGCATCGCCCCGCAGGATCCGCTCACGTTGGCGGCGACAGCGGGGGTGCTCGTCGTCGCCGTGCTGGCGGCGAGCTGGCTGCCGGCGCGACGGGCGGCCCAGGTCGATCCCGTGTCGGCGATGCGGATGTAGAACGCCGCCGTCAGTGACCGTTCAGCCACTCCAGACGTCCCGGAGAGGGCGCACCGTGTACGGCGGTCGCCGCGGTCTTCGGCCGATCATGCGGGAATCCGGACATACAGCGGCACGCCGCCGAAGTCGTCGAATCCCAGGTTCCGGTAGACGCCGTGACCCGCCGCCGACGACTGCAGGACGCCGACGCGGTAGCCCAGAGCGGCCGCGTGACGCAGCGGCTCGGCGGTGGCGTGCGCGCCCAACCCTTTGCGGCGTTCCTCGGGCACCGTCGAGACGCAATAGATGCCAGCCAGCCCGTCGGCGAAGAACATCGCCGACGTCGCGACGATCGCGCCGTGCCGACGGATGGCGAAGAACTGCGCGGACGCGTCCGGCGACGTGTCGGCGCCGACCGCAGCCGGCGAGAAGCATTCCGCGACGCCGAGCGGCAGCTCGTAGCCGGCGGCGAACTGCCGCGTCCACTCGTCGCCGTCGGCAGCGCCGATACGCACGAGCTCGTACCCCGGGGGCAGCGACGTCGGCGCCAGGCGGGCGATGTCGACGCCCATGGCGGGCATCGCCGCCGGCGGCATGAATCCCTGCCCCGCCAGCCAGGCATCGACCTCGGCCGGCACGTCCAGGTCGGGGAAGATCACCGCCGCAGGAGTCGCGCCGGCGACGAGCGGTTCGACGAGCGCACGGGTCGTCTCCACGTCCGCGGGCGCCGCGACGAGGGCGAAGTTCCCGAAGGGGTGCGGCTCCCCGGTGACGAGACGCAGTGTCCGCGCGTCGGCGACGTGCGGCGCGCCGCGGACGAACGCGCGGAACGCGCGGTCCATGTGTCGTCCGATGGCGGCAGCGGCGCCATCGCCCAGCACGGTCAACGCCTCGACAGGGTGCGACGTCATCGCGTCCTCCAGCCGGTTCTCGAAGGCCTCGCGGCCTACTGCATCAGCCGCGCCCACTGCGCGGAGTCGGTGTACTGCTGGAAGGTGACGACTTTGCCGTCCTGGAAGCGATACACGTGGCAGAACTGCGCGTCGATGGCCGCGCCGCTGTGCTTCACGGTGCCGCCGTAGCGGCCGAGCACGATCACGTGGTCGCCGCCGTCCACATAGCGATCCGGCACCGCGGTGAAGTTGTCGATGGCGGCGAGCAGCCGGCCGAACACGCCCTCGCCAATCGCCTGCGGGCCGATGTAGGGATTGCGGTCGGCCAGCGGATTGCCTTCCGCCTCGTTCCAGCGGATGCCCGGATCCATCGCGCCGAACAGCACCGACGGGTCGTTCCTGGCGAAGGCCGCGTAGGCCGCCTTGATCGTCTCGAAGTCCGACATCACGCCTCCTGGGGGTCGAGCACGTTTGCGGGAGGCGGATGGTAGCACGCGGCTTCCGCGGGAACTCCCTCTCGGAGCGGCGAATCCCCCGGCGGACGCCGATCGCGACCACGAATCGCCCGCGACCAGTGGCGATCGTGGAGGCACGAGGCTTGCCTGATCCTGCGGCGGAGGCGCGCATGGCGACACTCCTGCCGGCCGTGCACGGGTTGGTGCGGCCGGGGCTCGAGGCGGTACGAGCGGCATTCGAGGAGAACTTCGCCCGGCGCCGCGAACTGGGCGGGGCATGCGCCGCGTTCGCCGCCGGAGCGCCCGTGGTGGATCTCTGGGGCGGATGCCGCAACGCGGCGACCGGTGAGCCGTGGGAGGCCGACACCAAGGTGGTCGTCTACTCGGCCACCAAGGGCCTGGCGGCGATGACGCTGGCGCTGGCGCACTCGCGCGGCTGGCTCGACTACGAGGAGCGCGTCGCCGCCTACTGGCCGGAGTTCGCGCAGCAGGGCAAGGCCGCGATCACGGTGCGGCAACTGCTGGCGCATCAGGCCGGGCTGCACATCCTCGACGTGCGGCCGGATCGGGCCCTGGTGGCCGACCTCGATCGGCTGGCCACGGTGCTGGCGCGCCAGCGGCCGGCGTGGGCGCCGGGCACGCGGCAGGCGTATCACGGCATCACGCTGGGCTTCTACGAGAGCGAGCTGCTGCGCCGCATCGATCCGCGGCATCGCAGCCTCGGGCGATTCTTCCAGGACGAGATCGCGACGCCGCTCGGCCTGGATGTGTACATCGATTTGCCCGACACCGTGCCGGAGTCGCAGCTGGCCACGATGAGCCGTCCCTCGTTGGTCGAGCTGCTGCGCGGCTTCCCCCTGCGCCTGGCCCTCGATACGCTGAACCCACGCTCGCCGATCGTGCGGGCGCTGCGCGGCTCCGAGCTGCCGCACGACGCGGCGCGCATCTACGCGCGCCGCCTGGAGGTGCCGTCGGGCGGCGCCGTGGGCACCGCGCGAGCCATCGCGCGGGCCTACAGCGCCTTCGCCACCGGCGAACTCGGCCTCCGTGCGGAGACGTTGGCCCTGCTCGCTGCGCCGGCGGTGCCGCCGTCGCGCGGCTTCTACGACGAGTGCATGAAGGCGGCGAACGTGCAGTTCTGCCTGGGCTTCATGAAGCCGAGCCCGTCGCTGCCGTTCGGCGGGCCGCGGTCGTACGGATCGCCGGGGGCCGGCGGCTCGATGGGCTTCGCCGACCCCGACGCCGGCGTGGGCTACGCCTACGTCACCAACCGGATGGGCACGCGGTTGAGTGGCGACCCGCGCGACGTGGCGTTGCGCGACGCGCTCTACGCCGCCCTGGGCGGGGCCCGTGCTGCGTGAGCCGCCGTTATGATGGTCCCCGCGAGGGGGACTGGTGAGCGCACGCGACGTGATTGCCGACCTGCGGGCCCTGGCCGCCCGCACCAGCGACGCCGACGGCGCCCAGCGCGTGGCGTGGGGGCCGGTGTGGCGCGACGCCCGCACCTGGCTCGACGAGGTGCTGGCCCGCGACGGCTTCCGCGCCGACCAGGACGCCGCCGGCAATCGCTGGATCACCCTGCCGGGTAGACGCCCCGAGACGGTGATCATCGGCGGTCATCTCGACTCAGTGCCCAACGGCGGCTGGCTCGACGGCCCGCTCGGCGTGCTGGCCGGCGTGGACGCGCTGCGCCGGCTGAAGGGCACGACGCCGCCGGTCACGCTGGCGGTGGCCGACTTCGCCGACGAGGAGGGGGCGCGCTTTTCGCGCAGCCTGCTCGGGTCGTCGGGGGCCAGCGGCTCGCTCGTACCCGACAGCGTCCGCGACTTGCGCGACCGGCAGGGCGTGCGCCTCGCCGATGCCCTGGCCGAGCACGGCGTGGACGTCGATCGCATGCCGGAGGCGCGTCGCGCCCTCGACGCCCGCCGGCCGCGCGCCTACCTCGAGCTGCACATCGAGCAGGGTCCGGTGCTGGAGTCGATGGGCCGTTCGACCGGCGCCGTCATCGGCACCTACGGCGTGGAGCGCCACGTGTTGCGCTTCGTCGGCCAGGCGGCGCATTCGGGCTCGACGCCCATCGCGATGCGCCGCGACGCGTTCCTTGCGGCGGCCGAGACAGCCCTCGCCTGCCGCGACATCGCCCGGCGGCACTCGACGCCAGCCGTGGGGATGGTCTGCACCGTCGGCACCGTGCGGGTCGAACCGGCCATCGTCACCGCCGTGCCCGGCGTGTGCGAGATCGCGCTCGATCAGCGCGCGCTGGAGCCATCCATCCTGCGGCAGGCCCTGGCCGACGCGCAGGAGGCCGCCGCGCGCGCCGCCGCTGCCAACGGCGTCAGCGTGGAATGGCGTCACGTGTGGCGCATCGACCCGTGCCGCTTCGACCCGCGCCTGGTGGACCTGTGCGCCGAGGCGGTGCAGGAGGCCACCGGGCACGCGCCGCGCCTGCCGTCGGGGCCGCTGCACGACGCCGTGGAGATGGGCCGCATCATGCCGGCGGTGATGATGTTCGCGATGTCGTCCAATGGCCTGTCGCACTGCAAGGAGGAGGACACGCCCGAGGCCGACCTCGCAGTGACCCTCGACGCCTTCCAGCGCCTGGTGGACAAGACCATCGCGATGGTCGCGGCCGGGTGATCGCCGCGAACTGACCGACTCGCGCGGATTCCGCCGCGCGCCCGTGACACAATCGCCCGCCATGTCGGACGTCTCCCGCGACCGCCGCGGCGTCGTGGGCCTGCTCATCCTGCTGTTCGCGATCACCTATCTGGATCGCGTGTGCATCTCGGTGGCCGGGCCGCGCATGCAGGAGGAGCTGGGCATCGGCCCGGTGGGCTGGGGCTGGGTGACCGGCATCTTCACCCTGGCCTACTGCCTGTTCGAAGTGCCCACCGGCATGATGGGCGACCGCATCGGCGCGCGCCGCGTGCTGACGCGCATCGTGGTGTGGTGGTCGGCGTTCACGATGCTGACCGGCACCGTGACCAGCTTCTATCCGCTGCTGCTGACGCGCTTCCTGTTCGGCGCCGGCGAAGCGGGCGTGTTCCCCAACGCGTCGATCGTCGTGGCCAAGTGGTTCCCGCCGCGGCAGCGGGCGACGATGTCGGGCGTGAACCTGATGGCCGGCCAGGTCGGCGGCGCGCTGGCACCGCTCCTGGTGCTGCCGATCCAGATGCGCTTCGGCTGGCGCATGTCGTTCTTCGTGTTCGGCGCGCTCGGCGTGGTGTGGGCCGCGGTGTGGTACGGCTGGTTCCGCGACACGCCGGAGGAGATGCGCGGCGGTCCGCCGCCGGCCGCGAGTGCCGCCGAGACGCACCACGGATTCCCGTGGCGGGCGGCCCTTCGCTCGCAGACGGTGCTGGCGGTGATCGCCCTCGCCTTCTGCTACATCTACGTCTACAACTTCTTCCAGACGTGGTTCCACACGTTCCTGGTGCGCGGCCGCGGCTTCGACGAAGCCGGCCTGGTGCTCTCGACGCTGCCGTTCGTCGTCGGCATCGTCGCCAACCTGGCCGGCGGCGTCGTGAGCGACCGGCTCGCCCAGCGCCTGGGCAGTCGGCGGGGACGGCGGCGCGTCGGCAGCCTGGCCTTGGCGGCGGCGGCGCTGTTCGTGGTGGCAACCGCGGTGACCTCCGATCCGATCGTCGCGGTGGTCTGTCTGTCGCTCGCCTACGGGGCTATCACGTTCCAGCAGTCGGGCGTGTTCGGCGTGTGCCTCGACATCGGCGGGTCGAAAGCCGGCGCGATGATCGGGCTGATGAACATGACCGCACAGCTTGGCGGGTTGGTGGGCTCGGTGGCCTACGGCTACATCGTGGACGCCACCGGCAGCTACGACGCGCCGTTCGTGCCGATGGCCGCAGTGCTCGGCATCGGCGCGCTGTTGTGGACGCGCGTCGACGCGTCGCAGCGGATCGACGGCGCGGTATCCTGAGAGTCGATGCCGCCGGACACCCAGCCCGCCGCCGCGATCGCCCAGGGTTCGCCGTTACGCCGGCGGCTGGACGCGTTCACCACCGCCTTTCGCGACTTCTGGCGCGGCTACTGGTCGGCGGCCGAGATCTCGTGCGGTTGAGGGATGAATCCAGTGGCCTGGGAGCAGGACACACGCGCGCGGCACGAAGCGTGGCTGGCTGAACGGGCCGAGGCCCGCCGCCTTCGAACCCGGACGTAGGGCAGCTCTTCAGAGCTGCCAAAGCCGTCCGGTTACTCCTTTCCCACCAAGCCGAACCCAGCCCCGGCGGGATCGGTGGCGATCACGATCCACTCGCCCGTGGGCACCTGGTGCGGCCCCATCAGCACCGTGCCGCCGCCGGCTTCGATGGCGGGCTTAGCAGCGGCGATCGACGGCACGCGGAAGTAGAACAGCCACGCCGCCGGCTGGCGTTCGTCCTGCCGCTGCATCATCGCGCCCAGGCGCACCCCGCCGTGGTCGATGAAGCAGTAGTCGCCCATCGGCCCCATGTCCATCGTCTCGTTGAACGCGAAGTTGAAGTGCTTGGCGTAGAAGGTCTTCGCCGCGGCCAGATCGGGGCTCGACAGCTCGTTCCAGCCGGTGCGCTGCAGTGCGTCCGGGGAGAACACGTCGCTCACCGGCATCTCCACACCAGGGGGCGGCGTGGGCGTCATCACGTAGAAGGGCACGCCTTGCGGGTCGGCCACCATCGCGATGCGACCGGCGCCGGGGATGGTCATGGCCGGTAACAGCACCTTGCCGCCGTCGGCGGTGATGGCCGCCACCGACGCATCGGCATCGAGCACGTGCAGATACGCCAGCCAGGTGGGCCGCGCGCCGTGCGTCGCCATGTCGGCGTCGATGCGCAGCACGCCGCCGGCGTGCTTGCCGTCGCTGCGGCCGATCATGCGATAGTCCTTGCCGTCGGGGCGCGGCTGGAAGGGCGTGATGGCCCAGCCGACCACGTCGTGATAGAACCTCGCGACGGCGTCGGGGTCGGGGGTCATCAGCTCGTACCAGATGAAGCGGCCGGCGGGTGCGGACATCGAGGCTCCTTGACGTGCGCGCTTGCGGCGCGTGGCGTCGGCGCGTCAGCGCAGGACGTGCGGACGCACGCATTCCACCACGAATCGGGCGGCGTCTCGGGCGCTGATCGCGTCGGTCTGACGGTAGAAGTCGGAGGGCGTGAGGTCCTCCGCGCCGTAGAACGCCAGCTCGCGGTCGCGGCGGAGGCCGCGCGAGGCGTCGGCCAGCGTGGCGACGTGCGGTGTGACGTCGGCCGGCAAACGGGCGACCTCCTCGCGCAGCACGTCGGCCACGTCGTGGATGCGCGGCGGCTCCACCCCGGAGGCGCGCAGCAGGCCCTTCAGCGCCAGTTCGACGATCTCCTGCGCTTCCCGCACGACGTCGGCCCAGCTCTGTTGATCGAAGAGCACGTCGAGGGCGAGCAGGCGCGCCGAGGCGCGGCGGACGTAGTCAACGGCGAGGTCCTGGTTCTGCATCGCGGGTCCTACGCGGCCGCCGTCCAGTACGGCTGGCCGTGAGTGCGCTTGCGCACGAGGCGGCGGTCGGCAATCGCGCGGCGGATGCGGCGCAGCACCGGTTCGACGCGGCCCTCGGGGTCGTGCAGCACGATGCCGTCCACCGCGGCCTCGCACCACACGCCGCCGGCGCGCTCGGGCTCGGCCGGCAGGTGCAGGAAGTGCGCGTCCACCGGACGGCCGCCCCACGTCAGCGCCTCGCCGTCCCAGGTGCGGTAGAGCGCGCGGGTGAGCGGCAGCGACGACTCGACGATGACCAGGACGTCGACGTCGGACGTCTTCCCCGCCTCGCCTCGGGCCCACGAGCCGTGGACGACGATGCCGACCAGGCGGGCGCCGGCCACCGTCTCCGCCTGTTCGCGAATCGCCAGCGCGGCCGGGTCGGCGAGGCCCACGGCCTCGGGGCCACCGAGCTTGCGGACGCAGAATTCGTTCAGGGAAAGGCCGAGCTGGCCGGCGCGGGCCGTCAGGCGGCGATGGAGCGTCGCCGGCAGGCGGAGCAGGAATCGGCCCGTGCTCATCGGCAGTGATGATATCACGGTGCCAGGCACCGTGATATCGCTTGCGCAGCGACGAGCAACGCGCTACGGTGCGCCGCATGCCGACCGCCGACGCGCCCTCCCCCGCCTCCACTCAGCTCAGCCGGCGCGAGGTACTGGCCACGGCCGGTGCCGGCGCTGCCGCCCTGCTCTTCGACCACGGCCGCGCCCAGGCCCAGCCGGCCGCGGGCGGCGGCACCGTAGTGTTCACCCACACCTCGGTCGTCACGGTGGACGGTACGCGAGACGACGTAGCGCTGGCCGTCCAGAACGGCGTGATCGCCGCCATCGGCCCGACCGACCAGGTGCAGGCAAAATATCCGGGCGCGCAGGTCTACGACGGCCGCGGCAAGGCGCTGTTCCCCGGCTTCATCAACTGCCACGCGCACCTCAACGCCACCATCGCCCGCGGCTTCAACGAGGACTACGGCTTCCCCAACAGTTTCCGCCTGAAGGTGCAGCCGGGCAGCCTGCTGTCGCGCGAAGAGAACACGCTGATGGCGGTGGTGGGCGCCATCGAGGCGATCAAGACCGGCAGCACCACGGTGGTCGAGAACGTCGGCAACATCGCCCCCAACGCCGACGCACTGGTCAAGACCGGCCTGCGCTGGGTGTTCGCCGAGTCGGCCACCGACCGCGAGGGCGGCTCGCCGATGACGCCCGAGATCCTGGCCCGCGGCGAAGCGCCGCGCTTCTCGCCCAAGATGCGCGACGACGGCCTGAAGCGCATCTCCGACCTGCACAGCGCGTGGCACGGCAAGGAGGGCGGACGCGTGTCCGTGTTCCCCGCCGCCGCGCTCGCCGAGAACTCGTCGCCCGAGCTGCTGCGCGCCGTGCGCGAGTTCGCCGACAAGCACGGCCTCGGCTACACCATCCACCTGTCGCAGAGCCGCGCCGAAGTGGCTTACATGCAGAAGCACCACGGCATGAGCCCGGTGGCGTTCCTGGCCAAGCACGGCTTCCTCGGCCCGCGGCTGTTCGCCGCACACTGCCGTTACGTGGACGACGCCGACCTGGCGCTGCTCGGCAAGAGCGGCACCATCGTGTCGCACCAGGCCGGCATGGCCGCCAACCGCGGCGTGGCGCCGCCGATTCCCAAGCTGCGCGCCGCCGGCTGCACCATCGCCATGGGCACCGACAACAACACCACCGACATGTTCTCGGCGGTGCGCACGGCCATGCTGATGGAGCGCGTGCTGCGCGCGGACGACGCGATTCCCGGCATGAACCCGCAGCCCGAGGACGTGCTCGAGGACGCCACGCTCGGCTCGGCCAAGGCCGTGGGTCAGGAGAAGACGATCGGCTCGCTCGAGGTCGGCAAGAAGGCCGACATCCTGGTGCTCGACACCCAGCGCATCCACATCGTGCCGGCGGTGCGCATCGTGTCGGCGTGGATCCACAACGGCCAGCCGTCCGACGTCGAGTCGGTGATGATCGACGGCCGCTTCGTGATGCGCGACCGCAAGATGCTCACCGTAGACGAGGCGGCGATCGTCGCCGAGGCCGACAAGGTGAGTAAGCGCGTGTGGGCGGAGGTACAGAAGGCCAGCCCGATTGTGGTGCCGGGGCGACCGAGAAGGCGCTGACTGCTCTCCCACAACCCTGTAGCAACTATTGTTGCTTGACGCTGGCTATCTCAACCGTGACGATAGCCAACTGCGTGAAAGCGCCGGAGTGACCCAGGGCTCAAGGGTTAATGGTCGGCGCGCATCCACTCAATCGCCAGTATCCGGGCAGTACAGCGCGAAACGCAGTGGTCGTTTCAGGCTCGCACACGTGGTTGTCGAGCAGGAACTCGTAGACAACGGTCGTGCGATGAGTTTTCCCTGCTCTAACCCGCCATTGGCGGGCGTGAGAAACAGCCGCGTCGGTGAAGATCGGAAGCTTTGTCAACGGCTCCGGCTGGATTCGGCCATCGGGCTGAACATGCAACTCGAGCACGACGATAGCGCCCATCCGAGCGCTTTGAGCGATCGCGGGATAGTGTGGTCGTTCACCCATCGTCACGAACTCGGCACCGTCGTCAGGCCACGTGGGGTTGGGACGGTCCGGACCTGAGCAGGCGGTCACAACGGCGAGGTTTGGTTGAACTAGTCGAAACAAGCTCCGGCTGTCATCCAGACAACGGCCGGGGTCAATCTCGAATCGATAGACCACGACGCCACCGGAGCTTTCGGGCGAGAGTGTCCAAGTCCTTGCGTTATCGACCGCCGCGGCTGCCAGTGGTTCCGGGCCACGCAGCGCGGTCGCGTCGGTGACTCTCCCGCCTGTGTCGGTCGTCACGCGAATCACGACGACACCGGACAGCCCTTGAGCCAATGCCTGAGCCGGGTAAGTCAAGTCGGCAAATCTGGCAGGCCCCGTAGTTGGCCATTCACGGGTCTGGGCTCCCAGGAAGAGGGGTGCCAGCGAGACCGCTGACAGCATCGCTCCCATCAGGGAGGCGCAACGCACCGTCTTTTCGAACCAAGTCATAGGCAATCCCATTGCACCCGGCACTGCGCTAGGGGCGCTCAATGGCCGTTCTGCACATCTTCAGAATCAAGGCGGTGTTGGCTTCGCTGAGCTTGTTTGACTGGCCATCCCTTGAGAAGCCAGGAACCCGGACCGCGGAGGTGGGCGGACCGATGTCTTGCATGAGATGAGCCAACTCGTGCAGCGCGACCGTCAACTGGGCGCGCGGGGTCCCCCCGGGGTACGGGCCGACCCTTCTCGCACTCTGGAAGAACGCCCCCCTACGATTGAAATGGATAGCGGCCGTGGCGTCGATGCCTGCCACCGGCGACCTGTCGGCGTTTAGGCCGCCAGCAAATGCAGATGTGTCGTCACCACCAGCGAGCGAACCTCCCCTTTTGAACTCGGCGTGAGCGAACCGCTCAACCTGCAAAAGGGTTTGCTGGATCCAATCCGCCGCTGTTCCACCAGCTAGCCCACTGTTGAACCAAGTAGAACACGTCGGGTTGGGCAGTAGGGGGTCCTGCTCGAGCTTCGCCTTCGCCAACACATAGGCTGATCGAATCTGTGACTGATGTGGGTCGAGTCGGTTGGTATTCACGAGTTCAAAGTGCCCGATGCTGGCCTTGGTCCCGCCCTGATCTGGCGAAAACCAACCGGATGAGGCCCAGTCGATGTTTTCTCCGTTCAGTAGTCCCGCTCCGGCGCCAATAGACGTTGAGGTCCAAACGTCCTTCACCATGTGCTCGATGCCTCCGACACCGAGGGTCGAGGTGTGCACCCCTCCTCCAACCGGGAAACTGAGAACGGTGTCGATTCCACTTCCGGGATTCGTCTTGGCAACGAGGCCCCCATCTGCGGTCGCTGCAAGCATCGTGATGGCTGAACTCGCGGCGTAGCTCAAGCTGGGAGATCCGGTAGCAATGTGGAAGCCGGCAACCATATTCGAGTACGAGACAAACGCTCGGTCTTGTTCTCCAAGCACGAGTTCAGGACTCGTCGGCAAGACGGTGTTAGCCGGATGTAGCAGTTCGAACGGCGGCGTCAGCGGCAGGTCGAACGGTACGACGCCCCCGCCTGCCGGGATACGCGCGGCTCGGAACGTGCTCTGCGCGGGCGGCTGGCCCGCTGGCACTACAGGACTGTCGATCCAGGAGGCTATCAAGCCACCGGCTCCATCGGGGATGATTCGTCCAGGAAACAGATTCACGTTGGCGGTGGTCGTGGCCAACTGCGTCGTCGTCGAACTCCCGTTCGGGTGGACACTCATCAGCCAGACCGCGGTGTCGACGACCTGCGGCGGATAGGCCAGGAATCGCTGCTCGTAAAGCAGATGCACCGTGCCATCGACGTCGATCATCGGCGGTCCGACGCGTGAGTAGCCCTGCGTTAGCTGCCCGTTGACGCTGGTGAACGTCGAGGTCGGAATCGTCGGGACGGACATCGGGGCGCCGGTGGCGCCGTCGAGGAGCATCAGGTTCGGGAAGCCCGAGATGTTGCCGGGGGTGACCACGGCCACGGCGCCGTCGTGGCGGACGGCGATCTGTGGCTCATCCGGCGTGCACACCGGTCCGGCCACGGCGTGCCAGGCCCAAACGCCCGTGGGTCCGTCGATGCTGATCAACTGCAGCGGCGCGGCGCCGCTGCACCCGTCACTCACCGTCAAGATGACCCCACCAGAGTGGTTCGGCACAACTTGACGCACTTGGCCGGTCATCCACGCCTGCCACTGCTGCAGCCCGTCGGCAGAGAGTCCCTGCACCAGGGGTCTCGTTGGACGACGCCGACACGGACACCATGGCCGGTCCTCCGGCTCCGCCGGCCGTAGTCACGAGCTTGCGGCTGACGGACCCAGGCAAGGTCGGCACGCTCCAGCGGACCGTGCCTGCAGGAAGTGGGCCAGACGGTGCAATGGTGATCTGTGCCGCCCCGGACACCGCGCCGATCTCGGCGGTCAGAGCAACTGCGCCGGTCGTCGTCGCCGTAACGATTCCGGTGGCGGGATCGACGGTCGCCACGCTGCCGTTGTTCACCGACCACACCGCGTCCAGCCGCGGGTGGCCGAGGTGATCCACGGCGGTGAACCCGCGCGAGTCGCCGGGCTGCATGGTCACGATCGCCGGCGTGACGGTAAGCGAAAGCGGGGCGAGCGGCTCAGGGATGTAGAGTTCGGCCGCGTTGCCAGCCCCGCCCCCGCCCGCCAGCAGCACGCTGCCGTCCTGCAGCAGGGTCGCCGTGTGGTTGCCGTGCGCGGCCACCATGGCGCCCGCCGAGGTGAACGTGTTCGTCGCGGGGTCGAAGAGCTCACCGTGGTTGCCCCCGGCGAACAGGACCGCCCCATCATTGAGCAGCGTCGCCGTGTTGCTGCCGCCCCACAGCGACAGCGGCCCCACGGGTGTCACCGCCGTAGCCGCGGCATCGTAGACCTCCGCGGTGCAGCCCGCAGGACATTCGTACCACGAACTGGTCACCAGTACGCGGCCATCGGCGAGACGCGTGGTCGTGTGACCGATCCTGGCGGTGGTCATCGATGGCGCGGGCGCGTACTGGCCGGTGACGGGGTCGTACAGCTCCGCGGCCGCCGACGCCTCCGCCCCGGCCGCGCCGGTCGTGAGCACGCGACCGTCGTTCAGGCGCGCGGCCCCATGGCCGGCGCGCAGGAGCGTCGCCGCGCTGCCCGTGGCCGTGAACTCCTGGGTGACCGGGTCATAGATCTCGGCCGCAGGCGGGATGATGAACGTCACGAAGTCGTACCCGAACTCCAGCAGCACCCGCCCGTCGCCCAGGGCCGTGGCCGTATGCCCGGTGCGCGGTGTCGTCATGAACCCGGTCCAGCTGAAGGTGCCGGTGGCGGGATCGTAGAGTTCGGCCGTTTGATGCACCTGGTCGGGATCGTACGCGGAGCCACCCGCGATCAGGACCTTCCCGTCGGGCAGGAGCGTGGCCGTGTGCGCGTGCCGACGCATGAGCATCGATCCCGTCGGCGTGAACCGTCCGGTCGCAGGGTCGTACACCTCGGCGCTGTTCAGGATCGTCCCGGCATTGCTCCCGCCCGCGATGAGCACCAGGCCGTTCGGCAGCCGCGTGGCCGTATGGTAGGCCCGGCGGGTGCTCATCGAGCCCACGACCCGGAACCTCGACGGCGCCGCCGTCAGGTCCGTGGCGCCGCTCACGGCGCCGACCGTGGCGCTCAGCGTGGTGGTGCCCGACGTGCCCGTCACAATCGCCAACCCGCCTGGGGAGGCGATGGTCGCCACCGCACCATCCGTCGTCGCCCAGGTGGCTGCGGCCGTCACGTCGCGCGTCACGCTGTCGGAATAGTGGCCCCATGCGAAGAACTGCTGCTGGCCGCCGATCGGCACCGTCGGAATCGCGGGCTCCACAGAGATGGAGTTCAGCGTCGGTACGGTGAACGGCGTGCCGGCGCTGGGGATGCCGCCCACGGTAACGACGACGCTGCCGGAGGTGGCGCCCGCCGGCACCGTCGCGGTGATGCTGGTGGCGCTCCAGGCGGTCGTCGCCGCCGTCAGTCCGTTGAACTTGATGGTGCTGGAGCCCTTGGTCGCGCCGAAGTTCGTCCCGGTCACCACCACTGATATGCCCGGCAAGCCTGACGACGGGTTGAGGTTCGTGATGGTGGGCACATTGCCGACCGTGAACGTGGCCCCCGCGCTGGCCGTCCCGGCGACCGTCACGGTCACGCTCCCGGTGGCGGAGCTGGCCGGCACGGTCACGGTGATGCTGGTGTTGGACCAGGCCGTGGCGGTGGCCGTGCGGTTGTTGAAGAACTTGACCGTGCTGCTGAGCGGCTGATCGCGGAAGTTGGTCCCCGCGATCGTCACCGTGGTCCCAATCGGACCAGCGTTCGGCGTGAGCGTCGTGATCGACGGCGCCGGCAGTGCCGTCGGAATGTCCACGCGGGAGTCGGCCGTGCCGTTGAGCGTCCCCTCGAGGCCGAGTTCGCCGCGGAAGGCGCCGCCACTGGACGCGACGGTGAGATTGACGCCCGCCCAGACATACAGGCGATCACTCGCGGTGAGCGTGAGGTTGGCCGTCGTCTGGCAGGTGATGGTGTAGGCCGTCAGGGTGGTCGTGAGGGCCGTCGTGCCCGTGGCCGTGCAGAGCTGGGTGCCCGTGCTGGAGTTGAGGCGCACCTTCACGCGGGGAAACATCGTCCCGAAGTTCGCCGTCTTCCGCATCCAGACGACGGCGCTCGCCGTGGCCCCCGTCGGGATCTTGCCGGCGGTGTTGGGCACACCGGACGCGGTGTCGAACTGGGCGATCTGTTTCTCGCCCGTGGCCGCGCCTTGCAGGGCGGCGGTCTGCAGCGTGGCCTGCGCCACGTCGGGCCCGGCGGTCTTCAATTGTTTGAATCCCGAGGTGGTCGAGGCCTCGTTGTGGAGATGCCAGGTGGCCACCTGCGCCATCGCTGGGCCACTCATCACGACCAGTGCTGCCGCCACCGGCAGAGCCAGCGCACGTCGAACCATCACACGCACCTCGAGGCACACCAGCGCAGGGGGGAGGGTGCGTGGCCGTCGCGGCAGCCGGCCCTGCATACGGCCGGCCGAGCCATGCACGCGCAGACGCGAGTAGTGGCTAACTCGTTGATTCGGTGCCGACTAAACCGTGCAACGCGTGAGTAATACCAGCCGCGAGGATCGCGCGGCGTGAATCATTACGGGTCTGGCGGTGTGTAGAAACAGCCAGTCTTACTCTCAATAGCCGAGCTTGATCACTCCGCTCTTCTGCTCGCCCACCGCGCCCTTGGTCAGCCACTCGAGCGACGCGGCGAACATCAGCAGGTGGTTCTTCTCCCACATCGCGTTGTGCGACGAGCAGGCGAGATCGACCAGCACCTTGTCGGTGGCGCCGTGGTCGTCGTAGGCGATCTTCACGCGGTCGGGCGTCACCTGCTTGTCGAGCGCGCCGGCGATGATCATCGTCGGGATCTTCGTGCTGCTGATCGCCGCCTGATTCCAGCCCCACGATGTCGTGGACGGCGCGCGGCGCACGCCGGTGCCCCACGTAGCGCCGACGGGATCGGAGGCGATCATCTCCGCCCAGATGGCGTCGCGCACCGCCGGGTCGTACTGGTTGGCGCAGCCCACCTGGCGATCCCAGTTGGCGATGAACTCGGCGCGTGACTGGGTGTTGAACACGGTGCCGGGGTTGGGCAGCGCAGGCGGATTCGCCGCCGCCTCGCGATTGTAGGCCGGCGCGAACAGCACCAGCTTGTGCACCTTGGCGGGATGCTGCGCCGCATAACCGCCGGCGCGCGGGCCGCCGAGCGACCACGACACGAGGCTCACCTTCTCCACCCGGCGCAGCGCGCGGATGTGGTCGACCACGGCGTCGATGTCGTGCCAGTCGGAGCCGAGGCTGGTGAGCTGGCCGGGATAGGTGGGCTTGCACGGCGCCGGAATCAGCGCCGGGATGAACTGCGCCTGCTGCTCCGCGGTGAGGTTACACGGGTCGTTCATCGGCGCCGGACGCGTCGAGCGGCCGTAGCCGGTGGTGTCCATCGAGAACACGTCGAAGCCGGCCTTGGCGAGATACGCCATCCAGCTGTGGTCGCCCACCGATGGATCGAAGGCCACCTCCGCGGGCGTGCCGGCGCCGTGGACGAAGAGCACCACGCGATCGGCCGCCACCGGGCCGCGCAGCGCGACGCCGGCGCTGACCCGCTCGCGCACGTAGATCTGCGCGCGTTGGCCGGCGATGGCCGGCACCTTGGAGACGACCCCCACGTAGTGGTCGATGGTGAGCAGCTGCTGGCCGTCGTCGGCGGACACAGGGCCGCCGGCCTGACCGAGCACCACGAACGACGCGACGACGGCGAGGACGAGGGATCTGGTGGCCATGGCCGCGGATTCTCGCACGGATGGCGGCTTCCGGTGCCGGCGGCGGCGACGGCAGACCTGAAGGTCTGCCCTACGTATGGTCGACGAGGGAAACGGTCTGCGCCGGGAGGATCGTGCCGCGGACTTCGCCGAGGCCGATCGAGGCGAAGCCGTCCCGATGGGCGCGGCCGCGGATGATCACCTCGTCGCCATCCTCGAGGAACGTGCGCGTGCTGCCGGAGGCGAGCTGGATCGGCGTCTTGCCGCCCTCGGTGGTCTCGAGCAGGCTGCCGCATCCATCAGGCGTCGGCGCCGAGATCGTACCCGAGCCGAGCAGATCGCCCGGGCGCAGGTTGCAGCCGTTGCTGGCGTGGTGGGTCACGAGCTGCGCCACGGTCCAGTAGAGGTGCCGCGCGTTGCTGCGCGCCAGCAGGTGCGGCGGCAGGCCCTTCGCGGTGAGGCACGGCGTCTGCAGCAGCACCTCGAACTCGAGGTCGAGCGCGCCGGTGGCCTGATCGCGCGCGTCGAGCAGGTACGGCAGCGGCGAGGGATCGCCCTGCGGGCGTGGCGCCTGCGCGATGCGGAACGGCGCCAGCGCTTCGGGGGTGATCACCCACGGCGAGATCGACGTCGCGAAGTTCTTGGCCATGAAGGGGCCGAGCGGCTGGTACTCCCAGGCCTGGATGTCGCGCGCCGACCAATCGTTGAGCAGGCAGAAGCCGGCGATGTGGTCCGCGGCCTCGCAGATCGGGATGGACGTGCCCAACGCATTGCCGCGACCGATCCAGATGCCGAGTTCCAATTCGTAGTCGAGGCGTCGCGACGGGCCGAAGGTGGGTGCGGGGTCGGCCGGCGGCTTGCGCTGTCCCTGCGGACGCCGCACCGGTGTGTCCGACACCACGATCGACGAACTGCGGCCGTGATAGCCGATCGGCACGTATCTGTAGTTGGGCAGCAGCGGCTGGTCGGGACGGAACTGGCGGCCGACGTTGAGCGCGTGGTGGATGCCGGCGTAGAAGTCGGTGTAGTCGCCGATCGCCGCCGGCAGGTGCATCGTGCAGGAGCTGGCGCGATGCAGCAGCGGCCGCAGCCGTGCGGCCTTGCTGGCCCCGTCCGACAACATCTCGAACAACTGGGCGCGTAGCCCCTTGCGCGCGTAGGCGCCGGCCGCGAAGAACTCGTTCAGCACCGGCTGGCTGGCCAACGTCGCGCCTTTGGCGCCATCGGCGTCGAAGGCCCCCAGGCGTAAGGCTCCGACGATGTCGAGGATCTCATCGCCAATCGCCACGCCGCCTCGCGGGCCGCCCCCTGCCGGCGGAGTAAAGACGCCGATCGGCAGGTTCTGAATCGGGAAGTGCGGGTGGCCGTTGGCCGAGGTCACCCAGCTGCGGCGCGCCGGGTCGTGCGTGGTGTCGAGTGTCATCCCCGTCAGGGTTTCGTCGGATCGAAGTGCTTGGCGAGCTGACGTCCGTACTTGGCGTAGCCGTCCTGGCGCGCGTCTGCCGAGGCTGCCCACGCCGTCACCTTCTGCGGGAAGCGCGTCTCGAACATGAACGCCATCGTCCCTTCGAGCTTCTTCGGCTTCAGCTCCACGTGGCTGGCGGTCTCGAACGCCTCGGCGTCGGGCCCGTGCGGCAGCATCGTGTTGTGCAGCGAGAAGCCGCCCGGCACGAAGCCCTGCGGTTTGGCGTCGTACTGGCCGTAGACCAGGCCCATGAACTCGCTCATCACGTTCATGTGGTACCACGGCGGACGGAACGTGTTCTCGGCCACCAGCCAGCGGTCGGGGAAGATCACGAAGTCCACGTTGGCGGTGCCCGGGGTCTCCGACGGCGAGGTGAGCACGGTGAAGATCGACGGGTCGGCGTGGTCGTACAGCACCGGCCCCACCGGCGAGTAGCGCCGCAGGTCGTACTTGTAGGGCGCGTAGTTGCCGTGCCAGGCGACGACGTCGAGCGGCGAGTGGTCGAGTGCGGCCTTCCACAGCGCGCCGCCCCACTTCACGTACAGCGTGGACGGCACGTCGCGGTCTTCGTAGGCGGCCACGGGCGTGAGGAAATCCCGCGGGTTGGCCAGGCAGTTGGCGCCGATCGGACCGCGGTCGGGCAGCGTGAACGCGCCGCCGTAGTTCTCGCAGAGGTAGCCGCGGGCCGGGCCGCTCCTCAGCTCGACGCGAATCTTCACGCCGCGTGGAATCACCGCCACCTCGCCCGGCTCGATGTCGATGATGCCGAACTCGGTCCACAGCCGCAGCTCGCCCTGCTGCGGCACGAACAGCAGCTCGCCGTCGGCGTCGTAGAAGTACTCGTCGGTCATCGACCGCGTGACGAGATAGACGTGCGCGCCCATGCCGGCCTGCGTGCCGGCGTCGCCGGCGGTGGTGATGGTGCGCACGCCCTCGACGAACGACGTCGGCGCCTCGGGCAGCGCCACCGGGCTCCAGCGCATCGGCGCGATCGGCGCGTCCACCTCGTGGCATGGTGCCGTGCGCCACAGCCCGATGTCGGCCTTCTGGAAGTCGCCGAAGTGCGCCACGGTCGGGCGGATGCGATACAGCCAGGTGCGCTCGTTGGCGGCGCGCGGCGCCGTGAACGGCGAGCCGCTCAGCTGTTCGGCGTAGAGGCCGTAGGCGCAGCGCTGCGGCGAGTTGCGGCCGATGGGCAGCGCGCCGGGCAGCGCTTCGGTCTCGAAGCCGTTGCCGAACCCCGACATGTAGCCAGGGGTCACCGTGGGCTGACCCGTGCGCGGATCGGCCGGCACCGCGGCGGGCGTCGTGGGCGGAGGGGTCATGGGACGGGCTCCTCGGGAAGATCGACCCAGATCCTGTCGCCTTCCACCTTCACGGGGAACGTTCTCACATTTCGGTCGGTGACGCTGCCGTCGCTGACGCCGGTGCGGATGTCGAACAGCGCGTGGTGCATCGGGCACTCCACGTAGCCGTCGATGACGCTGCCGAACGACAGCAGCGCGCCCAGGTGCGGGCACACGTTGGCGGTGGCGTAGATGCCGTCGGGCAGCGCGAATATGGCGATCGGCCGGCCGCCGACGCGCACGCCGAGCACGGGGTGGCCGTCGAGATCCGCACGAGTCGCCGCCTGCATCCAGGACATGCGTGGTCGATTCTATGGGCCGCCGCGCGTTGGCGTCAGGCGCCGGTAGGCTTCAGCACGCCGCGGCGGATCTGGTCTTCCTCGATCGACTCGAACAGCGCCTTGAAGTTGCCTTCGCCGAAGCCGTCGTCGCCCTTGCGCTGGATGAACTCGAAGAAGATCGGCCCAATCGCCGTCTTGCCGAAACGCTGCAGCAGCACCTTGGTGAAGCCGCCCTCCACCACGCCCTCGCCGTCGATGAGGATGCCGTTCTTCTGCAGCCGGGCCAGGTCTTCGCCGTGCTTGGGCAGCCGCTGGTCGACGCGCTGGTAGTAGATCGGGTTGGGCGACGGCATGAAGTCCACGCCGCGCGCCAGCAGCGCCTCGATGCTCTCGTAGAGGTCGCGCGCGCCGAGCGCGATGTGCTGGATGCCCTCGCCGCGATACTGCTCGAGGTACTCGGCGATCTGGCCGTGCTCGCCGGCGTCCTCGTTGATCGGGATGCGGATCTTGCCGTCCGGGCTGGTCATGGCCCGCGAGTGCAGGCCGGTCATGCGGCCGGCGATGTCGAAGTAGCGGATCTGCCGGAAGTTGAACAGCCGCTCGTAGAACGCCGCCCACTCGTCGAGCCGGCCCTTGTGCACGTTGTGGGTGAGGTGATCGATGTAGAAGAGGCCGACGCCGGGCGGGGCGGGATCCGTGGCGCCGATCCACTCGAAGTCCACGTCGTAGATCGAGCCCTTGGCGCCGTAGCGATCGACCAGGTAGATGTGCAGGCCGCCGATGCCCTCGATGGTCGGGATCTCGAGTTCGCCGGGCGCGGAGGCGCGTTCCACGGGCTTGGCGCCGAGCCGCACGGCGCGATCGAACGCGTACTGCGCGTCCACCACGCGGAAGGCCATCGCCGGCGCCGACGGCCCGTGCGCCTCGGCGAAGCGCGCCGCGAACGACCCGGGCTCGGCGTTGAGGATCAGGTTGATGCCGCCCTGGCGGTAGAGCGTCACCTGCTTGGAGCGATGCTTCGCCACGGCGGTGAAGCCCATCTGCACGAACAGGCGGTCGAGGGCCGCCGGCTCGGGATGGCAGAACTCCACGAACTCGAACCCGTCGGTGCCCATCGGGTTGGCGTCGCTGATGACGGGCGGCTCGGCGTCGTGTGGAAAGGGGCCCATGCGTGATCTCCGGTCTAGGAATGGGTGCGGGTGGCCGCGGTCAGGGCGTGCAGTTCCCCGGCCGGCTCGCGGAACGAGCACGAGCCGAAGCTCGCGAGGTGGCGCGCGCGCGTGGCGCGCAATACCGACAGCGGAAAGGTCTCGTTGCCCCAGCGAACGACGTCCTCGGCGAACGTCAGCGTCGAGGAGTCGCTGGCCTGCAGAATGGCCTCGGCCACGGCCGGTGGCCGCCCCTGGTGCAGGGCCGCCACGGCCAGCAGCACGTTCAGGTAGCCGTACATCGGCGCCGACGGGCTGCCGTCCTCGTAGGTGAGGCGATAGCGGCCGCGCACCGCGTGGTGCAGGCCGGCGGTGGCCTTGAACGGCACGCCGTGGCCGACGACCGCCGCCAGGAACGCGGTGAGCGCGGACGGCGACGGGAAGGCATCGAGGGTGACGCCGCCGGTGCGGACCTTGGCGCGCAGGCCGCGCGCGCCGACGTCGGCGATCAGCGGACCTATGGTCGGACCGGGCGCGATTTCGACGTAGACCTCGGCCATCGCGGCGAACGCCTCGGCCAGCCAGGCGATGCCGTGTTCGTCAGCAGGCTTGGACTCGATCGAATCGACGCGTCCGCCGTGGACGCCCGACGTCGCGTTGAAGCGCGCCACGCTCGCCTCGTCCTCGGTCGATCGATCGCGGACGATGGCGCTCACCTGCAGCCCAGGCGCCGGCGAGGCGTGGAGCACACGCGCCAGGTCGGCCAGACGCGTGGCCGGGCACACGAAGCGGCCCAAAAGCCAGGCGTCGGCCCCGAGGCGTGCCGCGGCGTACTCGGCCACAGCGGCGTCCATGGCCAAGCCGGCCGGCGGGAACAGGCCGGCGTAGTCCACCACGCCGGTCAGCAGGGCGCGGGCGCTCGCAGGCGGCATCCCTCCACTGTCGCAGCCGCCGACTGATATGTCCAATAGTCGGTCTGTGCGTGATTGATAAACTCACACTATGAATCGATCGTCGGACCCGTCGCTGCATCAACTGCGCTGCCTGCGCGCCGTGGCCGAGGACCTGCACTTCGGGCGCGCCGCGGCACGCCTGGGGATGTCGCAGCCGGCGCTCAGCGTGCAGGTGCGTCAGCTTGAACGCGTTGTCGGGGTCCGGCTGCTCGATCGCCACACCCGGTCGGTGGCGCTCACCGATGCCGGCCGTGCGCTGGACGACGCGGCGCGGCGCGTCCTGCGCGACGTGGACGCCGCGGTCGAGGCGGCGCGTCGGGCCCACGCCGGCCAGGTCGGCGTGCTGCGCGTCGGCTTCGGGCCGACGCTGATGCTCTCCACGCTGGCGCAGGCCGTCCGCACCTATCGCCAGCGCTTCCCCGATGTGCGCGTCGAGCTGCGCGAGCTGACCACCACCGACCAGGTGCAGGCGCTGCTCGGCGGCGACCTCGACGTGGGGTTCGTGCGCGGCGCCGAGGCCGACCCGCGGCTGCACGTCGAGCGGTTCGCGCGCGAGCCGCTGGTGATCGCCCTGCACCGGGACCATCCGCTGGCCGGAGCGGCGCGGGTGCCGGTTTCGGCGCTGGCCCGCGAATCGTGGGTGCTGTTCCCGCGCGCCATCGCGCCGCTGCTGCACGAGCACGTCATCCGCCTGTGCCGCGAGGCCGGCTTCACGCCGAACGTCGTGCAGGAGAGCCGCGAGGTCTACACCACGGTGGGGCTCGTCGGCGCCGGCGTCGGCGTGACCATCGTGCCCGAGACAGTGCAGCGCATGTCGTGGAAGGGCGTCGTCTACAAGCGCATCCCGCGCGCCACCGTGCCGCTGTCGATGGTCCGCCCCAGCGGCCCGGTGCGTCCGGTGGTCGAGGCGTTCCTGGCCGTCGCCCGCCGCTCCGCCGAAATGTAATCGGCTCTGAGTCACTGACTCTGCCACGGAGACATTCGCCGCCTGTTTGGGCCGGTTTGTCTTCGCGGCAGAGTCGATGACTCAGAGCCGATTACATTTGAGGGAACTTGATGTAGACGGTCTACGTCTTAGGCCGTAGAATGTCTACACCATGGCCAAGAGCCCCGAAGACCGCCGCCTCGACCTGCTGCAGGGCACGCTCGACATGCTGATCCTGCGCACCTTGCAGTGGGGGCCGCAGCACGGCCACGGCATCGGGCAGGCCATCCGCTCGCAGTCCGAGGATCTGCTGCGCGTCGAGACGGGCTCGCTCTACCCCGCCCTCCACCGCCTGCAGAAGCGCGGCTGGCTGACGGCGGAATGGGGCGTGAGCGAGGCGAACCAGCGCGCCAAGTACTACCGGCTGACTGCCGCGGGCAAGGCCCAGCTCACCCGCGAGCGCGATCGCTGGACGCAGCTCGTGCACGCCATCGGCCGCATCATGAACCCGGCACCGGCCGGCGACGACTAGAACCACGAGGAGGCCGCCCGTGCGCCCCGACCCCCGCGACATCGACGACGAGATCCGCGGTCATCTCGCGCTGGCCATCAAGGAGCGCGTCGATCGCGGCGAGGACCCCGACGCCGCCCGCCTGGCCGCCCTCGGCGAGCTGGGCTACGTGCCAGCGGTGCGCGAGTCGGTGCGCCAGGTGTGGTTCGCCGCCTGGCGGGATGCGGTCGCCGATCTCACCGCCGATGTCCGCTACGCGGTCCGCAGCCTGTGGGCGCATCGTGGCTTCTCGTTCACCGTGACGGCGGTGCTCACCCTGGGCATCGGGTTGAACGCCGCCGTGTTCACCATGCTGAAGGGCATCGCGCTCGAGCCGCTGGCCGGCGTCGCGGACGGGCCGGGTATCGCCGTCGCCTACGCCGAGACGTCCACGGGCCGCGCGGTGCGGTTCTCCTATCCCGACTACGCGCAGCTGCGCGACGGCACGCGGTCGTTCAGCAGCGTGTTCGGATTCGCGCTGGCGGAAGTGACCCTGGGCCGCGGGCGTGACGCGCGCCAGGTCTCGGCCGAACTCGTCACCGGCGGCTACTTCTCGGCCCTGGGCGTGACGGCGCAGCTGGGGCGAACGCTCACCCCGCAAGACGAACTGGCCCCCGGCCGCCACCCGGTGGTCGTCCTGAGCGACGGCATCTGGCGCCGCGACTTCGCCGCCGACCCGACCATCATCGGCCGCACCGTCGAGATCAACCGGCAGCCGCTCACCGTGGTCGGCGTCGCCGCGCCCGGCTTCCACGGCGCCATCGTCAGCTACGACATCGAGCTGTTCATCCCGGTGCTGACGGCGCCCGATCTCGGTTTCACGTTCACCAGCCTGGCGCCGACCGCGGCCGGCATCCTCGCCGATCGCCGCGCCACGGTGTTCGTGATGCACGGCTACCTGCGGCCGGGCGTCAGCCGCGACGCAGCCGCCACCGAGCTGAACGCGCTGTGGGCCGGCGACGCCGGCAGCCGGCCGGCCGACGCGCCGGCCGCGCAGATCCGCGTCGTGCCGTTCCTGCGTGCGCCGGGCACCGGGCCCACCTACATCCTGCCGACGCTGACCGCGCTCGCCACGATGGGCCTGCTGGTGCTGCTCATCGCCTGCGCGAACCTCGCGGGACTGGTGCTGGTGCGCGGGCTGTCGCGGCGCGGAGAGATCGCCGTGCGGCTCGCCCTCGGGGCCACTCGCCGGCGCATCGTCCGTCTGCTGGTGCTCGAGAACCTCGTCCTGGCGGTCCCGGGCGCGGTGTTCGGCCTGCTGCTGTCGTGGAGCGGCATCCCGCCGATGGTCGCCTACGCCGAGCGGCTCGCCGCGCCGCAACGCTTGCACCTCAACGTGGACGTGGACGCGCTGGTGATCACGTTCACCGTGATCGTCGCCGTCGCCTGCGCGCTCGTCTTCGGGTTCGTCCCGGCGCTGCAGAGTTCTCGCGTCGCCCTGGTCGCCGCCATCAACGAGGACGCCGCGCCGCGCGGCGCCGCCCGAGGTCGCTTCCGCGCCGGCCTGGTCGTCACCCAGGTGGCGGTCTCGCTGATGCTGCTGATCGGCGCCGGCCTGGCGATCCGCGGCGTCGAGGCGGCGCGACGGGCCGATCCCGGCTTCGACAGGGAGGGCGTGGCGGTGGTCGGCCTCAACGTGAAGCCGCAGGGCTACGACACCGCCCGGGGCCGCACCTTCTATCGCCAGTTGCTCGACGCCGCCCGCGCCGGCGCCGGCGTGCAGGCGGCGACCCTCGCCGAGCACACGCCGCTCGGCCTGCTCGACACCCGCATCGAACGCGCCGCCATCGACGGCTTCACGCCGCGCCCGGGCGAAGACCTGGCGTTCATGTACAACACCGTCGGCCCCGACTACCTGCGCACGCTGCGCATCGGCCTGCTGGCCGGCCGCGAGTTCGACGACCGCGACGACGCCAGCTCGACACCGGTGGCGATCGTCAACCGGACGCTCGCCGAACGGTTCTGGGGCAGCACGGCGGCGGCGATTGGCCAGCGGCTCCGGCTCGGCGAGGGCCCGTGGCGCACCGTGGTCGGCGTCGCCGCCGACGTCAAGTACGCCCGCATCAACGAGGCGCCGCGTCCGTACGTCTACCAGCCGTTCTTCCAGGCCTACCGTCCGACGATGCAGCTGCACGTCCGCGGCCCCGGCGCCGCCGACGCCCTGGTGGCCCAAGCCCGCGGCTTCGTCGAGGCGCTGGATCCCGACCTGCCGATCGCCCAGTCACGCACCCTCGCCCGCGGCACCACCGGGGCGTTCCTCTTCTTCGACCTGCTGGCCACGATGCTGCCGATGTTCGGCGCGGTGGGCCTGGCACTGGCCGCGCTCGGCACCTACGGGCTGGTCGCCTACGCCGTGCGGCAGAGCCTGCACGAGATCGGCATCCGCCTCGCGCTCGGCGCGACGCGCGGATCGATCGTGCGGCGATTCGTCGGCCGCGGCCTGCGCCTCGGCCTGGCCGGCGCGCTCGTCGGCCTCGTCGCGGCGCTGGCCGTCACCCGCTTGCTCGGCAGCGTCGTCTACGGGGTGGGCGCGGCCGACGCCGGGCCGTTCTCGCTGGCCCTCGCCGTGGTGCTCGGCGGCGTCGCGGCGGCCACGCTGCTGCCCGCGTGGCGGGCGGCGCGCACCAGCCCGCTGCGCGTCCTGCGCCACCAGTAGCGACACGCCTTCTCAGGAGCCTGCCGTGCGACCGGACGACCGCGACATCGACGACGAGATCCGCGGGCATCTCGCCCTGGCCATCCAGGCCCGCATCGAACGCGGCGAATCGCCCGAGGCGGCGCGCCTCGCCGCGCTGCGGGAGCTGGGCTACGTGCCGGCGGTGCGTGAAGAGATGCGGCGCGTGTGGTACGGCCGCCTCGCCGCCGCCGTGGCGGCGCTGCTCCAGGACATGCGCGTCGGCCTGCGCTCGCTGCTGCGGGCCAAGGGCCTGGCGGCCACGGTGGTCGTCACGCTGGCGCTCGGCATCGGCGCCAACGCCGCGATCTTCAGCGTGGTGCGCGGTGTGCTGCTGCGCCCGCTGGTGAACCGCGACGAGGACCGGCTGATCTACATGCGCCAGAGCTCGCCCGGCCTCGGCGCCGACAACGTCACGTTCTCGGTGCCCGAGATCGACGATCTGAAAGCGCGCGCCACCACCGTCAGCCGCTTCGGCGACTTCTCCACCGTCAGCTTCACGATGCTCGGCTTCGGCGAGCCGCGCGTCGTCCAGGCCGGCGTGGTGAGCGGCTCGTTCTTCGAGGTGATGGGCCTGCGGCCGGTGCTCGGCCGGCTGATCGACGCCAGCGACGACGGCCAGAACGCCGCCGGCGTCGCCGTGCTCACCCACCGCTTCTGGACGCAGGCGCTCGCCAGCGACCCGGCGGTGGTCGGCAAGGTCATCACGCTGGGCGTGCGCCAGGCCACGATCGTCGGCGTGCTCGAGCCGTCGGTGCCGTATCCCGCCGACACCGAGATCATCGCCAACGTCGTCACCAGCCCGCACCACCTCGGGGCGACCATGGTCACCGGCCGCACGCACCGGATGACGGAGCTGTTCGGCCGACTGCGGCCGGGCGCCTCGGTGGAGGACGCCCGCGCCGAACTCACTGCGATCCATGCCGCGATGCGCCGCGAGCATCCGGCGGCGTATCCGGCCGCCGCCGGCATGGAGCTGCGCGTGGCCCGGCTGCGCGATCAGATCGCCGCGCCGGCGCGCACGGTGCTGCTGCTCCTGCTCGCCGCGGCGGCCGCGGTGTTCGTCATCGCCTGCTCCAATGTCGCCAACCTGATCCTGGCGCGGTCGGTGCGTCGCGAGGGCGAACTGGCGGTACGCGCGGCGCTGGGCGCCAGCCGCGGCGCCCTGCGGCGCACGCTGCTGGCCGAAAGCCTCGTGCTCTGCCTGGCCGGCGCGGTGCTGGGCGTGCTGCTGGCCCGGCCCCTGGTCACGGTGGTGGCGCGCTTCGCCGCGCGCTTCTCGGTGCGCGCGCTCGAGGTCACGGTGGACGCGAGCCTGTTGTGGGTGGGCGCCGCGCTGGCCATCGGCGCCGCGGTGCTGCTCGCCTACGTGCCGCGTCTGCCGTCGTCGTCGGCGCCCAGTGGATTCGGCTTGGGCAGCGGCGGCCTGCGCATCACCGCCGCCACCAATCGCCGCCTGCGGCTGTTCGCCACGGCGCAGGTCGCGTTCTCGTTCGTGCTGCTCGCCGGCGCCGGCATGCTGCTCACCGCCCTGGTGGCGCTGCAGACCGCGGCCACCGGGTACGACACGCGTCAGGTGCTGGCCATCGACATGCCGGCCAGCTCGGTGGGCCAGCGCAACACCGAGGAGATGACCGCACACCACGAGATCGTCCGGCGTGTGGCCGCGCTGCCCGGCGTCTCGGGCGTGGCGCTGGGCAGCTTCGTGCCCTGGCGCGACGCCGGCAGCTTCGGCCCCGGCTTCACCTTCCGCGTCGAGGGATTCACCCCGGCCGACGGCGAAAGCGATCCGCACGCCCGCATGCGCATGACCGGACCCGGCTTCTTCGCGGTGCTCGGCGTGCCGCTGCTCGCCGGCCGCGACTTCACCGACGACGACCGCCGCGACACCGCGCCGGTGGCGATCGTGAGCCAGAGCGTGGCGCAGCGGCTCTTCCCCAATGGGGACGCGGTGAACCGCATGATGTGGTGGACCGACAACCTGCTGTCGTCGGGCACGCCCACGCCGCGCCGCATCGTCGGCGTCGTGGCCGACGTGGACGACGAGAACGTGGTGCGCGGGCCGGCCCTCACCATCTACCAGCCGGTGCAGCAGATCGGCGTCGCCGGCCGGCTGTTCGTCCACGCCGACGGCGATCCCCATGCGCTGGTCCCGGCGGTGACGCGCGTCGTCCGCGAGCGGCTCGCCAACCAGCCGGTCGAGCGCGCCGCCACGCTCGACGACGTGCGCGCCGAGGTGCTGGCCCCGGAGCGCCTCAACGCGTTCGTCCTCTCGGGGTTCGCCGGCGTAGCGCTGCTCATCGCGGTGGTCGGCGTGGCCGGCGTGCTGGCCTTTTCGGTGAGCGCGCGCACGCGCGAGTTCGGCGTGCGGCTGGCGGTGGGCTCGACGCCGGCCAGCCTGCTGTGGCGCATCCTGGGCGAAGGCGCCGCCATCGTCGCCATCGGGCTCGGCGCGGGGGTGCTCGGCGGCTACGCCGTCGCCGCCGCCTCGGCCGCCTACGTCGGACAGGTGCGGCTGCCGGGTGCCGGACCGCTCGTGGCCGCCGCCGTGGTACTGGGCGGCGCCGCGGTGCTCGCGTCGCTGCTGCCGGCGGCGCGGGCGTCGCGGGTGGACGTGATGCAGGCGTTGCGCACCGAGTAGTCGCGCCACGTCACATTCCTACAATCCGCGGCGATGCCGCTGAGCGAGAATCGGCGCGGCCTTCATGACGCCGCTCCGCCGCCTGCGCGCCCGCCCGGAATGGCAGCTCTTCGCGGCCCTGCCCCGCGCCGACCGTCCGCTCGCCTGGGCGTGGTGGGCGGTGGTGGTCTTACGCGGGCTGCTGCCGGTGATCTTCGCGGTGGCGATGGGCGCGCTGGTCGGCACGCTGCATCGGGGCGAGCCCCTGGCCGCGCCGCTCGCCGTGCTCGGCGCGACCTTCGTGCTCCTGCAGATGGCCGCGCCGATCCAGACGGCGGTCAGCCGCACCCTCGGCGACCGCACGGCCGGCTGGCTCTACGCGCGCTTGACGGAGGCGTGCCTGCGCCCGCCCGGCATGGGCCACCTGGAAGACCCCACGCTGGCCACCGACCTCACCGTGGCGCGCGACTTCGATCGCGGCATGACCGGGCCGCCGCTCGCCTACGCCATGGATTTCGTCGCCGGCGGACTGGTGGGCCTCATCGGCGGCCTGGCCGCCGCGGTGGTGCTGGCCGGCTTCGCGTGGTGGGCCGCCCTCGTGCTGGCCGCGGCGTGGTTCGGCACGCACTGGCTGCTCCGCGAGAGCGCGGTCTGGTTCGACCGCCAGACCGAGGAGGTCCGCGCCGCGCAACGCGACGCCGACTACCTGTTCCGGCTGGCGGTGGATCCGCCGGCCAGCAAGGAGCTGCGCCTGTTCGGCCTGGCGTCGTGGACGCTGGAGCGGTTCTTCGCCCTGCGCACCCGCCTCCACCGGTTGCAGTACGACGCGACGCGGCTGCGCGAGCGGCCGCTCGCGCTGTGCGTCGTCCTCGTCGTCGCCGCCAACGTCGCGGTGTTCTGGGCCCTGGCCGATGCCACCGCCGCGGGGCGGCTGGCCCTGGGCGACCTGGTGATCTACGCGCAGTGCGCGGTGGCCACGTCGATGATCGCGTTCGGCGGCCTGAGCTGGGCGCTCGACGGCGCCGCGGCGCCGGTGGCGGCCGTGGCCCGGCTCGAACCAGCGGCGGCGGCCGCGGGCCATCTCCCGGCCGGCACCGGCGCGGCCAGCGGGCTGCCGGCGCGGGAGATCCGCCTCCGCGACGTGCGCTTCGCGTACGCCGGCGGCGCGCCGATCCTCGACGGCCTCGACCTGACGATTCCAGCCGGGTCGTCGCTGGCCATCGTCGGTCAGAACGGCGCCGGCAAGACCACGCTGGCCAAGCTGCTGTGCCGACTCTACGACCCGCAGCACGGCGCCATCGAAGTGGACGGCGTCGATCTGCGCTCGCTGGACCTGGCCGCGTGGCGGTCCCGCATCACCGCGGTGTTCCAGGACTACCTGCGCCTCGAGCTGCCGCTGCGCGACAACGTCGCGCCGCTGGGCGCCGCCGACGACGTGGTGCGCGGCGCGCTGGCGGATGCCGGCGGCGCCACGCTGGCTGGCCTCGACACCGTGCTGGCGCGCGGCTACGACGGCGGCACCGATCTGTCGGGGGGCCAGTGGCAGCGGGTGGCGCTGGCCCGCGCGCTGGCGGCAGTGCGCCAGGGCGCCGGCGTGGTGCTGCTCGACGAGCCGACGGCGCAGCTCGACGTGCGCGGCGAGGCCGAGATCTTCGAGCGGCTGCTGGCGGCCACCCGCGACTGCACCACCATCCTGGTGTCGCATCGCTTCTCCACCGTGCGCCATGCCGATCGCATCTGCGTGCTCGAAGGCGGACGCGTCGTGGAGCTGGGCAGCCACGACGAGCTGATGGCGCGCGGCGGGCGCTACCGCACGATGTTCGACCTGCAGGCGCAGCGCTTCGACGACCACGAGGACGGGCAACGCTATGACGTCCTCGCCTGACCGCCCAGGCGAGGCCGCCGAGCCGCTGCCGCCGGCGCTGGCGTCGATGTGGCGCCTGTGCAAGCTCGGCTACCAGCACGAGCCGGTGCTGATCGTCAGCGCGTTCGTATTGGCGCTGGTGGCGGCGGTGCCCGACGCGCTGGTCGCGTGGTGGTTCAAGCAGCTCGGCGAGGCGGCGATCGCCGGCGAGTGGACGCGGCTGCGCTGGACGGCGGTGGCTATCGGCGTGTCGTCGGCGGCCACCTGGGTGCTGGCCACGATCAGCATGCGGGTGCAGCGCCGCTTCCGCGACAAGGTGACGATCGGGCTCGAAACACACATCGCGACGATCCTCGCCACGATCGCCACCATCGCCCACCAGGAGCGGCCCGACTACCTCGATCGCCTGGCCGTGCTGCGCAACCAGGTGTTCATGCTCGACCACATGTACATGTCGCTGTTCACGACCTGCGGCTGGCTGCTGCGGCTGGCCGTGACGGTCGGCCTGCTGATGGCGATCCACCCGGCGCTGGCGCTGCTGGTGCTGTTCGCGCTGCCGCCGGTGCTCACCTCGTCGTGGCGGCCGAACGTGGAGCGGGCCGCCGACCAGCGCGGCGCCGCGGCGCTGCGGCGGGCGCGGCACCTGTTCGACGTGGCGACCACGGCGTCGCCGGGCAAGGACGTGCGGGTGATCGGCCTGGCCGATCGGGTGGCCGCGCTGCGCCGTGAGGCGTGGACGGCGGGGTTGGCGCCGATCGCCACGGCGCGGTGGACCTCGGCGCTGTGGCACGCGCTGGCCTGGGCGGTGTTCGGCGCCGGCTACGTCGGCGCGGTCGTGTTCGTCACCGCCGGTCTCGGCGCGCCGACCGGCGCGGTGCTGCTCACGCTGGCCGCCGGGGCCCGGCTGTCGTTCTACGTCGGCGCCGCGGTGGGCGAGATCGGCTTCCTGCGCGGCGTCTGGCTCGACGCCGCGCGGCGGCTGGCGTGGCTGGAAGACTACGCCGCCCGCGTCGCCGGCACCGCGGACCTTCCGGCACCGGCGGCGCTCGCCGACGGCATCCGCTTCGACGGCGTGTCGTTCGCCTATCCCGGCACATCGCGGCTGGTGCTGGAGGACGTGAATCTGCACCTGCCGGCCGGCGCGGTGGTGGCGGTGGTCGGCGAGAACGGCGCCGGCAAGTCCACGCTGGTCAAGCTGCTCGCCAGGATGTACGAGCCCAGCCGCGGGCGGATCACGGTGGACGGCGCGGATCTGTCGCGCATCGCGGCTGCCGAATGGCGGTCACGGCTCGCCGGGGCGTTCCAGGACTTCTTCCGCTTCGAGTTCCAGGCCCGGCACACGGTGGGCGTCGGCGACCTGCCGCGGCGCGACGACGACCAAGCCGTGCGCGCGGCGGTGGCCCGGGGCGGCGCCGACGACGTCGTCGCCCGGCTGCCCGCCGGCCTCGACACCCAGCTCGGCGCCCGCTGGCCGGGCGGCGTCGAGGTGAGCTTCGGGCAATGGCAGAAGCTGGCATTGGGGCGAGGCTTCATGCGGGAGGAGCCGTTGGTGCTGGTGCTCGACGAACCGACCGCGGCGCTCGACGCCGAGACCGAGCACGCGCTCTTCGAGCGCTACGCGGCGGCGGTGCGCAACGGCGGCGGTGGACGCCTCACGCTGCTGGTGTCGCACCGCTTCTCGACGGTGCGCATGGCCGATCTCATCGTCGTGCTCGACGGCGCGCGCGTGGTGGAGTACGGCAGCCACGACGCGCTGGTGGCCCGCGGCGGACAGTACGCCCAGCTTTACGCGCTCCAGGCCGCGGCCTACCGGTGAACGTCGCTCTGGTGCCGACTTCGACGACAATGCCGAGGTGGCTTCGTTCGCCGCGCGCGTGCATCACGTCGCCAACGGCACCTGCACCACCCGTCTGATCGACGCGGCCGGACTGCCCGGAACGACCTCGCTCTGGGCCGACCCGCTCCACGACGGCCCCGTGCCCGGCGGCCTCACCGACGACGAACTCGTCGAGGTGCGGGCTCGACACCTGGGCGGTCACGGCGCGGCGGCCGTCGATCCGGTGAACGACCTGCGGCGCTGGCGGGCGGCCATCGACGCCCGCGACACCTACGACGAGCTGGTGCTCTGGTACGAGCACGACCTGTTCGATCAGCTCAACCTCGTCCAGGTACTGCCGTGGATCCGCGAACGCCTGCCGTCGGAGGCCACGGTGAGCCTCGTCTGCATCGGGTCGTTCCGCGGCCACCCGCGGTTCAAGGGCCTCGGCGAGCTGGCGCCCGACGACATCGTCGAGCTGTTCGGGGCCCGCGAACGGGTGCGCCACGCGCAGTTCGCGCTGGCGGCCCACACCTGGGACGCCTTTCGCGCCGCCGCCCCCGACGCCCTCGACGACCTGCGGCGCGGCGACACCGAGGCGCTGCCGTTCCTGGCCCCGGCGCTCACGCGGCTGCTCGAGGAGTATCCGTGGACACGCGACGGGTTGTCGCGGACCGAACGGCGGGTGCTGTCGCTGGTGGCCTCCGGTCCGACCACGCTGGCGACGATCTTCCCGCGCGTGACGGCGCCGGGCGACGTGCTGCACGTGACCGACCTGGGGCTGGCCGATCTGGTGGACGCGCTGGCCCGCACGTCGCCGCCGCTGGTCGTCGTCGATCCGCTCGACGGGACCAGCAGCGCCCTCGACCGGGTCGTGGCGCTGACCGCGGCCGGCGCCGACGTGCTGGCCGGACGCGCCGATCGCGTCCGGCTGTGCGGCGTCGATCGGTGGATCGGCGGCGTGCACCTCAAGGGGCACGACGGGCTCTGGCGCTGGGACGACACCGCTCAGCAAGTCGCCCGCGAGCGCCTCTGACCCCGCGGCTCCCGGCGGTTCGACCAATCGTGCGCGGGGCTGGCGCCGGTCCACGGCTGGCGGTATAGTCCGCGCGATCGGGATTCGCAGCGGACGCGCTGGAGAGGTGCCATGTCCCACGACGACGCTCAGTCCACCCACCCCGCGGCCGCGGCGGTGACCAGGCGCAACTTCATCAGGGGCGTGATCGCCGGCAGCGCGGCGGTGTCATCGGCGGCCTACGTGTTCCGCCATAGCCCGCTGGTCTCCGGCCAGGCGGCGCGTGGCGGCGGCGTCGAGCGCCTGCTCACGCTGACGGTCAACGGCCAGACACGGCGCGTGGACGTCGCGCCGCAGGAGACGCTGGCGACGACGCTGCGCTACAAGCTGGGCCTCACCGGCACCAAGCTGGGCTGCGATCGGGCCGAGTGCGGCGCCTGCACCGTGCTGGTGGACGACGTGCCGCGCTACGCGTGCTCGGTGCTCACGCACACGGTGCGCACGAAGTCGATCCAGACCATCGAGGGCCTGGCCGGCGAGGACGGCACGCTGCACCCGGTGCAGGCCGGGGTCGTCCAGGAGCAGGGCTTCCAGTGCGCGTTCTGCATGTCGGGCTTCATCATGGCCACGGTCGGCTATCTGAAGAAGCATCCGACGCCGACGCGTGAGGAACTCGCCCACGGCGTCTCCGGCAACCTGTGCCGCTGCCAGGACTACGACAAGATCCTCACCGCGCTGCACCGCGGCGCCGAACTCTACGGGCGGGGGGTGAGCCGTGGCTGACGCGAAGCTCGTCGGACAGAACTACACCACGCCGGATCTCCTCGCCAAGGTGACCGGCCGCTCCAAGTACGCCGAGGACTTTCGCGCCGAGGGCATGCTGTTCGCCAAGCTGCTGCTCAGCCCGCTGCCGCACGCCCGCGTGCGCAGCGTCGACACCAGCGCCGCCGAGTCAATCCCCGGGGTGCGGGCGATCCTGCGCGCCGCCGAGCTGCCGGCGCCGGCCGACACCGTCACCGATCTGGGCGAGACGATTCGCGCCAACCCGATGGGCGAGAAGGCGCTCACCGACGAGCCGGTCTACGCCGGCGAGCCGGTGCTGGCGGTGGCCGCGGTGGACGAGGAGACGGCGTGCGCGGCCATCGAGGCGATCCGCGTCGACTGGGAGCCGCTGCCCTTCGTGGTCGATCCGCTGGAGTCGCTGCGCCCCGGCGGCGGCAACCCGCGCGCCGAAGGCAACACCTGGGGCCGCACGCCGGCCCAGCCGGGTCAGCCGCCCGGACCGCTGGTCGTGCAGCCCTTGAAATGGACCGCCGAGGACTTCGCCGAGTACGACCAGGGCAGGATGCCGATGGGCAAGCCGCAGCTCGAGTGGAGCTACGGCGACGTGGACGCCGGCTTCAAGGAGGCCGCGCTGGTCCTCGACGAGACCTTCTCGATGGCCAACAACCAGCACCACGTGCTGGAACCGCGCACCGCCATGGCCTACTGGCGCGGCGACAAGCTGTACATGCACACCGGCACGCAGAGCGCGGTGCAGACGGTGGCGTCGATCTCGCGGTGGATGAACATCCCGGTCGAGCACGTGGTGCTCATCACCGAGTACACCGGCGGCGGCTTCGGCAGCCGCGCCACCGGCGCGGTCATCTGCATGATCCCGGCGCTGCTGGCGAAGAAGGCCAACGCGCCGGTGATGATGCGCATCACCCGCGAGGAGGAGCAGTACATCGGCGGCATTCGCCCCGGGATGCACGGCCGCGTCAAGGCCGGCTTCGCCAAGGACGGCCGGCTGCTGGCCATGGACCTGTTCCTCATCGGCGAGAACAGCGCCTACGAGGCGCAGAACGACTCGGCCGGCGGCGGCCGCTTCGTGTCGCTGCTCTACCAGCCGGCGGCGATGCGGTCGCGGTCGATCACGGTGCTCACCAACACGCCGCCGCGCCGCGCGCAGAGCCAGCCCGGCGGCC
>CAYUAX010000013.1:0-48435 GCA_964442845.1 uncultured Bifidobacteriaceae bacterium | reverse complement strand
GACTGAGTGAGCAGCGCTGAGAGTAGGAGCGGCAGCATGTCGTTGTCTGGCTAACAATCATTAGACCGGTCGGCATATCGCCCGGCCAGCCGCCAGTCACCAGTGTAACGGCGTCTCAGCCGAGTGGTGCGTGACGGCAAGTTACTCGAGGTAATGTCCGTGCTGTCACGCGCACAGCTGACCACGCTGGTCGGCATAGTTCTGATATTCGGCCACCAGCGGTCGGCATAGTTCGCGACCAAGCTCAGCGGTCCCCGTTCGTGTACCGCTGGCGGAGGGCAGGCTCTGCTCCAGCTGCCGCCCGGAGCAGCCGCGCAATCGTCAGAGGGCCGGCCTCTCAGGCCTTGAGGCCGAGCCGCTCGCGGCCGTAGCGGCCCTTGGTCACCGCGGCGCACCAGTCGGCGTGCTCGAGGTACCAGCGCACGGTGGCTGCCAGCCCGCTGTCGAAGGTATGCGCGGGCTTGAAACCCAGTTCGCCGGCGATCTTCGAGGCGTCGATGGCGTAGCGCATGTCGTGGCCCGGCCGGTCGGCGACGAAGGTCTTCAGCCCGGAATACGCGGTCACGCCCTTGGCCGCCAGGGCCGGATTGGCCGCGGCCGGCGCCGCCGCCTCGAGCGCGGCACACAGGGCGTCGACCACCTGGAGATTGGTCCGCTCGGAGTTGCCGCCGACGTTGTACTTCTGTCCCGGCACGCCGGCCTCGAGCACCCGCAGGATCGCCGCGCAGTGGTCCTCGACGTGCAGCCAGTCGCGCACGTTCTGGCCGTTGCCGTAGATCGGCAGCGGCTTGCCGTCCAGCGCATTGAGAATCATCAGCGGGACGAGCTTCTCGGGGAACTGGTAGGGGCCGTAGTTGTTCGAGCAGTTGGTCAGCAGCACCGGCACGCCGAACGTCTCGTGGTAGGCGCGCACCAGATGGTCCGCCGCGGCCTTGCTGGCCGAGTACGGCGAGTTGGGCGCGTACGGCGTCGTCTCGGTGAAGTAGCCGGTCGGCCCCAGCGAGCCGTAGACCTCGTCGGTCGACACGTGCAGGAAGCGGAACGCGGCGCGCGCCGCGGCATCGGCGCCGTGCAGCAGCGCCCGGGTGGCCTCCAGCAGCTCGAAGGTGCCGTTGATGTTGGTGCGGACGAACTCGCCGGGGCCGTCGATCGAGCGATCGACGTGGCTCTCGGCGGCGAAGTTGACGACCGCGGTCGGCGCCGCGGCGGCGAACAGCTGGCGGACATCGTCGCGCGAAGCGATGTCGCCACGCACGAACTGCACGCGCTCGCCGTCGACGACGCCGTCGAGGCTCTCCAGGTGCCCGGCGTAGGTGAGCTTGTCGAAGACCACCAGGCGGGCGTCGGTGCGCGCCCGGGCCAGACGCACGAAGTTGCTGCCGATGAAGCCGGCGCCGCCGGTGACAATCCAGGTCTGCTGCATGTCGGAGTCGCGGCGGCTCGGGGCGGGATGCGGGAGCGGCCGCTCGAATTATCCCGTGGCGCGGCGGCGAGCGGCAAGGGTCGCGGCCGCGGCGCCGGCATCGGGTGTGCCGGAATGTGCCAAGATCGTGCGGATGACCGCCACACCGGTGCTCGCCCTGGACAACGCCACCGTGATCAAGGGTGGCCGCCCGGTGCTGCATGGGCTGCACCTGGCCATCGCCGCCGGCGAACACACGGCGATCCTCGGGCCGAACGGCGCCGGCAAGTCGGTGCTGGTCGGGCTGCTCACCCACGACGAACGGGCCGTCGCCGGCGACGACGGCGCCGCGCCGGTGCGTGTCTTCGGCGGCGATCGCTGGAGCGTCGCCGAGCTGCGCCCGAAGCTGGGCGTCGTCTCGCCGGCGCTGCATCACCGCTTCGTCAGCGGCAACAGCGAGGGCCGCATCACCGGCTACGCCGCGGTGGTGTCGGCGTTCCTCGCCTCGCACGGCATCCTGCGCTACGGCGAGGTGACGGCGGCGATGCGGACCCGCGCGCTCGACGCCCTGGCCCAGGTGGGCGCCGCCCACCTCGCCGACCGCCTGCTGCACGAGATGTCGAGCGGCGAGGCCCGGCGGGTGATGCTGGCGCGGGTGCTGGCGCCGTCGCCGCGCGCGCTGGTCCTCGACGAGCCGACCACCGGTCTCGACCTGGCGGCGCGACACGCCTTCATGGAGCAGGTGCGGGCCATCGCCAGGGCCGGCACGACGCTGGTGCTCATCACCCACCACGTCGAGGAGATCGTGCCGGAGATCGACCGCGTGCTGTTCCTGAAGGGCGGCCGGCTCGTCGCCGACGGCCGGCGCGCGGCGATGCTGACGTCGAAGCGGTTGAGCGGTCTGTTCGACACGCCGCTCGACGTGGACGTGGTGGACGACTACGCCTACGTCCGCCCGGCTTCTGGTCGTCGCCCCGAGCCCCGGGTCCCGAGCCCGGCGATCGAAGGCGCCAGGCAGAGCTGAAGCTCTGCCCTACTTCACTGTCACTTTCACGTAGGCGTTGGTCCAGCAGCAGACTTCGCCGTTGCCGCCCTCGCCCGAGTAGTCGGTGGCGAGCACGTGGAGGGCGTAGTCGCCGGGGGCGCTGAACGTCGCCGTCACCGTGCCCTTGGCGCTGAACGGCTCGTTGATGGCGCCGCCCTTGGCCACTTGCAGCTTGGGCATCGCCGAGTCGAACTTCACGGCGCCCGGCCCGCGGTACTTCATGAAGTGCAGGTCCACCGGCGAGCGGCCGTCGGTGACCGGCGCCATCGTCGCGCTGGCGAACTTGCCGTCGTCGTCCACCCACACGGTGACGGGCAGGGGCGTCCCGACCGTGGCGGTCAGCGTCGGCGCCGCCGAGAGCAGCGCCACCGGGCCTTTCACGCCCGGCCCGTTCTCGGCCAGCTTGAGCACCGGCGGCTCGTTGCCGATGGCGACGTCGCCGAACGGGTTGACGTTGTAGTCGCGGTGCAGGCGCAGTGGAATCTGCGTGGTCTGGCCGTTGACCACCAGCGTCCACGTGAGCTTCTGCTCGGGCGTGAACGACTTCGGCACCTGGACCAGGAACACGCCGGTGCGCCGGGCCGGCTGGAAGTGCGTCGGCTGGCCCATGTCGGGCCCGCCCGGCTCGATGCGGTTGTTGGGGCCGATCGGCACGTCGATCGCCTGCTTCAAATTGCGGTTGAAGTAGCCGACCAGGAAGTTGTGCGAGCCGTCGGGGTTGTCGAACCAGCCCTCGAACGCGCCGGTGATGCTCGAGCCGAACTGCCGCGGCGGGTCGTAGGGGAGCACCGGCGCCTGCTGCGCGGAACCGACACCCCCAGCCAGAACGAGGACGGCGCTGGCTGACAGCGCCGTCCGGCGAAGCACCGACATCATCTGCCCCCGGGCGTGAGGCTTACGCTCTACTGACGATCCCGCTCCATGGTCGTGCGGGCGGCTTTGGCCTTGCGCTCGTCGAGGATGGCCTTCATCTCGTCGTCGGTGTAGTAGACGACGTTCATCCAGGCGTGCGCCATCTCGTCCACGGTGCGGTCGCCGTAGCCGACCCACTGTTCGGGATCGGGGTTGTCCTTGTTGGCGGCGGTGTTGTCGTACCACGCGCTCACCTGGATGATGGTCCCCTTCGGGAAGATCGGCGAGGCGTCGTCCTCGTAGATGTAGTTGGTCATCCAGTTGAAGTTGAAGTTGCCGACGTAGCTGACGATCTCACGGGCGCCGTCGGGCTTGATCGCTTCGACCTTCATCGCCTTGCCGCGCAGGTGGAAGTGCGGCTGGAAGTTGGTGATCATCGTGTTCTCCTTCAACACGGTGAACCCCTCGGTGTAGGCGATCGAATTGGGCGGGATGTCGAGGAACTCGCGCTGGCGCAGGCCGGTGAAGCCGATGAGGTAGCTGCGCTTCTTCGGCTCCTGGCCCTTCGGGTAGAACCACAGGCCGATCTCGGAGCCGCCCTGGATTTCCTCGCCGACCGCGTGCAGGTGCTGGTCCCACGAGATCTGCTGGCCGGGCACCATCAGCTTGCCGGTGCCGTCGGCGAAGCGGTCGTAGCCCTTGCCGATCGCCCATTCCATGAGCTGCGGGCGGCGGTTCACCAGGTCCTCGCGCGCCGTCGAGGGATTGAGGCCGAACGTCGCCGTGCCGGTGTTGACGGCGTCGGTGTCGCCGTTCAGCAGCAGGTAGGCGATCGAGTGGTGCAGGATCTTGCGCGCCTTGAGGTTGGTCGGCCGGATCTCCACCATGCGCACCCAGCGCGGTTCGGTGAGCGGGATGTCGGTCATCGGCCGGTACCACACGTCCTGACCGACCGCCGGCATCTTGTACTCGGAGGACCTGATCACCATGTCGGGCGGGCCGTAGCCGTCCATCACGCCCTGCCACTCGTTGTTGGTGACGAGCGGCTTGGGCGCCGGCAGATCCTTCGGATCGCCCTGCGGGGCCCCGCCGTCCACCCAACGGACGATGGTGTCGATCTGGGCGTCGCTCAGCGACATGTCGTTCTTGAAGTGCTGCACGCCGACCGACGGGTCGATGTGCCAGGGCGGCATCTGCCGGCGAGCGACGCGGTCCTTGATCGACCGGGCCCACGGCCGCGCCTGCTGGTAGGAGATGAGCGACATCGGGGCGATCGAGTCAGGCTGATGGCACGCCTGGCACTTCGCCTGGAAGATCGGCGCGATGTCCTTCGAGAACGTCGGCGTCGGTGCAGGGGTCTGAGCCTGAGCGGCGCCGGCCGCGGCGAGCACCAGTCCGACCGTTCCCGACAGAACCGCCCAACGTCCGTTCCGACCTGCCATGTTCGCCCCCTTGAATCAGTGCGACCGGGTCACCGACGACGACGCGCGAGGCTTGCGAAAGCAGAAGGCGCGCGGATGGCGCCCAAGCCGGGCCATTCTAGACCCGACCCGGTATCTGCTCCATACAATCTTGACATGGAAACCCCGCCGCCGGACCACCGCCATGCCCGGTGGCTGTGGGCGCTGCTCGGCCTGTTCCTGCTGCGCGTCGCTGCACAGCCGCTGGCCGCCGTCACGGGCTGGCGGTGGCTGCCGGCCTTCAGCGCCTGGCAAAGCGGCGCCCTCCCCTACCCGGCCCTCCTCGCGGCTCAGCTGGCCATCGCCGGCGGGATGGCCGCCGCGGCGGCCGGCATCGCCGCCGGGCGCACCCGGCCGCGCCCGGCCCTCGGCCGCTGGGTCGTCCTCGGCGCCTCCGTGTACGGCACGGTCATGACGGCGCGGCTCGTGCTGGGGGCCACGGCCTTCCGCGGCCATTGGTGGCTGGACGCCCCGCTGCCCACCGTATTTCACCTGGGGCTCACGACGTGGCTGGCCGTGTACGGGCACTATCACCTGCGTGACCTCGCCCCCCGCCCCTGACCCGGCCGGCCGCCGGCCGCACTGGACCGCCTGGACGATCTACCCGGTGACGATGGCCGCGGCCTACACGCTGTTCGCGGCCCTGCAGGCAGTCGGGGCGCCGCTGGTGGTCAGCACCTACGTGCCGATCCTCCTCACCGCGGCCGCCGTCACCTGGCTCGAACGGGTGCGGCCGTACCGGCGTGCGTGGCAGCCGCCGGGCGGCGAGGTCGTCACCGACCTGCTGTTCATGGTGGTGGTGCAGCTGGCCTTGCCGCCGCTGGTCAGCCTGCTCTTCACGCTGGCGCTGGTCGAGCCGGCCCGCGCCCTGCAGTGGCCCGTCCAGCAGTGGTGGCCGCACGGCTGGCCGATCTGGACACAGGCCATCCTGATGGTGCTGAGCGTGGACTTCCTGCGCTACTGGCTGCACCGCGCCGCACACGAGACCGACACGTTGTGGCGCCTGCACGCCGTGCATCACTCGGTGGAGCAGCTCTACTGGCTCAACACCGGGCGGTTCCATCCGGTCGAGAAGAGCTTCCAGATGGCGCTCGACAGCCTGCCGTTCGTGCTGATGGCGGTCGATCCGCGTGTGCTCGCCCTCTACTACCTCTCCTACGCCGCCAACGGGTTCTTCCAGCACTGCAACATCGAGCTGCGCTACGGCGTGCTGAACTACGTCGTCGGCAGCGCCGAGACCCACCGCTGGCACCACTCGCGCGAGCCGCGCGAGGCCAACGCCAACTACGGCAACACCGTAATCGTCTGGGACCTGCTGTTCGGCACGTGGTTCCTGCCGCGCGACCGCGAGGTCGCCGACCTGGGGCTGAAGGAGGCCGGCTACCCGCGCTCGTTCCTGCGCCTGCTCGGGGCGCCGTTCCGGCGATGAGCCTCGCCCACGACGCGCTCGTCGGCGCCGGCATGGCGCTGTACGGGTGGCGGTTCTGGCGGCCGCTGGATCGCGCCGCCGCGGCGCCGGCGCGGGCCCAGGCCGCGGTGCTTCGGCACCTGCTGGCCGCCAACGCCGACACCGAGTTCGGCCAGCGTCACGGCTTCGCGGAGATCCGCACGCCGGCGGACTACGCGGCCCGGGTGCCCATCCAGTCCTACGAGGACCTGCGCGGCTACGTCGAGCGCCAGCGCCTCACCGGCGAGCCGGCGCTCACCGCGGAAGCGCCGGCGATGTACGCGCAGACCAGCGGCTCCACCGGCGCGCCGAAGTTCATCCCGATCACGCCCTCGCTGCTCGCCATCCACCGCACCGAGCAGAAGATCTTCTCGTATCTCCAGCATCGCGCCTGCCCGGCGGCATTCACCGGCCGCACGCTCGGCATCATGGGCGCGGCGGTGGAGGACACGCTCGACTCGGGCCACGCCGTCGGCTCGGTGTCGGGCCACCTGTATCGCTCGATGCCGCGGCTGGTGAAGGCCCGGTTCGTGGTGCCACCCGAGGTCTCGACGGTGGCCGATCACGAGCTGAAATACCTGCTGATCCTGCGCCTCGCGCTCGAGACGCCGGATCTCACCTACCTCGGCGCGCCGAACCCGTCGAGCTTCCTGCGCCTAGCGACGCTGCTCGAGACCCACCGCGGGTGGTTGACCGCGTCGCTCGCCAGCGGACGTTTCGATCGCGCCGGCGAGTTGCCCGGCGCGGTGCGGGCGGCGATCGCCGGCCGCATCACGCCGCAGCCGGCGCGCGCCGCGGCCCTCGACCGCCTGCCAGCCCTCACCTATGCCACGGTGTGGCCGCGCATCGCCCTGGTCACGACCTGGACCGGCGGCAGCTGCGGCATCGCCCTCGGCGCGCTGCGCCGAGCGCTGCCCGCGGCCGCCCAGGTGATGGAGCTCGGCTACCAGGCCACCGAGTTCCGCGGCACCCTGGCCCTCGACGCCGAGTCGCCGGCCGGGCTCGTGCCGCTGCACCACTCCTACCTGGAGTTCGTCGACGAGACGGCGTGGAACGACGGCCGCGCCGAGGTGCGGCTGATCGACGAGCTGGAGCCCGGCCGCCGCTACCAGGTGATCGTCACCACGGCCGCCGGCCTGTATCGCTACGCGATGAACGACCTGGTCGAGGTGGCCGGCCGGCATCGCGCCACGCCGCTGCTGCGCTTCGTGCAGAAGGGCCGCGGCGTCACCAGCCTCACCGGCGAGAAGCTCTACGAGTCACAAGTCATCGACGCCGTGCAGGCCGCGGCGGCCGCGGCGCGGCTGCAGCCGCCGTTCTTCCTGATGGTCGCCGACGAAGCGGCGCAGGCGTACGACGTGATCGTCGAGCCCGGCGCCCCCGTGGACGCCACGGCCCGCGCCGACCTCGAGGCCGCCATCGACGCCGGTCTGGCCGCCCGCAACGTCGAATACCAGAGCAAGCGTGACAGCGGCCGGTTGCCGCGGCCGGCACTGCACTGGGCGAGACCGGGCAGCGCCGAGATCTACAAGGCGGCGTGCGTGCGCGCCGGCCAGCGTGAGGGCCAGTACAAGCCCACCGTGCTCGTCTACGCCCGCGACCTCAAGCTGCCACGCGAGGCGGTGATCGGGTAGCCTCGGGTCATGGTCGCCGCCGGCCCGCCGCTGCGCGCCCTCGACGCCGCGCCGCTCACGATTCCCTTCACCACGCGTTTCGCGCACGCGTCCGCGGCCCGCGACGAGACCGCCGCCGTCGTCGTCACGGCCCGCGGCGCCGACGGCGTCACCGGCGTCGGCGAAGGATGTCCGCGGCCGTACGTCACCGGCGAGACGATCGACTCGGCGCTGGCCTTCGTCGCGAGCCACCGCGCCTCGCTCCTCGCCATCGACGGGCTCGACGCGCTGCGGCGCTGGATGAGCACGCACGCTGGGGAAATCGACCGGCACCCGGCGGCGTTCTGCGCCGTGGAGCTGGCGATCCTCGACCGCCTCGGCCGGCTCGCCGGCGTTCCCATCGAGACGCTGCTCGACCTGCCGCCGCTGAGCGGCTCGTTCCAGTACTCGGCGATCCTCGGCGACATGGACCCGGCCGCCTTCGCCCGCATGGCGGCGCGCTACGACGCCCTGGGCCTGGACGACGTCAAGGTGAAGCTCTCGGGCGACCTCACGCGCGATCGCGCCAAGCTGGCCGCGCTCGGCCCGCTCGCGGGCCGGCGGCTGCGGGTGGACGCCAACAACCTCTGGACCGACACCGCGACGGCCGAGGCGTATCTGCGCGCTCTCGACGCGCCGCTCTTCGCCGTGGAAGAGCCGCTCGCCCCGGCCGGACGGCTCGACGATCTGACGGCGCTGGCCGACGCGCTCGGCGTGCCGATCGTCGTCGACGAGAGCGCCACGACGGTGGCCGACGTCGCCGACCTCACCGCCACGGCCGACCGCTGGCTGGTCAACGTCCGCGTCTCGAAGATGGGCGGCGTGCTGCGCGCGCTCGACGTCGTCGACACCGCCCGCGGCGCCGGCATCGGCGTGATCGTCGGCGCCCAGGTCGGAGAGACCAGCCGGCTGACCCGCGCCGGCCTCACCGTGGCCCACGCCGCCGGCGATCTGCTGGTGGCGCAGGAGGGCGCGTTCGGCACGCGGCTGCTCACGCGCGACGTCTGCGACCCGCCGCTGATGTTCGGCGCCGGCGGACGCCTCGACACCGCCGATCACCCGCGCCTGCTCGCCGCCGGTCTCGGCATCGAGCCATAATCGGCGCGCCTCCACCGTGTCTTCCCGCCCAGCCCGCCGCGGTGCCGTCCCGGCCGCGCCGCCGTCCGCCGTGCCGCCGGGCCTGCCGTGGACGTGGGCCGGCGGCCTCTTCGCCGCGGCGTTCGCCGTGCGGCTCGTCCACGTGTGGCAGATGCGGGCAACGCCGTATTTCTCGATGCTGATGGGCGACGCCCGCGGCTACGACCAGTGGGCGGCGCGGCTCGCCGGCGGAGACTGGATCGGCAGCGACGTGTTCTATCAGGCGCCGCTGTACCCGTATTTCCTCGGCGCGGTGTATGCGCTGTTCGGTCACGACTTGCTGGCGGCGCGGCTGGTGCAGGCGGCGATCGGCTCTTTGTCGGCGGTGCTGGTGGCGATCGCGGCAGCGCGGCTGTTCTCGCCTCCGGCCGGTCTCGTCGCCGGCACGCTGCTGGCCCTCTATGCGCCGGCGATCTTTTTCGATGCGTTGATCCAGAAATCGGTGCTCGACGTCGCGTTCGTGTCGGCGGCGCTCGCCGTCATCGCCCATCTCGCCACCGGCGGCCACGATCGCCGCGGCCTCTGGCTCGCCCTCGGCGCCGCGGTCGGCGCCCTGAGCCTGACCAGGGAGAACGCGCTGGCACTGGTCGTGGTGCTGGGCGCCTGGGCGTGGGGGGGCGTGCCGCACGCGCGGCTGCGCCGCGGCGCGGCCGTCGCCCTGTTCGCCGCTGGCGTCGCGTTCGTGCTGGCCCCGGTGGCGCTGCGCAACTACGCGGTGAGCGGCGGGGTGTATCTGACGACGTCGCAGTTCGGGCCCAACCTCTACATCGGCAACAACGCCGCCGCCGACGGCAGCTACGTGCCGCTCCGCTTCGGCCGCGGCTCCCCCGAGTTCGAGCGCGTCGACGCCACCGAGCTGGCCGAGCGGGCCACCGGCCGCACGCTGACGCCGGCCGAGGTGTCGCGCTACTGGACCGGCCGCGCCGTCGCCTTCATCACCAGCCAGCCGGTGGCGTGGCTGCGGCTGCAGGCGCGCAAGGCGGCGCTGCTCGTCAACGCTGCCGAGATGATCGACACCGAGGCGCAGGAGTCGCACGCCGAGTGGTCGTGGCCGCTGCGGGTGCTCGGCCCGATCACGCACGTCGGCCTGCTGCTGCCCCTGGCCGTGCTCGGCGTGTGGCTGACCTGGCCGGAACGGCGGCGGCTGTGGGCGCTCTACGCGGTGGCGGCGGCGTTCGCGCTCACCACGCTCGCCTTCTACGTGTTCGCGCGCTACCGCTTCCCGCTGGTGCCGGTGCTGGTGCTGTTCGCGGCGGCGGCGGTGGTGCGGCTGCGCGCCGCGTGGCCCGGCTGGCCGACGCCGGTGCGCGCCCGCGCCGTCGGCATGGCCGCGGCGTCCGCGGCTCTTGCGTTCCTGCCGGTCACCTCCGCCGCCCGGGCCCGGGCCATCACCGAGACCAACCTGGGCACCGCCCTGCACGACGCCGGCCGGTTCGACGACGCCGCTGCGCAGTATCGTCGCGCGCTGACGATCGCCCCCGACTACGTACCGGCGATCAACAACCTGGGCGTGACGCTGCGGGCGATGGGCCGGGTGGACGAAGCCATCGGCGTCTACGGCGACGGGCTGCGGCTGCGCGGCGACTACCCCGACCTGCACTTCAATCTGGCCAACGCGCTGCTCGCGCAGAACCGCGCCGCCGAGGCCGCGGAGCATTTCCGCCAGGCCTCGGCCGGGGTGCCCGATTCCGCCGGCGTCCACAACAACCTCGGCACGGCGCTGGCCGAGCAGGGCCGGCTGGCCGAGGCCGCGGCGGCATTCGAGCGGGCGCTCGTGGTCGAGCCCACCTCGGCGCGCGCGCACCGCAACCTCGGCAACGTCCTGGGTGCGCTCGGCCGCGCCGACGAGGCGCTCGGCCATCTGCGCCGTGCCGTGGAGCTGGCGCCAGCCGACGCCGAGACCCACTACGACCTCGGCGTGCACCTGCTCGAGCGCGATCGCAACGACGAGGCGGCAGCGGCGTTCACCGCCGCGCTGGCCGCCCGGCCCGGCTACGTCGAGGCCCACAACAACCTCGGCATCGCCCTTGGCTCGCTGGGCCGCTTCGACCAGGCGATCGCGCAGTTCGAGGAAGCGCTGCGCCTGCAGCCCGGCTTCGCCGACGCGGCCCGCAACCTCGACATCGCGCGGCGCGCCCGCTCCGTCCGCTGACCCCGGCCAACCTTGCGCCGGCCACGTCGATCTGACAGGCTCGCCTCAAGGGGGTGGTCATGAGTCAGCTCGACGACCTGCCGCTCGACCCATCGCGCGACAGCGCCGCACCGGCGACGACCCGCGGAGCGCCGCGGCCGTCATGGGCGCCGCTGGCCCTGGTGGCGCTCGCCCTGGCGGTGCTCGGCAGCCTCGGCTGGTACGTGTGGCAGCGGCAACGGGCGGCGCCGCCGGCAACTGCCACCCCGGCTACGTCCGCCCCGGCCGCGGCGGCGGCGACACCGGCAGCCGTGACGCTGCCGCCGCTCGAGCAGATGGACCCGTTCCTCCGCACGCTGCTCGCCGGTCTCAGCTCGCACCCGCAACTGCTGGCCTGGCTGGCCACCGACGACCTGCTGGGCAGCCTGGCGACGGCCATCGACCGGCTCGCGCAGGGTCAGTCGCCGGCCCGCGACCTCGCCCCGCTCAGGCCGGCGGCGGCATTCGCCGTCACCACCCGCCGCGGCGCCACGACACTCGACGCGGCCGGATACACGCGCTACGACGGCCTCGCCGGCGCGGTCGCCAGCGTCGATCCGGCGAAGCTGGCCGAGGCGTACCGCACCATCGAGCCGCGGCTGTCCGAGGCCTGGACCCGGCTCGGCCATCAGGGCAGCGTGCGCGAGGCAGTAGTACGTGCGGCGGCGGTCGTCGCGTCCACGCCCGATCCGCCGGCCGAGATCGCCCTGGTGCGCCGGGTGTCCGGCTACGGCTACGCCGACCCCGCGCTCGAAGCGCTGCCTCCGGCCCAGAAGCATCTGCTGCGGATGGGCCCGGCCAACGTCGCCCGCGTGAAGCAGGCGGCCAGCGGCTTCGCCGCGGCGCTGGCGGCGCGCTGATCGCATCGCCCGGAGGGGTTGCCTCGGAGCGTTGCGGCGCGACAAAATGGCTGCGCCCCCATGGAGAAGGCCTGCCCGGTCGATCGTCAGCCCGTGTCGTGGGTCCGCGACCCGCGCCGCTGGGCGTTCGCGGGCCTCGGCGTCGCCTCGGTGGGCATGGGCTGGCTGGGGGTGTTCGTGCCCGGCCTGCCGACGACGATCTTCCTGATCATCGCCTCCTACTGTTTCGCGCGCAGCTGCCCGTGGCTCGAAGACCGGCTGTTGCGCATCCCGCTGTTCGCGCCCTACATGAAGGTGCTCGACGAGGGCCGCGGGATGTCGAAGCAGGCGGCCATCAGCGCGCTGGTGTCGATGTGGTCGTGCGTGGCGGTCAGCCTGACGATCCTCTACGCGGCCGGCCGCCTGGCACCGTGGATCGCCGCGCTGATCGTCTTCCTGGCCGCGGTGGGCACCGCGTCGATCCTGCTCTACGCCCGCAAACCGCGCGCCGCCTGACCGCGCCGCCGCGAACGGCGGTATAGTCCCGCCGATGACGCCGACCCGCCGAGAGTGGCTCGCCGCCGCCGCGGCGGCAATTGCCGGGCCACGAGTGTCGGCCGGGCAGGTGTCGCAGGCCGGCACCACGCCGGCGGGCTTCGATCCCTGGGTCGAGGTGCACGCCGCTCATCTGCGTCACAACGTCGCCGCGGTGGCCGGTGCCGCCAAGGGCCAGCCGATCCTGGCCGTGATCAAGAACAACGGCTACGGCCTCGGGGTGACCACCGTCGCGCGGCTCCTCGAGTCCGCGCCGGAAGTCGCCGGCTTCGCCGTCGTCAAGCGGCAGGAAGCCGAGGCCGTGCGCGATGCCGGCATCAGGAAGCCGGTGCTGCTGATGGGCCCGGCGGCGCCGATCGAGATCGCCGACCTGCACCGCCGCGACATCATGCCGATGGTCTACACCCCGGTCGGCCCGGCGCTGGAGCAGGCCGCAGCCGCTACCGGCCGGCCGGTGGCCATCCACGTCTGCGTGGACACCGGCATCGGCCGCGTCGGCATCCCGTACGGCCAGGCGGAGGCGCTCATCCGCGATCTGGCCGGACGGCGCGGCGTGCGCATCGACGGCGTGATGATGACCTTCACCGAAGACCTGGCATTCGATCGCGAGCAGCTGCGGCGCTTCACCGTGCTCACCGACGCCCTGCGCGCCGACCGCGTGCCGATCGGCCGCCGCCACGCTGCCTCGACCTACACGCTGTTCCAGCACCCCGACGCCACGCTCGACATGGTGCGGCCGGGCATGGCGTTGTGGGGCATCTATCCGGAACCGGCGTTTCGCACCCAGGGCACGCTCGATCTGCGGCCGGCCGTCGCGCTGCGGGCGCGCGTGGCCTACGTGAAGCCGCTCGCCGCCGGCACCAGCGCCGGCTACAGCCGGGCGTTCGTGGCCCCCACCGACACGTGGGTGGCCACCGTGCCGGTCGGCCACGCCGACGGCTGGCCGCGCCTCGCCGCCAAGGGCGCCCGGGTGCGCATCCGCGGCCGCGCGTTTCCGGTCGTGGCGTCGGTATCGGCGAGCCATACGATCGTCGATCTCGGGGCCGCGACCGACGTGCAGGCCGGCGATGTCGCCACCTGCTTCGACTGGGAGACGGACAGCCGCCCCGAGGACGTCGCCGCCGCGTGCGGCGCGTCGGTGTACGACCTCACGATGCATCTCGGCGGCCACCTGCAGCGCCGTCTCGTGTGAAGCCCGGAGGACCTATGACCCGTTCGACGACGTGGCTGGTGGTGACGACGGCGGTGGTGAGCGCAGGGCTGGCCGGAGCCTGGACCGCGACCGGCGCCGCGCAGGGAGGGCGTTCGGTGATCCAGCGCATGAACCCGCCGGGGCTGTCCACGCCGACCGGCTACTCGCACGTGGTGTCGGCGCGCGGCGGCCGCACCGTCTACATCGCCGGTCAGGTGGCGCTCGACGCCAAAGGGCAGGTGGTCGGCGACGGCGACCTCGCCGCGCAGACCCGCCAGGTCTTCGCCAACCTCGAGACGGCCCTGAAGGCCGCCGGCGCGTCGTTCGACGACGTCGTGAAGATGAACACCTACATGCGCGACGCGACGCAGCTGCAGGTGTACCGCGACGCGCGGGCCAAACACTTCACCAAGGCGCTGCCGGCGAGCACCCTGGTCGAGGTGTCGCGGCTGGCGAATCCGGCGTTCCTCATCGAGATCGAGGTCATCGCCGTCGTCGCCGACTAGCCGGCCGCCGCGGCGGGGCCAGCCCGCCGCGGATGGCGGTGAGGTCGCGGTGATAGCGGTGTGCGTCGCCGTAGTCGAAGAACCGGCGATAGCGCGGGTGCGCGGCGGTCACCGCCCGGGCGTGCCGGATCGGGCACCAGTACTGCTCGGTGCGGGCCGCCACCTCGCGCACGTAGGCGATCACGCCGTTGGCGTAGGTGCAGAAGGTGCAGTGGGCCTTCTCGATCGCGTTCAAGTAGGCCAGTTTGTGGCGATCGAACGGGAAATAGCGGCGCCGCCGCACCCGGGCCATGCCGTAGATCGGAAAGCACACCCACTGGTAGGCCGTCACCCAGAGGTCGAGCAGCGCCAGCGGCACGAGCAGCGAGTAGATCACCGGCGCGGTGAGCAGGCTGAAATAGTTGGCCCCGATCAGGTAGGCCGGGATGCTCTGTCGCAGCCGGCGATGCGCATCGCGCACCTCGGCGTCGAAGCGGACCCGGCCGCGGTGGATGCGGTAGCGCCAGCGCTGCCGTTGCCAGGCGACGTCACGGCGGACCTGATCGGCCAGCGTCATCGTCCGGCCCGCACGAGGCTCACGTTGAGCGGCGTCGTCTCACCGACGACGACGTCGATATCGGCCGTGAACGTGCGATAGCCGGGCGCGGCGACTTCGACGTGGTGGCGTCCCGGCGGCAGTTGCACGACGAACAGACCGGGGTCGGAGCTGAGCCAGGCCGCGCCGTCGATGGTCACCGTGGCGCTGGCCGGCTGGACCCGCACCTCGACGGCACCCGGCTCGCCGACAGCGGCGGGCGGCGCCGGCCCTTGGACCACCGGCGGCGCCCCGCGCGGCGGCGCATACGTGCCCGCGGGCGGCTCGGGCACCGGCGTCGACAGCACGGGCCGGTCGCTGATGCCGCCGGGCGGCACCCTGAGCATGGTGTGGCGCAGGGTGAACGTCGAGCGCGGCCGCAGGTAGACGCTGAACTCCTCGGTGACGTAACCCTCCAGGTAGAGCGCGATGCGGTGGCCGCCGGCCGGCAGCGCCAGGCGCTGGAACGTGCCGTCGAAGTCGTCGACGATCCCGGCGTAGAAGCCGTCGACGTAGACGGCGGCGTGGCGCGGCGTGCAGGCGACGCGCACCTCGGCGTGGTGGTCGTAGACCGGGTAGTACCAGGGCGGATAAGCGCCGCGAGGCCACCACGGATAGGGCCCGAAGAACGGGTCGTAGAAGTAGCCGCCGATGAAGATGAACGAGCCGCGCTTGGTCGGCCGCGGCGGGCTCGGTCGAGGCGCCGGGCGAGGCGCCGGCCGAGGCTCGGCCCGGGGCTGCGGGCGTTCCGGCGACGGACGGCGATCACGCTCGCGAGCCTGGGGCACGCCGGCAGCGGACACTTCCAGCGAAGCCACCGCGGCGGCGAACACCGCGGCCGCCGCCACCACGCGCATCCTGGAAGTCATGGCTCCACTCCGTTTCCCCGGCATCGGCACCGGTGGAACCCGCAAGGTCCGTACCACTCCCGATGGCTGGAACCTTCCGGGGAACCCGTTCGCCGTCCTCCACTCAAGGAGGTGGATCGGGGAAGCTCCCCGGGGCGGGCGGACATACTCCCCGCCATGCCGGCCGCGTCACGCGTCGCGGAACGCGTCGCCGGCCCGATCGGGGCGGACCCGGATCATCAGCACGTCGTCGTAGTAGCGGCCAGCCACGTGCAGCGAGGCCGGCAGCTCGCCGTAGGGCACGAAGCCGTGCGCGTCGTAGAGGCGCCGAGCGGCGGCGTTGCCACGGGTAACGGTGAGTACGACCTGCCACACGCCGGGCATCGCGTCGGCCTCGTCGAGGGCGCGGCCGAGCAGCGCCGCCGCCACGCCGCAGCCGCGATAGGCCGGGGCGACGAACATCGAACGGATCGTCGCGCGGTGGCGCTCCTTGGCCGCCGGCTCGCGCACCACGCCGGCGATCCCGGCCAACACGCCATCGACGAACGCCCCGAACATCACCGCGTCGGCGGCCTCGAGCCGGGCCGCGAACCACTCGAGCGGCTGCGCGGCTTCTTCGTGATGGCTCGACCCGAACGCCGTCGGCGTGTCGAGCAGCGCGGCGAGGCGGACGGCGCGGAAGGCCGCCGCGTCGGCGGCGCGCAGCCGGCGAATGGTCACGCGGTGCCTCGCTCACCCAGCCGGTTGAAGCCGTTCAACGCCGCCACCTTGTAGGCCTCGGCCAGGGTGGGATGGTTGAACGCGGCGTCGCGCCACACCTCCAAAGTGCCGCCAACCGCCATCAGCGACTGCGCGACGTGAATCAGCTCGGCGGCGCCGGTGCCGACGATGTGGACGCCGAGCACGCGCAGCGACTCCGGATCGAAGAGCACCTTCAGGAACCCGGCGTCGTCGCCGATCATCTGCCCCTTGGCGAGGTCTTCGTAGCGCGCGACGCCGACCTCGTAGCGCACCTGGGCCGCGGTGAGCTGCTGTTCCGTGCGGCCGACCATCGAGATCTCCGGGATGGTGTAGATGCCGTACGGCAGCGGCGCCTCGACGCGGGCGCCGGGCAGGCCGAACATGTGCGCCACGGCCAGCCGGCCCTGCTCCATCGACGTCGAGGCCAGGGCCGGAAAGCCGACGACGTCGCCGGCGGCGAAGATGTGCGGCACCGCGGTCTGGAAACGCGCGTTCACCTGCAGGCGGCCGCGCTCGTCGGCGACGAGGCCGACCCGCTCGAGGCCGAGGTCGCGGGTGTTGGCCTGGCGGCCGACCGCCGAGACCAGCACGTCGCCGTGGACGGTCTTGCCGCTGGCCAGCGTGGCGACGACGTGGTCGCGGCCGTCGCGGCGCACGCCGGTCACCTTGTCGCCGAGCCGGAACACCGCGCCGCGCCGCCGCAGCTGGTAGAACAGCGCCTCGACGATCTCGGTGTCGGCGAACTCCAGCACGACGGCGCGCTGATCGACGATGGTCACCCGGCGGTTCAGCGCGGCGACCATCGAGGCGTACTCGAGGCCGATGACGCTGGCGCCGACGACGATCAGCTCTCGCGGAATCTGCTGCAGCGCCGGCAGCGCGTCGGTGTCGAACACGCGCTGGCCGTCGGGCGGCAGGTGCGGCGCCGGCGCCGGCGACGATCCGGTGGCGACGAGCAGGTGGTCGGCGGTGAGCACGTATTCGTGATGCTCGTTGGCCACCGCCACCTCGTGCGGGCCGAGCAGCCGGGCCCGGCCGTCGGCCAGGGTGACGCCGTTCCGCGTCAACTGCCCCTCGACGACCAGCTGCTCGCGCTCGACGACCCGCTGCACCCGCCACGCCAGGTCGGCGAAGGAGCCGTCGGCGCTGGCCAGGTCGCGGCCGTAGAACGGCCGTTGCTGCAGGCCGGCCAGGTGGACGATCACCTCGCGCATGGTCTTGCTGGGGATCGTGCCGCGGTGCAGCGACGCGCCGCCGATCATCGCCCGCCGATCGACGACGACGACGCGCTTGCCGGCCTTGGCCGCGGCGATGGCGCCGCGCTGGCCGGCCGCGCCGCCGCCGATGACGATCAGGTCGAAGTGGGTCGTCGCCGGCGTGCGCGGCTGCTCGGCGGCCTCACGCGCCGCCGGCGCGCCCACGGCGACGGCGTTGCGACCGAGGTCGCGCAGCAGCGCCGCCAGCGTCCGCGCCGAATCGAGCCGGTCGGCCGGCTGCTTGCGCAGGCAGCGGAAGACGAGACCGTCCAGCTCCGGCGGCACGTCGGCGCCGAGCGCGACGAGCGGCGCCGGCTCGCGCGCCAGCACCGAGGCGACGATGTCGGCGCTGGTCGAGCCGAGGAAGGCGCGGCGGCCGGCGACCAGCTCGTAGAGAATGCAGCCGAGCGCGAAGAGGTCGGCGCGGGCGTCCACCGGCTCGCCGCGCAACTGCTCGGGCGCCGAATAGCCGACGGTGCCGGCGAAGCCGAGCGTGCCGGTGCCGTGCGCCAGGGTCTCGGCCATCGACGCCGCGGCGCCGGCGGCGGCCGACCGCCCGGTGGCCAGCCCGAAGTCGAGGATCTTCACCGCCCCGCTGCGGGTGAGGAAGGCGTTCTCGGGCTTGAGGTCGCGGTGGACGATCGACTCGTCGTGGGCGGCGGCGAGGGCGTCGGCCATCTGCGCGGCGATGTGCACGGCGTCGGCCCAGGCGATCCGCTCGCGTTCGAGGCGCTGGCGCAGCGTCTCGCCGCGCAGCAGCTCCATGGCCACCAGCTGGCGGTCGCCGTCGCGGGCGAACTCGTAGATGGTGACGATGCCGGGATGCGACAGCGTCGCCACGGCGCGCGCTTCGCGCTCGAATCGGGCCTGGACGACCGGGTCGTCGGCGAGCTGCGCCGGCAGCACCTTCACCGCCACCTCGCGGTCGAGCCGCACGTCGCGGGCGCGGTAGACCTCGCCCATGCCGCCGGCGCCGAGCAGTTCCAGCACCTGGTACTGGAGCAGGCGGTCGCCGGGCGTCAGCCGGCGGCCCGCGGGGTCGACGCTCATCGAGCCGGCGCGGTCGGGATCAGCCGCGCGCGCCAGCGGGGGCGGCGGCCCGGCTGTGCGCGAACGCCCAATAGAGTTCGCGGGCGCGCCCGGCGATCGGCCCGGGCGTGAACGCGCGGGTCTCGTAGCGCAGGCAAGGCACGACTTTGCCGTGGTTGCCGGTCGAGAAGATCTCGTCGGCCTCGAGCAGCTCGGCCGGGCGGATGGTGCGTTCGACCACCGTGACCCCGGCGTCGCGCAGCAGGCCGATCACCCGCTGCCGCGTGATGCCGTTGAGGAACGTGCCGTTCGGGATCGGCGTGTGGACGACGCCGCCCACGGCGAACATCAGGTTCTGCGCCGTCAGCTCGGCGACGTTGCCGATCGGATCGCACATCACGGCGTTGTCGAAGCCGCGCTCGCGCGCGTCGGCGAGGGCCAGGCCGGCCAGCGGATACAGGCACGCCGCCTTGGCGTGGGTCGGCGCCTGCTCGGGGCTGGGCCGGCGGTACTTCGACAGGCACGCCGTGAAGCCTTTCACCGGATCGGGCAGGCTCATCCTGGTGATGACCAGCGCGAACTGCGTGGAAGCGGGATCGGGCAGCACCATGCCGCTCTCGGCCCAGAACATCGGCCGGATGTAGAGCGGGGTGTCCGCCGGGAACTTCGCGATGCCCTCGCGGGCCAGCGCCTCGATCTGCGCCGCGGTGACCGTCGGCCGCATGTGCAGGCCCTCGGCCGACCGGATGACCCGCTGACAGTGCAGGTCGAGGTCGGGGGCCACGCCCTCGAAGGCGCGGGCGCCGTCGAACACCGCGTTGGCGAGCCAGGCGGCGTTGGTGTTCGAGGTCATCAGCGGCACCGGGCCCTCGCCCCACTGGCCGTTGAAGTAGCAGATGGACGCGATCGCCTGAGTGGACATGCCGGACCTCCGCAACCATGAATTATAGTCGGGCCTGTTCTGGCCCGCCCGTCCCGCGAACGTCTCGACCAGCGTCTCAGGCGCGACCATCCCGCGCGGTCGTGGGCCCGGCTGCGGGCCGCCGTCGAGAAGGGGCAGGTGACAGTGAACGGCGTCGAGGAGCGCGACCCCGGCGCCCTGGTGCGGCCGCGCGACGCCGTCGTCCTGGACGTCAACCGCCGGGCGGTGCGACCGGCGCGGTCGCGTTTCGATCGGCTCTACGAGGACGAGCACGTGCTGGTGCTCGACAAGCCGGCCGGGCTCCTGACGGTGCCCGCCGATCGCGAGGGCGCCCCCGGCGAGGACACCGTGCTGGCCCGGGTCCGCGAATACATGGAGCGGCGCCGCGGCGCCCGCGGCTATGTCGGACCGCTCCATCGCCTCGATCGCGACACCTCCGGTGCGCTGGCGGTGGCGCTGTCCCGGGAGGCGCACGAGGCCGGCCGCGAACTCTTCAGCGCGCATCGCTTCGACCGCCAATACCTGGCGTTGGTACAGGGCCTGCCGCGCCGGCTGCGCGGCACCGTCGACGCGCCGATCGCCGACGCCTACGTGGCCGGACGGCGCCGGGTGGCCCGCGCCGGCGACGCCGGCCGCGCCGCCGTGACCCATTACGTGGTCCGCGAGGCCTTCGGCGAGCGCGCGGCGCTGCTGGAGCTGACGCTCGACACCGGCCGCCAGCACCAGATCCGCCTGCACCTGCAGCAGCTCGGCCATCCCGTGCTCGGCGATCGCGTCTACGGCGGCGAGGCCGGCGCGGCAGCGCCGCGGCAGATGCTGCACGCCTGGCGGCTGGCCTTTCCCCATCCCGTCACCGGCGCACCAATCACGGTCGAGGCCCCAGTGCCCGACGACTTCGCGCGAGTGATGCGCAGGCTCGCGGCGAGGTAGATCTCGAGCCGGCGGTGCGTCCCTCGTGGCTCACGCTTCGGTCCGGGCTGCCAGGAAGGCACGACCTGACGCTGGACCAGTCCGGCAAAGCGCCCGGTCGTCAGATTTTCGCCCCGACGGACGCCCCACCGTCTCGCCACTCGACTTCTGCCGAAGCGTGGCAGCGTGATCCGCCTAGCCGCCAGCCGCTAGCCCCTAGCCGCTAGGCAAGCAGCTGATACCCCGAGCCGTGCACCGTGATGATGTAGCGCGGGTCGTGCGGCTTCGGCTCGATGTGCATGCGCAGCTTGGCGACGTAGTTGTCCACGGTGCGGGTCACCGAGAGCTGGCTGTAGCCCCAGACGTCGCGCAGCAGCTGCTCGCGGCTCACCACCTCGTTGCGGTGCGCGAAGAGGTAGCGCAACAGCTCGAACTCACGCGCTGAGAGCGGCACCCGGCGGCCCTTGCGCAGCACCAGACGCTGGCGCGGCCGCACCACCACGTCGCCGAGCGAGAACTGCTCGCCGCCCGGCGAATGCCAGTCGTCGCGGCGCACCTGGGCACGCACCCGGGCGAGCAGCTCGCGCACGCTGAACGGCTTGCTCACGTAGTCGTCGGCGCCGATATCGAGCCCGCGCACCCGATCGCGTTCCTCGGTCAGCGCCGTCAGCACCACGATCGGCACGTGGTTGCCGCGGGCGCGCAGCGCCTGGCAGACGTCGAAGCCGCTCATCCCGGGCAGCATCATGTCGACCAGGAGCAGCGCGAACTGCTGACCGTTCATCGCCGCCATTGCCTCTTCGCCGCTGGCCACCGCGGTGACGCGGTAGCCGTCGAACTCGAGGTTGTCGGTGATCATCGAGCGCATCTGCGGCTCGTCCTCGACGACCAGGACGTGGCGCGCCTCGTCGGCCCGGGCGGAGGGCGTGGTCATCGGACGGCCTCCGGCTGGCCGATCGGCGCAACGTCGCGGGCGGCCGGGCCGGTGATGCACTGCAGGGTGACACGGAAGGTGCTGCCGACGCCTGGCGCGCTGGCGACGTCGACACGGCCGCCGTGGCCGTTGACGAGCTCGCGGACGATCGGCAGGCCGAGTCCGAACCCGTCACGCGACGAGGCGCCGGGGGCGCGGTAGAACCGCTCGAAGATGCGCGCCTGTTCGGCCGGCGGGATGCCGACGCCGCGGTCGGTCACCTCGACGATGGCGGCGAGCCGCTCGGCGCGGACGGTGACGGTCACCGGCTGATCGGCCGGCGAGTACTTCACGGCGTTGTCGAGCAGGTTGGCGACCACCTGCTCGAGGGCGGCGGGATCGGCGCGCACGAACGGGCCGGGGCCGCTGGCCACGACCTCGAACCGCCCCGGCCGGCCGGTGAGGCCGTGGGCGAACGCATCCACCGTCTCGCGCACCAGGGAGCCGAGATCCACCTGCTCGAACTCGTAGGTGCGGCGCTGCTGCACCCGCGAGAACTCCAGCACCCGCTGCACCAGCGCGGTGAGCCGTGCCGCCTCGGCGCGAATCGTGTCGAGGTACTCCGCCAGCTTCTCGGGGGAGCGGATGCGATCCATCTGCAGCGTCTCGGTGGCGGTGCTGAGCAGCGACAACGGCGTCTTCAGCTGGTGCGAGACGTGGGCGACGAAGTCGGTCTGCATCCGCGCCAGCTCGGCCGACCGGCGATGCGCCTGGACGGTGAGGGCGAGCGCGACCAGCATCAGCATCATCGACAGGGCAATCGGCCAGTAGCGCTGGCCGGCACCGGCGAACTCCATGGCGAAGGCCGGTGCGCCCACTTCGATGGTCCACGGCCGGGCCTCGACACCGGCGGCCAGCCGGGTGCGGATGTCCTCGGCCGGGTAGAACAGCATCGGGAACGGCAGGCGCACCGGCTCGACGTCCGCCGGCAGCCGTCCGTAGACGTGGTCGCCGTTCTCGTCGGTGATGCGCATCTGCAGCGGCACGTCGCCGCCGCGGCGCATCAGCACGTCGTCGAACAGGCGGCCCTGGGCGCCGGCGAACAGGCGCTCGCGCATGCTCACCGGTTCGATCACGAAGCCGAGCACGGCGAAGTACTCGTCGCGCTGGGCGTCGGTCCAGAACATCCGCAGGAACACCTGGCGCGGCTCGGCGCCGACGCCCTCCGCCGCGACGTAGACGCGCTGGAGCGGCGCGTACTGACGGGCCAGCGCCAGGATGGCCGGGCCGAGCTGGGGATCGCGCCCGAACTCGCCGCTGCGTCCGTAGAACAGCACGTCGGCGTCGGCTCCCGGCGTGTCGGGCGCGCGCCAGGTGAAGAAGCGATCGACGTGCGGATAGGCCTGCAGGCCGCGAGCGAACTGTGGGGCGACCAGGTCGAGCCGGCCGGCGCGCAGCTCGGGGTGGTTCACGGTAGTCAACGTATCGAAGATCGGGCCGTCGAGCGTGCGGCGCAGCTCCACGGCGAGGTCGGCGGCCGTCTGCTCGGCGAGTTGACGGACGATCACCTCGTTCTGCGACTGCAGGGCGGTCATCGACCGCTGCTGCAGGTAGAACACCAGCCCGGCGGCGCCGATCGTCGCGACGATGGCGAGGACGAGCGGTTGCGGGCGCCAGTCGCGGCGGGCCAGACGCATGCCGACTCTCCGATCGTCCGGCAAGTTACGCCGCCCTCCGGGGGGTGTCAAGCGGGCCGGCTCAACGGCTGGTGGCGCCCTCCGCGACCACGGCATGGCGCTGCGTTCCGACGCCTTCGACGGCGCACACCGCGGTATCGCCGGCGCGCATCCAGCGCGGCTCGGCGCGCTCGATGTTGGTGCCGGCCGGGCTGCCGCCGGCGATCACGTCGCCGGGGTTGAGGGTCAGGATGTTCGACGCGTAGCTCAGCAGCTCGTGGATGTTGTGACTCATCCGGCTGGTGTTCGAGTCCTGCATCACGGTGTCGTTGAGCGTGAAGGTGTGGCGCGTGTTCATCGGGTCCTTGACGAACTCCTTGGGGACGATGAACGGGCCGAGCGGGCCGAAGGTGTCGTGGTTCTTGCCGACCAGCCAGTCGGAGCCGCCCATCTTGCGGTCGCCGCGGCCGCCGCGATCCGAGACGTCGATCTCGACCGTGTAGCCGAAGATGTGGTTGGCCGCGTCCGCCACCGAGACGTACTTCGCCGGCGCGCCGATCACCACCGCGAACTCGCACTCGAAGTCGATGTTGGTGCGGCCGCGCGGCATGACGATCGGATCGAAAGGCCCGATGACGACGGTGGCCGACTTCTGGAAGAGATAGGGGTTGTCGCGGGTGTCGTTGGCCGGGCGCTCCCAGATGCCGGGCGCCGATTCGGCTTTCGACGCCGCGGCCGGGGCGGCGCCGGCGCGCTGCTGCTGCGCGGCGATGCCCTCGGTGTGCTCGACGTAGTTGCCGCCGGCGTTGAGGATGAGCGACGGCCGCACCGGCGGATGGACGCGGAGCTGGCCGATGTCGGTCACGTAGGGCGGCGCCGAGCGGGCGGCGGCGACGTCACGGGCGATGGCCGCCAGGCGCGGCTTCCACTCGGTGTCGTAGCGGGTGATGAGCGCCTTCATGTCGGCCGGCGCGGTCAGCTTGGCGGCCGAGGCGGTGTTGGCCTCGAAGGCGGTGTTGGCGGCGGCGATGTCGACCACCTGCGTGTCGCGCAGGACCAGGCCGACGAACGTCCGACCGCTGCGTTCGAAGGTGCCGAGCTTGTAGGCCGGCGAGGCGCCGGGCTGAGCCTCGATGCCCGAGTTGCAGGCCGCCAGGCCGGCGGCCAGGACCAGGGCCAATCCGCCGCTGGCGATCAATCGCGTGGTCATCGCTGCTCTCCCTGCGGCGCCGGGCGCCGCCGCCGTGCGTTACGTGCCGGCGCGATACCGCGGCTCCTGCCCCATCACCTTCGCCGGGTCGGCGCCGGGCTTGGGCCGGAACTTCTGCACGCGGCCGCCGAACACCTCGGCGGTGTACATGTTGCCTTCCTGATCCACCGTCAACGAGTGCGGGCCGTTGAACTGGCCCGGCTGTCCGCCAGGACCGCCCCAGCCGTACAGGTAGCGGCCGTTGAGGTCGTACTTGAGCATCCGCATGGTGCCGCCGTCGGCGACCCACAGGAACTGGTCGTTCGAGATGAAGTGCGCGTAGGGCGACGAGCGCACGCCGGTCGTCCACATGTCGAGGAACTTGCCGTTCTCGTCGAACACCTGCATGCGGCGGTGCCCGCGATCGACGACGAACAGCCGGCGATCGGCGCTGATGGCGATGCTGTGGACGGTGTTGAACTCGTTGGGGCCGGGGTTGCCCGGGTCCTTCGGCGGCCCGCCCCAGTCCATCAGGAACGTGCCGTCCTTGTCGAACTTGGCCACCCGCGTGCCGCCGTAGCCGTCGGTGATGAAGAAGGTGCCGTCGGGCAGCCAGGCGATGTCGGTGGGACGGTCGAACAGCCGGCCGGCATCCCGGCCGCGCTGCCCCTTGGTGCCCAGCGTCAGGACCAGCTTGCCGTCGTAGGTGAACTTGTGGATGACGTGCAGCTGGTCGTCGAACACCCAGACGTGCTTGTCGGGGTCGTACGGGCTCATCTTGATCTTGTGCGGGCCGCGGCCGCACGGCGCCTCGAAGAGCTTGTCGTGCTGCGGCCACCACTGCACCATCTTGCCGTCGCGATCGACCACGAAGATCACATGGTGGTACCGGCGCTCCCAGCCGCGCTTGGGCACCGGCTCGCAGGTGGCGCCGAGGCCGTCGTCGTTGCCGGTGGCGTTGCCGCGCGACGGGTTGAGCATCGCGTAGGCGGTCCACGGCTTGGCCCCCGCCGGCAGCGGCAGCTCTCCGCGCTGGGCGATCCAGATGCGGTCCGGGCTCTCGGCGAACACCGCGCCGACCGAGCCCCACGTCCAGCCGGCGTGCGTCACGCCGTCGGGCCCGTCGGGCAGCGGCTGCGGCCAGTTCGGCACCGGCTCATAGGGCCCGAACTCCTCCTGCCCGCCGCGCTCCTGCGGCGAGGCGGCGGCAGGCGCCGCCGCCTCCGTCGCCACCGCCGGCGGTTCGGTGCCGGCCGGCGCGCACGAGACCAGCGTCACCGCCGCGATGGTCAGATAGCCAGACAGCCCGTGCCGTGCGCGCATCGTCGACTCCAGTCGAGGCGGACCGTGGGGGGAGCCGGAAGAGAACGGACGTGGGAGCCGGCGGCGCGGCTGCCCGGTTGCACACGCCGCCGCCCCCACGCCCGTTGGCGTCGCGGTCCAGCACCGCAACGCCGTGACCGTGGCCGGGCTAGTTCGTGCCCTTGCTGTAGGCGCCGATCAGGTTGGCCGGGTTGGCCCCCTTCTTCGGCCGGAACTTCTGCGGCCGCCCGACGTGCACGTCGGCGGTGTAGAGATGGCCCTCGCTGTCGGTGTGGAACTGGTGCACGCCCCAGAATCCGCCCGGGAACGCGCCGAAGGTGCCCCACGAATAGAGCAGCCGGCCGTTGAGGTCGAACTTGGTGAACTTCTGGGTGATGCCGTCGGCGACCCACAAGTGCTGGTCCTCCGAGAGCAGGAACGAGTACGGGCGGCGCACGTTGGGCCACGCGTCGAGGAACTTGCCGTTCTCGTCGAACACCTGGACGCGCGAGTTGGCGCGGTCGCTGACGTAGACGCGCCGGTTCTTGTCGATGGCGATCGCGTGCACCGTGTTCATGTAGCCGGGCCGCGTCTCGTTCGGCTCGTTGCCCTTCTGGCCCCACTCGAGCAGGAACTTGCCGTTGCGGTCGAACTTGGCGACGCGGGTGTTCACGTAGCCGTCGCTGACGAAGAAGGTGCCGTCGGGCAGCCAGGCGACCTCGGTCGGGCGGTTGAAGTGCGTGCCGTCGTGCCCGGGCTGCATCGGCGTGCCGACCGTCATCACCAGCTTCTTGCCGTCACGGGTGAACTTGTAGACGGCGTGCGCGCCGTCGTCCACCAGCCACACGTGGCGCTCGGGATCGTAGGGGCTCACCAGCACGCGATGCGGGCGGACGAACATCTTGTTGTGCTGGTCCCACGACTCGATCAGCTTGCCGTTGCGATCGACCACGTTGAAGACGTGATCCCAGCGCGGGTGCCGGGCCGGGTCCTTCTGCGACAGGTCGTAGCCCGAGGCGTTGCGCGACGGGATGAAGCTGTTGGCGGGCCCGCGATCCTCCTTGATCACCGGCAGGCAGCCGCGGTTGAAGATGTAGACGCGGTCGGGGCTCTCCGCCCAGATCCCGCCGGTCGAGCCGATCTGGAAGCCGTCGCCGCAGTAGTTCTGCGGCCAGCCGGCCACCAGTTCGTACGGACCTGTCTCGTCGCCGCCGCCCTTCTCCTGAGCCAGAACGGCGATGCCGAACACGAGCGCGAGAGCCGCGCACACGGCGCCGATGTGCTTGATCACGAAAGCCTCCTTACCGATCGCCCTTCTTCAGTTCCTTGACGAAGGTCGCCGCCTGAGCCGCCTCAGGGGTCCCGGGGTGCGCCGCCACGACGCGCTCGAACAACTCGAGCGCCTTGGCGACGTCGTTCTTGCTGAAATGCACCTTGCCCATGCCGAGCAGCGCCGCCGCCTGATCGGGCCGGGCGGCCAGCACGCGCTGGAACTCGGCCTCGGCCTCGGCCACCTTGCCCTGGGCGAAGTAGACGGCGCCGAGCGTCGCCGTGGCCTCGGCGGCCATGGCGTCCTTGGCCAGGTCGGGCTTGGCGGCCAGGCCGGACTGGAGGGCCGTCACCGCCTTGTCGTAGGCCTGCGTGTCGACGTAGGCGCTGCCGAGCTGGAACTGGATCGCGGCGTCGTTGGGGGCGAGCGACGCCGCCTTCTCGAGCGCGCCGACCGCCTCGGCCGGCCGCTTGAGCTGGAAGTAGGCCAGCGCCAGGTTGACGTAGAGCGGCGCCACCGTGGGCGAGGCGGCGATCGCCGCCTCGAACTTCGTCGCCGCCTGCGCGAAGTCCTTGGCGTTGAAGGCCGCGACGCCCTCCTGGAAGTCCTTCGACCCGGCCGCCGCCGCCTTGGCCAGACTGAAGTCGAAGTCGCGATCGGTGCCGGCGACCAGCCGGATCTTGTCCGTAACCGGCTGGTAGCCGTCCTTGGTGACCGACAGTTCGTACTCGACCGCCTGGAGCCCGCGCCGGTAGAAGCGGCCGTCCTTGCCGGTGGTCAGCGTGACCTCGCGGCCGCGATCGACGTTGACCAGCTTGATGGTCACGCCGGCCAGCGGCTGGCCGGCGTCGTCGACGACCCGGCCCTTGATGACGCCCAGTTCCATCTGGGCCGCCGCCGGAGCGGCGCTGCACAGCAGCGCCACCCCGACCAGAAGACTGACGATCCGAGTCACGTTCGTCCTCAGAACCGCAGGCGGATGCCGAGCTGCGACTGGCGCGGGAAGTTCGCCGACGTCGCGATCATGAAGTTCGGCGACTGGCGGTTGCCGGTGGGCGCCACTTCGTTCAGGCGGTTGAAGATGTTGAAGAAGTCGACGAAGAAGTCGAGGCTGTCGAGCCGGCCGCCGGGCAGCGCCAGCTGGTAGCGGATCGACAGGTCGGTGGTGAACGAGCCCGGGCCGCGGATGCCGAACGGCACCGCTCGCCCCTGCGAATCCAGGTCCGACAGGATCGGCCGGGTCAGGTCGTCGATGCCGCGGATTGGCCGGTCGTTGTTGTCGAGGTCGCCGTTGACGTCACGGCCGACGGTCTCGTTGATCGGCGCGCCGCTGATGGCGCTGAGCACGGTGGCGAAGGTGAGCGTGCTCCACGGGTTCCAGCTGCCGCTGGTGGCCAGCACGTGGGTGCGGTTGGAGCTGAACTCGCCGTAGTCGGCGCGCGGGTCGTTGTCGAGCCAGACGCGGCGGGCGTCGGGATTGCCGACGCCGACGTAGTTGCTGCGCTGCAGGGTGTAGGCGACGCGGCCGCTCCATCGGTTGGCCATCCGCCGCACCATCGACACCTGCAAGGACTTGTAGTCGCCGTCGAACACGTCGCTGGTCTGCGACTGCAGCACGCGCTGGAAGCTGACGCCGCGGGCCTCGGCGGGGATGAGTGCGCCGGTCGGATCGAACGCCGCCACGCCGGGGCGCACGCCGTTCACCGGCTCGTTGATGTCGATGACGCCGAGCTGGTTGCGCGAGGCGTTGGCGACGTAGTCCACCGACAGCGCCACCTGCCCGAACAGCTCCTGGCTGACGCCGGCGCTCCACGACCAGGTGTGCGGCATCTTGCGGTCGGGGCTGTCGATGCGCGGATTGCGGTTGAAGCCGGTGCCGGCGATGACCTGATCGCGCAGCCGGTTCAGCACGGCCTGGCCGGCCGGCGACAGCCGGGCGACGCCCGGGTTGCCGTTGATGTCGGTGATCATGTCGGGGATCAGCACGAGGTTGGCGTCGGGGCTCGCCGCGTTGATCGAGATCGACGGGAACAGCGTCCGCACGCCGCTCTGCTGCAGCGTCAGGTCGTGCACCACCGGAACGTAGGCGAAGAACTTGCCGACGCCGCCGCGGATGATGGTGCGGCCATTGCCGAGCGCATCCCAGGCGAAGCCGGCGCGCGGCGCGAAGGCGTTGTCGTGGTTGGGGGTCTGCTTGTGGTTGTCCCAGCGCAGACCGAGGTTGAGCGTCAGGTTGCCGGTGACGCTCCACTTGTCCTCGAGGAACAGATAGCGGCGCTGGTCCTTCGAGACCACGGCGTAGCCGTAGGGGTCGGGCGGGCCGACGGTGACGTCGAACTGGAACGGATGGGTCGAGGGATCGGCGGGGTTGTAGGGCGCGTCGGTGCGGAACTGGAACGTCCCCGAATCGAAAGTCGAGCGCGGATCCATGTTGTTCCAGCTGTAGCCGCCGCCGGCCTTCACGGTGTGCTCGCCGCCGAACAGGTTGGGGATGAAGTAGCTGAACGCCTGGTCGACCACGTAGGTGCGGATCACGGTGGTCGGGCCGGTGCCGCCGGTGCCGGTGATGTAGCTGGGGTGCTGGTTGCGCTGGCCGATCGAGAAGGGGTCGCGGCCGCCGAAGCCAATCGCCTTGCCGTCGTCGTTGAAGAAGCCCTCGGGCGCGGTGGTCAGCTCCTCGCCGATGCGGCCGAAGCGGGTCACGCTGGATAGCCGGTCGGTGAGCACGCTGGTATAGGTGCCGGCCCACATCGTGTCGTGGTCGGCCTCCCAGACCTTGGCGTCGGGGGTTTCGTTGTTGGTGTTGAAGCCCTCACCGCGTGAGGCGGCGTCTTCGAGCAGCCAGCGGAAGTTCAGGAAGTTGCGGTCGTTGATCTGGAGGTCGGAGCGCGCGAAGTAGTTGTTGGCGCGCACGGTGAAGAAGCCCACCTGGTCCACCGCCAGCGGGGCCGCGGCGGCCGGAAAGCGCTTCTGGCCGGCGAGGTCCTCGTTGTCGCGCTCGTAGGTGAAGTAGAAGTGCATGCGGTTCCTGATGATCGGGCCGCCGAGGCCGAAGCCGGCCTGCAGCGTCCGCTCGGGCGGCTTGGGCTGGCTGTCGGGCAGGAACAACCCGCGGGCGTTCAGGGTCTCGTCGCGGAAGTACGAGTAGATGCGGCCGCGGATGTCGTTGGTGCCGCCGCGGGTCACCATGTTGATGATGGCGCCGGCGCCGCCGCCGTACTCGGAGCTGTACTGGTTGGCCAGCACCTGGTACTCCTCGATGTTGTCGAGGACCACCCGCACCTGCGTGCCCTGGCTGCCGCCGAGACGGTCGTCGTTGTTGTACATCCCGTCGAGCAGGTAGACGTTCTGCTGCGACGGCGAGCCGTTGGCCACCACCTGTCCGCCCTCGAAGGTGGACTGGGCGGGGTTGGGCGTCATGCCGGGAATCAACTGGGTCAGACCGGTGAAGTTGCGGAAGTTCGACGGCACCTCTTCGATCTCGCGGCGCGACAGGCTGCCGCCGATCTGGTTGCTGGTCCGTTCGACCAACGGCGACTCGCCGGTGACGACCAGGTTCTCCTGCACGCCCGCCACCGCCAGCTTGAGTTCCAGCGTGATGGTGCCGCCGGGCAGCAGCAGCAGGCCGGTGCGCCCGGCGCTGCCGAACCCGGCCATGTCGACGCGGACGTCGTAGGTGCCGGGTTCGAGCGCCGGGATCGAATACCCGCCGGTCTCGGCGGTGACCACTTCACGCGTGAAGCCGGTGGCGGGATTGGTCACCACGACCGTGGCGCCGGGAAGAGCCAGCCCGTCCGGATCGAGCACGCGTCCGGTGATCGATCCGCGCTGCTGCGCGAACGCCGGCGAGGACGCCGCGACACAGACGGACAAGACGAGCAACAGGAGCCGGGCAGCCACCATGGGAACTCCTCCTTCTGGAGCCGTTCGATTGCCCGCAGAGCGTAGCCGCATCGATGCGCGCGGCGGTGTCAAACCATGTCGAAGGATTGTCTGCAAGTTGTCTCTCCCGGGCTCGTTGCGCCCTCCGGGCGGGCGGGTTGACTCGGCCGGGCGGTTGCCGCACCATCGCGCTTTCCCACAGACGAGGTGTCGATGACCGTTCGTGCGATCGCGGCTGCGTGCCTTACGGCCGGGCTGGCTGCCTGCTCCTCTCCGCCCCCGGCGCCGACGGCGGCGCCCTTCTCGGTCGTCGAGGCGAGCATCGCCGACATGCAGCAGGCCATGACCGACGGCCGGGTCACGTCGCGACAGCTCGTCGAGCAGTACCTGCGGCGCATCGCCCTCTACGAAGAGCGCCTCAACGCGACGCTGGCGGTGAATGCCACGGCGCTCGACGAGGCCGATCGCCTCGACGCCGAGCGCCGCGCCGGCAAGGTGCGCGGGCCGCTGCACGGCATCCCGATCGCGCTCAAGGACAACGTCCACACCACCGACATGCCGACCACCGGCGGCGCCGTCGCCTTCGAGGGCCTCGTGCCGCCCTACGAGGCCACGCTCACGACGCACCTGCGCGAGGCCGGCGCGGTGATCCTGGCCAAGACGATGCTGACGGAGCTGGCCAACTTCGTCGCCAACGGCATGCCCGGCAACTACAACGCGCTGGGCGGCTACGGGCTGAACCCCTACGACCCGCGCCGCGATCCGCGGCCGGCGACCGCGGACGGCCGGCCGGTGCTCACCACCGGGGGCTCCAGTTCGGGCACCGGCACCGCCGCCAATTTCTGGGCCGCCAACGTCGGCACCGAGACCTCGGGGTCGATCCTCAGCCCCGCCAACCAGAACATGCTCGCCGGCATCAAGCCGACCGTGGGCCGCGTGAGTCGCTACGGCGTGATCCCGATCACCGCCGACCAGGACACCGCCGGGCCGATGGCCAAGTACGTCGCCGACGTCGCCGTGCTGCTCGGCGCGATGGAAGGCGCGGCGCCGGATCCGCACGACGCCGCCACGAGCACCTGCACGCCGCCGCCGAACCGCGACTACACGCCGTTCCTCAAGGCCGACGGCCTGAAGGGCGCGCGCATCGGCATCCCGCGCGCCAGCTTCTACGACCGCATCACGCCGCCCGGGGAGAAAGAACCGCGCGGCGGGCTGAACGAGGCCCAAGCCAGGTCGATGGCCGAGGCCATCGCGGCCATCGAGGCGGCCGGCGCGACTGTCGTCGATGCCGACATCCCGAGCGTGGTCGATCCGGATCCCGCGAACAACTTCCTGGTCTGGGGCGGCGGCTGCCAGGCCGGCCCGCGTGACCCGAACTGCTCGTCGGTGTTGTGGTACGGCATGAAGCGGGACTTCAACGCCTGGCTCGCCTCGCTCGGCCCGGCCGCGCCGGTGAAGACGCTGGCCGAGCTGCGCGCGTTCAACACCGCGCATGCGGCGACGCGCCAGGCGATCAAGTACGCGCAGGCCAATCTCGACAACTCGGACCTGCTCGATCTCGAGAAGGACCGCGCGAAGTGGCAGGCCGATCGCGATCGCGACATCCGGCTGGCCGCCGCGCATGGCATCGACGAAGTGATGAAGGCGCAGAAGCTCGACGCCCTGCTCTTTCCCGGCGCCAGCGGCGCTGGCATCGCCGCCAAGCCCGGCTACCCGACGGTGATCGTGCCGTTCGGGTTGTTCGTGCCGCAGCCGCCGGTGGCGGGACCGCCGCCGGCGCCGTTTCCCGAGGGCTTCCAGCCGGCGCCGGCGCCCTACGGCGTGAGCTTCACGGGCCTGGCCTGCAGCGAGCCGCGGCTGATCGAGCTGGCCTACGCCTTCGAACAGGCGACGAAGAAGCGGACGCCGCCGCCGGCATTCCCGTAAGCTCACCGGGTGCCGTTCCGATCGCTGCGCGCCCGGCTGCTGGTCGCCATCGGCGCGCTGGTGGTGTGCCTCACCGGTGCGACGCTGGCCTACGTCGGCCGGCTCGCCAACCAGGCTGTTGCCGAGCGCGTCACCGCCGACCTGGTGCGTAGCCGCGACGTGCTCGCCGCCGCGCAGGAGGCGCGCTACCAGCGGCTGGCCCTGGTCGCCCGCCTGCTGGCGTCGTTCCCCGAGCTGATGGCGCTCCTGGGCACCGATGCCGCGACGGTCCGCGACTTCCTCGCCGACTACCGGGAGCGCAACGCCCGCGACGAGCTGCTGCTGGCGTTCGACGCCGGCGGTACGGTGGTCGCCCGCAGCGACACCTTTGCGCCGCTCGCCGTGCCGGACGCGAAGACGGCGTGGCTCGAACCGGCGCTCTCGGGCCAGCCGGTGTTCGGGATGGTGGTCGTGGACGGCCGGCCGCATCACATGGCGCTGGTGCCGGCCGAGGCTGGCGGCACGGTGTTCGGCTTCGTCGCCGCCGCCGCGCCGATCGACGAGCGCTGGGCCGGCGCGCTGCGCGACGTCAGCGGCCGTGAGATGGTCGTGCTCGGCCCGGCCGGCGTGGCCGGCAGCACGCTGGCGCAGGACCGCGTGCCGTGGCGGACGGCCGTCGACGTGCCGACCACGGCTGACGTGTTGGCAATCGACCTCGGTGGCGAGCGCTTCGAGGCCGTCAGCGTCGGCGATCCGCATGCCCCGGCGCTGGCGGTGATCGCGCTGCAATCGCTCGATCTCGCGCTGGCCCCGTATCGCAACATCCAGCGCGGCCTGGTGCTGCTCGGCGTGCTGGCCGCGGCGATCGGCATCGGCGCCGGGGCCATGCTGGCGCGATCGATCACCGCGCCGGTCGCGGCACTGTCGGCGGCGACCCGCGACGTCGCAGCGGGCCGGTTCGACGTGAAGCTGCCGGTCAGCGGCCAGGACGAACTGGCGCAGCTGTCGCAGGCCTTCAACCAGATGACCGCCGGGCTGCGCGAACGCGCCGACATGCAGAAGTTCGTGTCGCAGGGCACGGTCGAGATGATCCAGCGTGGGCCGGAGCGGCCCGAGACACGGGCCGGCACGCGCCAGGTGGTGACGCTGCTCTTCTGCGACATCCGCGGCTTCACGGCGTTCGCCGAGCATCGCCCGCCCGAGGAGGCGGTGGCCGTGCTGAACGGCCACCTGCAGCGCCAGGCCGAGGTGATCGCCCGCTTCCACGGCGACGTGGACAAGTTCCTCGGCGACGGCGTGTTCGCGCATTTCACCGGCCCCGACAAGGCGCTCGACGCCATTCGCTGCGCCGTCGAGCTCCACCGCGGCGGACCGGTGGACGGCGACCGCGCGCTGCCCGCCCTCGGCGTCGGCGTGGGCATCGCCACCGGCGAGGTGATCGTCGGCAGCGTCGGCGGCGCCGACCGCTCGGATTACACCGCCATCGGCGCGCCGGTGAACCTCGCGGCGCGGCTGTGCGCCGTTGCCGAGCCCGGCGAGACGCTGATGAACGAGGCGACCTTCGACGCGGTGCGCGGGCTGGTGGCCGCCGAGCCGGCGCCACCGCTCACGGTGAAGGGCTTCAGCGAGCCGGTGCGCGCGTTCCGCATGCGCGCGTGACGCCGCCGATTACCGCTTGTACGCCTCCGGCGGGTACGGCTTGCCGAACTTGTTGGTGTGCGGCACGCCGGTGAACGCGCTTTCGTCGAGCGCGAGCACCGGGGCCGTCGTGGTGCCGGCCACCGTCACCTCGGCGGTGACCGCGGCGGCACGCTCCGACAGCGCGGTCACGCGGTAGCGGCCGGCCGGCAGCTCGAGGCGGAACGCGCCGCCCGCGGCGGTCACCGCCACCCACGGGGTCGGCGCGGCGACGACCACCGCCGTCATCTGCGGATGGATGTTGCAGAACACCCGCACCAGCCCGGGTCCCGTCAGCGTGCGGCTCTTCGATGCGCCGCTGCGATACAGGCCGAGGTCGAACGCGTTGCCCGGGGAGAGCGAGAACACGTTGTGGAAGATGCCGTCGCTGTTCGGGAACCGCACGGTCGTGCCGACCGGCACCGCCAGCACGCGCGGCACGAACGTCTTGTCACGCTGCTCGATCGACACCGGCGCCGCCGGCCGCGACGGCGCGACGCCGTCGAGCGGCTCGGCGTAGACCACCGCCGTGGCCGCCGTCGCCCCGGCCCGCACCCGCGTCGTCACCGTCCCGCTCAACACGTCGGCTGCCGCTGGCAACGCCGCGCACATCACCCCGGCGAGCGTGAGAATCGTCACTGCGTGCATCGTGTACCGGCCAATCCTAGCCGCTAGCCGCGAGCCGCTAGCCGCCGCGAGCGTCAGAAGGTGACCGCGAACACCGCGTTCACGTGATGGTTCTCGCGGTTCACCGGCACCGGCCCGTAGCGCGTCTGCAGCCATTTGTACTCGAGCGACACGGCGACCTCGGGCGTGAGCCGCACGATGGTGTTGCCGAAGGCGCTGGTGTTGCGCAAGCGGCCGAACTGGCCCAGGCCGTCGGGGCGCCGATCGACGCCGGCACCGCCGGTGAACGACACCTTCGACGAGGCGCGCAGCCGCGCTTCGACCCAGCCGCCGTCGGAGCGCCCGCGCTGGGCCACCCCGGCGCCGTAGGCGTCCATGTCCTCGGCCGCATAGAGCTCGCCGGCGATGCCGACCCGGCCGGCACGGGCCAGGAAGTCCACCGCACCGGCGCCCGAGGCGACCAGCCCGGCGCCGAACCGGCTCCAGCCGTAGTGACCCGAGCCGCCGAGGTGGAACTCGGCGGCGCTGACGTCGTCGCCGCGGTCGTAGCCGACGTGCGCTTCGAGGGCCGGCCGTTCGCTGCGCTCACCGGCGCCGGCCGGCGGCGCGAACACGTAGGCCGGGCCGGCGTCGCCGACCACCGGCGCCACGATGCCGGCCTTCACGGCGAACCCGCCGAGCTTCTGCTCGAGGCGCACCTGCGGCGCGCGCAGGTAGAGGTTGCCCGACCGGAAGAACTGCGGGAACGCGAACGCGGCGAGCGAGGTGGGATCGCGTGGCGCCAGCAGCACGTGGTCCTGGCCGACCTCGATCGCCGTGCCGCCGCGCTCCAGCCGGCCGAACGCGTAGAGCATGCGCGGCAGGCCCATCACCGTGCCGGTGACGAACCCCGGCGTGCCGCCGAGGAAGTCGAGGATGAGGGTGCCTCGCGCCGTCCAGGCGCCGACCGGGATGGCGCCGACGTCGAGACCGAGCCGGCTCTGGCGCATCGTCGAGGTCATCGACCCGCCCGACGTGGCGCCGACCAGGTTCGGGCTCTCGAGCCAGTTGGCCTCGCCGCTGTTGTAGACGGTGTTCGACAGGATGGTGCCCGATAGCGTGACCGGGAAGCGCGAACCCGAACCCACCTTCTCCTGCGCCAGTTGCTCCACCTGCGACTGCAGCATCTCGACCGGCACGGCCGGCGGCTGCGCGTCAGGGGGCGCCGCGGGTTCCTGCACGGCGCGCAGCGTCGTCAACTCGCGGCGCAGCTCGGCCACCGCCGATCGCAGCTCGGCGATCTCGTCGCGCAGGGCGTCGAGGGCGTCGCCGTCAGCGGACGCGCGGCCGGGCGCGGCGACCGCGGACATCGTGGCGTTGGCGAGCGGGCCGTCCTGCCCCGCGGCCGGCGCGGCGACAGCAAGCGAGAGCGTGACCAGTGTGGCGGCCCCGGCGCGGGTCGCCCTCAGCGTGAACGCATGGCGTGCCATCCGCGCATTGTAGCGGCGCGGATCCACGCCAGCCGGTCACGGCCGGTAGTGGTTCGGTATGAAACGGAAATCACACCGCGCGAGACCGCGGCGCGGCGGTGCGGGTCAGCGGCCGCCCATGAACTTGCCGAGCATGCCGGCGACGTCGTCCATGATCGAGCCGTCGCGGTCGGCGTCGAGCATCGGCGTCAGCATGCCGATCAGGTCGCCGCCGGGCATGCCGGTCCCGAGGCCGGTCGCCGACGGCGCCGCGCTGCCGCGCTTCGCCATGCTGCCCATGACCATCGCCGCGACGACGGGCAGCATCTGCTTGAGCACGTCGGCGCCGACGCCGCTCGACTGCGCCGCCCGCGCCGCCACCTGGCGGCTGACGTCCTTGCTGCCGAAGATGTGCCCGAGGATGCCGTTGCCGTCGGCCACGGTTTCGGGCCGACCGAGCGACGAGAGGTCGTCCACGTACTGCGCGTGGCGGCCACCAGACAGCGCCGCGGCCAGGCTGGCCAGGCCGCCGTCCTGCTGGACGTTGCGCGAAAAACCCGCCGCCAGTGCCGGCACCAGCGCCGACAGTGCCGCCGTGGTCTGGTCGTCGCCGAGCCCGAACTGACGGCCCAGCTGCTTGACGGCGCCGCCGTCCTGCGCGGCGAGGATGGCTTCGAGCACGTTCATGGCGTTCTCCTCCGAAGTCCGACCGGGAACCCTGAGTGCGACGCGGGTGTCGGCTAGCGCTCGGGCGCGTCGTCCCCGTCACCCTCGGCGGCGTCGTCGGCCAGGTCCGACAGGTCGTCGCCCCAGGGATTGGCCTGCGGGCCGGGCACGATGCCGGCGATGTCGGGATCGACGCCGGGCGGGGCGTCGGGCGTGTGCGCCCGGCGCTCCTTGGCCTCGGCTCGCTTCAAGGTCTTCTGCTTCGCTCGGTCTTGCCGCGCGCGCTCGCGGTCGCGCTTGCTGCGGGGACGTCCCTGAAACATGCCACGCTCCAGATTGGCGGCGGTCGATGGGGGGAACGTCGACGCCGCGGGTGCGGCGCCGCAGAGCGCAACGCCGCGCCGCCGATCTTATCAGTCCGGACGCGGCCGTGCGACGTTTCGCGATGGCCCCGAGCGGTTGGGCTACGATGACGCTCCGTGCGTGTCGATCGGCGCAGTGCCCTCCGCTCCCTGGTCGCCGCCTGGTCGTCGTCGCGGCTCGCGCTCGGCGCGCAGGGCCTGCCGGAGCCGGCCTGGCTGCTCACCGGCGGCGTCACCGACGGGACCGCGGTCGTCAAGGCGGCGTTCGTGAACCGCCCGGCTGACACCCCGCCGCTGCTGGTGAGCCGGCGGCGTGATCTGGCCGAGGCCGTCAGCGTGCCCGGCCGCGCCACGGCGGCGCCGTCGACCAGCTACGCGCAGCGGAGCATCGTCGAGTACCGGCTCGACGGCCTCGACCCGGCCACCGAGTACTTCGCCGGCCTGCGGCCCGGCACCGGCACGCTGGCCCGGTTCCGCACCTTCGGCCGCGGCCCGTGGGGGTTCGTGGCGGCCTTCGCGTCCTGCGCCGGCGGCACGCGGGTGGTGCCGATGTCGCACGTCTCGAACAGCGGCGTGTTCGCGGCGCTGGCCGCGCTCGATCCCCACGTGTTCATCCACATGGGCGACCTGCACTACTACAACATCCCGGGCCCGGCCCGGCCGGTGCCAGCCGTCGCCGGGCTGTTCCGCCGCGCCCTCGACCGCGTGCTGTCGCAGGAGCGCCAGGCGCTGTTCTACCGCCGCACGCCGCTCGCCTACATCTGGGACGATCACGACTACGGCACCGACGGCTCCGACGGCACCTCGCCGACGCGGGACGCGGCGCGGTTCTACTACGCCTCCGACCTGCCGGCGTACGCCACGCCGCTCTCGCCGAACGCCGACGGGCCGATCGCCCAGGTGTTCGACATCGGCCGGGTCCGGTTCCTGATGACCGATACGCGCTCGGAACGCCTGCCGGCCCAGCGCACCATGCTCGGCGCACGGCAGCTGACGTGGTTCCTGGCGGAGCTGGAGCGCGCCGCTGGCGACGGCACGCCGCTGGTGGCGTGGATCAACACCGTGCCGTGGATCACCACCGACACCGACGGCGAGGGCTGGGGGCCGTTCGCCGACGAGCGGCGCCGCATCGGCGAGCGCATCACCGCGCTCGGCCTCGGTTCGCGTCTGATCGTGCTGAGCGGCGACGCCCACATGCTGGCCTTCGACGACGGCCGCAACAACCGCCACGGCGGGTTCGTCGTCGCCCAGGCGGCGCCGCTCGACCGCTTCGTCCGCACGAAGGGCGGGCCCTACTCGCACGATCCGCCAGAGCAGAAGAACGGGCAGTTCGGCGTGCTGCGCGTCACCGACGACGGGACGACGCTGACGGCCCGCATCGAGGGGCATCGCTACGACGGCTCCAGCCGCGCCAGCCTGGTGCCGGGCGTGGCGCTGACGCTGCGCTGCAGCGGCGGCCGCTGCGAACTCGTGACCTAGTGGCCTGTCCGCGTCAGATGTGCAGCGGATTCCGACGCGTGGCGCCCGAGCCGCAAGGCGCGACGACCGCGCAAACCAAGCCTGTTTGTAAGGGAGGAGCAACGCCGCGGATCGGGATGCCCCGCGAGGAAGGCGCTGTACATATGGCGCGGACAGGCCACTAGCCGCCAGCGGCGTTGGCGGCCGCCACCAGGGTCGCCACTTCGGCCAGCCGGCGCACGCGGGTGCAGCCGGCGTCGGCGTAGAGGCCGGCCGGATCGAGCAGCACGGCGTCGGCGAGCCCGGCGGCGCGCGCCCCTTCGACGTCGATGTGGAAGAAGTCGCCGACGTGCACGGTGGTGGCGGCGGCGGCGCCGCTTTGCTCGAGTGCGAGGTGGAACAGCCGCGGGTCGGGCTTCTCGACGCCCCACTCGTGCGAGTCGAGGGCGACGTCGAACCAGCGTGTGAGGTCGAGCCGATCGAACAGGGCGCGCAGCGTGCCGTTGGCGTTCGAGACGACGACCAAACGCACGTCGAGGGCGCGCAGCGCTGCCAACGCCGGCACGACGTCGTCGGGCACCGACTCCCACACGTTGTGCACGTCGTGATACGCGCGCACCTCGGCGAGCGCGCGGTCGGTGGCGTCGTCGGGGTTCAGGCCGGCATGGCGCAGCACGGCGTCGAAGTAGATCCAGCCGCGCTGGCGGTCGTCGGTGCGGGCCATCAGCGCGCCGCGGTCCATCTCCAGCTTGGCGTGCGGCTCGGCGGCGACCAGCCGGGCGGCGTCCACGGCGACGCCGTGGCGGCCCAGCGCCGCGGCGACGCGGGTCCAGTTCGGGTGCACCAGCACGCCGCCGGCGTCGAGGAACACGGTGGCGATGCGGGCGGGGACGCTCATCGCTCGAGAATCGCCGCGACGTCGCCGCGCACGCCGCTCAGATCGACCATCGGCTCGCGGTCGGGCAGCGAGCGGTGGTACTCGACGAGGGGCCGGTCGTCGGTGAGCAGCGGCCCGTCGCCGACGAAGCGACGCAGTTCGTCGGGGCCGGCGACGTACCACGAGGTGAGCGTCTCGAAGCTGTCGAGGCCGATCTCGTCGAGCGCGGCACGGGTCTCGGCTCGCGCCCGCTTGGCCTCGAACGGCGCGCGCGCCAGGCGCAGCGGCTGTTTGGCGCCGACCATCAGCTGGCCGTCGGCCCACAACGTGGTGTGCGGGAAGACGTCGAGGAAGGTGCGCATGATCAGCTTGTACTGTGTGTCGGGGCGATGCCCGATCCACTGCAGCACCAGGCCGTCGTCGGCGACGGCGTTGCGCACCAGCGTGAAGTACTCGCGCGAGTAGAGATTGCCGGCGCCGGCGTGGATCGGCTGGATCAGGTCGGCGGTGACGACGTCGAAGCGGCGATCGGTGAACGACAGGAAGTTGCGGCCGTCGTCGACGCGCAGGCGGACGTTGGGGCGGGCGAACAGGTCGTAGTTGACGTGCTTGAAGAACTCGGCGCCCTTGCGCACGGTGTCCGACAGCTCGACCACCAGCACCTCCGAGGCGTGCTGGCTCACCGCGCCGGGCGTGGCGCCGCCGCCGAGGCCGACGACCAGCGCCTGGCGCGGGTCGGGGTGCAGCACCATCGGCAAGTGGCCGATCAGGCGGTGCAGGCGCACCATCTCGGGCGCGTCCGACGCCTGATGCAGGCCGTCGAGGTACATCAGCCAGCCGCGGAAGGCGTGCGTGTGGATGCTCACCGACGTCTGCACGCCCTCTTCCTTCCAGAAGATGCGCTCGCCGGCGCCGTGGCGGCGGGCCAGCGCGGCGGTGAACGGATCCGGCACGATCCGCGCGGCGGCGACGAACAACGCGATCAGGGCCAGCGCGGCGACGCGGCGGCGCGTCGCGAGCAGCAGCCAGACCGCGGTGACGAGGTATAGCCCGGCACAGACGATCAGGGCGACGCGGCTGCCGAGCCACGGCAGCAGCAGGAACCCGCCCAGCACCGCGCCGGCGATGCCGCCGACGACGTTGGCGGCGTACATCGTGCCGACCGGCCGCGCGGTGGCGGTGTCGCCCTCCGGGCGCGCCCACAGCGCCAGGGCGATAGGGAAGGCGACGCCCATCAGGATCGCCGCCGGCAGGATCGCGGCCATCGAGCCCTGCGTGAGCCCAGACGTTCGCCAGCCGGCGCCGTAGGTGGCGCCGAGCACGGCCAGCGACGCCAGCACCACGACGCTGGTCGCGCCGAGCGTGAGGGCGAGCGCACGGGACAGGTCCCGTGGCCGGGTGAGCGCGCGCGACGCCGCGGCGCTGCCCAGGGCGATGCCGCCGAGCACCGTCGCCAGCATCGTCGTGAAGGCGTAGGACGTGGCCGGCAGGAACTGCACCAGGATGCGGAACCAGACGATCTCGAGCGCCAGGGCCGCCAGCCCAGAAACCGCCATGGCGGCCAGCACCAGGTTGGCAGGAAGTGCGCCGGCTGGCACGACGCTCGCTGCCGCGGTCGTTCCGGTGCCAGGCACCGCCACCTCAGTGCCAGGCACCGCCACCACGGCTTGGGGGACGCTCCGCGACAGCCACCAGGCAGTGGCGGCGACGAGCAGATTCAGCGACGCGGCGAGGAAGAACGTGCGCTGGATGCCGAGGCCGCCGATGAGCACGTAGCCGGTGGCCAGCGCGCCGGCGAGCGCGCCGGTCGTGTTCACGGCGTAGAGCGTGCCGAGCCGCGCCCCCGAGCCGCGCACGAGTTCGGCGCGACTCAGCACCGGCAGCGTCGCCCCCATCAGCACCGTCGGCACCAGCAGCACGGCGAACGAGGCGACGAAGCGCGCCAGCGTCAGGATACCCAGCGAGTCGCCGGCCACCGCGGTGAGCGGGCGATAGAGCGTCGCGGCGGCGCCGAGCAGCGCCGGCGTGGCCAGCGCCGACACCGCGATGCCGGCTTCGAGCGCCGCGAACACGCGCAGCGGGTCGCCGCGCTTCGCCAGGCGTTCGGCCAGCACGCTGCCCAGCGCCAGACCGGCCATGAAGGCGGCGAGCACGGTGCTGGCGGCGTGCACCGTGACGCCGAAGACCAGCGACAGCAGGCGCAGCCACAGCACCTGATAGGTCAGGCCGCAGGCTCCGGAGCAGACGAAGAGCAGGCAGAGGGCGACGAACGTCGAGCGGGATCGCATGCGGCGGACGAGGGCGAGCCCATCGTCCGCCATTCGGCGCCGGCGGCGCAACCGCCGATCAGTCCTGACGCAGGGCGATCATCGGCTCGATGCGAGAGGCGCGGAGCGCCGGCAACAGCCCGGCGGCCACGGCCACCAACGAGAGCAGCACCGCGCTGGCGCCGAGCACAAGCGGATCGTAGCCCTGCAGCTCGTAGAGCAGCGCCTGGGCGAGCCGGCCGATGCCCACGGCGGCGGCCAGGCCCACCACACCGCCGATCGCCGTCATCCTGCCGACGTGGCCCAGGACCATCCCGCGGACGCTGGCGCCGTCGGCGCCCAGCGCCATGCGCAGCCCGAACTCTCGGGTGCGCTGGGTCACCGTGTAGGCCAGGACGCCGTAGAGGCCGATCGCCGCCAGGATCGTCGCCAGCACGGCGAAGCCGGCCGAAAGCGTGCTGATCATGCGGTCGAGGAACACGTTCTCGCGCACCTGCTGGGCCATGGTCTTGGCGCCCTCCACCGGCAGGTTGGGGTCGAGCGCGCGCACCGCCGCCTGCGCCGGTCCGAGCAGCGCCGCGGCGTCGCCGGCCGCCTTCACGTAGAAGTTGATCGCGCCGACGTTCTCGCCCTGGCGATAAGGCCGGAAGAACTGCGGCGGGACGGCGTCCTTCACCTCGCTGTACTTGGCGTCCTGCACCAGGCCGACGATCTCGATGTCGAGGTCGGTCGAATCGCGGTCGGTGCTCATGCGCGTGCCGATCACCCGGTCGCCGAGGTTGAACTTGCGCGCGAACGCCTGGTTGACGATGGCCACCTTCGGCGTGCCGGCGGCATCGCCGCGGGTGAACTCCCGGCCGGCGATCATCGGGATGCCGAGCGTCTGGAAGAAGTCGGGGCCGATCAGGCTGAACGACGACGTGGTGTTGGTGTCGGGCCCGGCCTCGAAGCCTTGCACGGCGACGCTGTTGTTCCAGTTGTTGCCGGCGATGAGCTGGACGGTCGAAGCGCTGACCGTGGCGGCGCCCGGCAGGCCCGCCAGCGCGTCCTCGGCCCGCTCGAAGAACGCCAGCGACTGTGCCGTCGTGTAGCCGTTCAGCGACGGCGCGATGGAGAAGGTGACCAGCCGGTCGGTGGCCAGGCCGAGATCGACGCGGCTGACGTTGTAGAGGCTCTTGGTGAAGAGCCCGGCGGCGACCAGCAGCGCCATCGACAGCGCGATCTGGCTGGTGGCCAGCACGGTGCGGAAGCGCGACGCCGCGCGCGCCCCGGCCGGCTGGCCGGAGTAGCCCTTGAGCACGCCGGCCAGGTCGGGCCGCGAGCTGTGCAGCGCCGGATAGAGCCCGAAGACGAGACCGGTGAGCAGCGACAGCCCGAGCGCGTAGAGGAGCACGCTTGGGTCGACGCCCGATGGCATCACCGCTTGTGCCTGGGGCGGCAGCAGCGCGGCGATGCCGCTCAGCGTCCACCGCGACACGAGCAACCCGGCCAGCCCGCCGACCAGCGCCAGCGTGCACGACTCGACCAGCAGCTGGCCGAGCAGCTGGCGGCGGCCGGCGCCGATCGACAGGCGCACCGCCATCTCCTGCGTGCGGCCGGCGGCGCGCGCCAGCAGCAGGTTGGCGATGTTGGCGCAGGCGGTGACCAGCACCAGCGCGGTGACGCCGAGCAGCAGCAGGAGCGGCGCGCGGGCCTCGCTGCGCACGTCGCTCTGGCCGCGCTCGCCCGGTTCCAGATTCAGCGGCTTGCTCTTGAAGCGGGCCATCGTCTGATCGCTCAGCCCGGTCTGCAGCGGCGCCTCGACGTCGAGGATGATCGCCCGGTAGAGCGGCTCCATCGCCGCCTGGGCCTGCTCGCGCGTCACGCCGGGCTTCAGCCTGGCGAAGAGGTACGCCCAGTAGCTGCGGCGGTTCTCCAGCCCCTTCCAGCCGGGCACGAGCTGCTCGCGCATCGACAGCGGCAGGAACACGTCGGGGCGAGCGCCGAGGGTGGTGCCTTCGAAGCCGCGCGGCACGACGCCGATGATGGTCATGGTGCGGCCGTTGACGATCAGCGACTCACCCAGCACCGTCGGCTGCTCGCCGAAGTGCGACGACCAGAAGCCGTGGCTCAGCACCACCAGGTCGTGCGCCCCGGGGGTCTTGTCGTCGTCTGGGCCGAACAGGCGCCCGAGCGCCGGCTGCACGCCGAGCACGGGAAAGTAGCTGCCCGACACCAGCACGCCGTCGCTGCCCAGGGTCTGGCCGCGCGCCGCGAGGCTGACGCCGGTGATGACGTGGGCCGCGATGCCGGTGAACACCGTCTGCACGCGCTCGAGGTCGCGGAACATCGGGTAGCTGAACACCGACTGGCAGTCGCCGGCCTGGTTGCACGAATTCGAGCCGGGTTTGGGCCCGGGCGCCACCAGGTTGACGAGCGCGCCGGGGTCGGGCACCGGCAGGGGGCGCAGCAGCATGCGGTCGAACAGCGAGAAGATCGCCGTGTTGGCGCCGATGCCGAGGGCCAGCGACAGCACGGCGATGGCAGTGACGAACGGCGTCTTCGACAGCGTGCGGACGGCCAGGCGGAGGTTCGACAGCATGGGGACTCCCGGCCCCTTGGACGACGATCAGGGGCCTTTGGTTTAGCGGCTCGCGGCTAGCGGCGGGCGGCTGGACGAGCCGTGCGCCTGGCGGCAGTCTTGGTGCTCACGGTTCGGCCGGGCAGATGCGGGGCCAGCACGGTCCGGACGTCGCGCTCGATCCAGTCCGCCGCCGGTCCCTCTCGGTACACCGCCCACGTCATCAGCGAGCCGTTCACGGCGGTGTCGACGGCGCGGGCCACGGCGGCGACGTCGGTGCCGGCGGCCAGCTCACCGGCGGCCACGGCCTCGCCGACCATGGCGTGGTAGGCCTGCCGCGTGACGCGGGCCTGCGCCAGCAGCGACGGGTAGAGGTGGCGATCGGTGAGGTCGATCTGCAGGTAGGCCAGGTTGCGGGCCAGCGCCGCCGGCGACGGCGCCAACCCGGCCACGCAGCGCGCGTAGGCGACCAGCGCCGCCAGCGGCGAGGCGTGCTCGGCGCGGATCGCCGTCGCCATAGCTCCGGCGTGCTCGGCGGCGCCCTTGCTCATCGTCCGCAGCAGGGCCAGCTTCGACCCGAAGCGCTGCACCAGCGCTCCGGCCGTGAGCCCGGCCTCGGCGGCGATGGCGGCGAGGGTGAGCTCGGCGGGGCCGACCCGGTTCATGACGCGGATGGCGGCGGCGAAGACGTCGGCGTCGGAGGCCTTGCGCGGGCGCGGGCTCATCGCTTGACAGTTTCTCTACGAGCGTTTAGTTTAACCGCGGTTGATTCTGAACGGACATTTAGTTTGAACGGAAGGAGGCCGCGATGACCACATCCCCCGCCACCGTCGCCGTCGTCACCGGGGCCAGCCGCGGCGCCGGCAAAGGCATCGCGCTGGCGCTCGGCGACGCCGGCGCCACCGTCTACTGCGTCGGCCGGACGCGGCGCGGCGGCCCGCCGCCGATCGACGGCGCGCCCGGCACCATCGACGACACCGCCGACGAGGTCACCGCCCGCGGCGGCCGCGGCATCGCGGTGGCCGCCGACTGCACCGACGCCGCGCAGGTGGCGGCGCTGTTCGCCCAGGTGGAACGCGACCACGGCGGCCTCGACGTGCTGGCCAACGCGGTGTGGGGTGGCCACGACCTCTTCACCTCGGTGGACGACTGGATGGCGTCGATGGACCGGCCGTTCTGGGAGCAGGCCGGCCGCATGTGGGCGGCCACCATCGACGCCGGCCCGCGCGCCTACCTGCTCGCCAGCGCAGAAGCCGCGCGGCTGATGACCGCGAAGAAGCGCGGCCTCATCACCGGCGTCACCGACTTCGTGTTCGGCGACGCCGACGCGCCGACGGTCAGCAGCCACCGCTCCGACTACGTGCCGGGCATGCTGTTCCCCGACCTCGCCCACCAGTGCATCAACCGCCTGATGGTCTGCCTGAGCCACGAACTGAAGAAGTCCCGGGTGGCGGTGGTGACGCTGATGCCGGGCTTCATGCGCACCGAGCGCGTCGAGCGGTCGATGACCAGCGACAAGCTGAAGAAGATGTTCCGCTACGACCTGAGCGAGAGCGTCGCCTACGTCGGCCGCGCGGTTGCCGCCCTGGCCGCCGACCGGAAGGTGCTGGCCAAGACCGGGCGCATCCACTACGTGGCCGATCTCGCCGCCGAGTACGGCTTCACCGACGCCGACGGCACCCGGCATCCGCGCTTCAACCCGTTCTGAGCACGACGCCGTCCCAAGAACCGCCAGCCCGCTGAGAGTGGCCACCCGCCGCCGGTCAGTTTTTGGACCTCACAAGGTCCAGAATGCACGATAATAGGTCCATGACACGGATCTCCGTTCAGGATCTGAAGGCTCGGCTGTCCAGCGCCATCGCCCAAGCGGAGTCGGGAACCACGCTGGTCATCACCCGGCACAACGAGCCGGTGGCCCAGCTGACGCCGATAGCCAGCACGAACGTTCACCGTGGCTCCCGCGCCGGGGCGGGGCGGCTGCGGCCGGCCATCACGGGCGGGCTCACCGGGCCGAAAGGCCTGCTGCTGGCGACGCTGCTCGAGGATCGAGGCGACCGGTGAGCCGATCTCGCCGCCGCCGGGTCTATCTCGACACCTCGGCCTACCTGTCGTTGCTCCTGGACGAGCCGAACGCCACGCAGATCAGCGGCGAGACCGACGGGGCGGTGTGTCTGTCGAGCGTGTTGCTGATCCTGGAAACGAGACGAAACCTCGTCAGGTTCGCTCGACAGGGCGCCCTCGACGCCGCCAAGTACGAGACCTGCATGGCGCGGGTGGCCGCCGATATCGATTCGTTCGAGTTGCGCGACCTCACCATCGACCTGTGCACGTCGCTCGCCATGCCGGCGGTAGCGACGCCGCGTTCGCTCGACCTCGCCCACCTGCAGACGGCGCTCTGGTTCCACGCCCAGACGCCCCTCGACCGGTTCGTGACGATCGATACCGCGCAGGCCCAGTCGGCGCGGGAGCTCGGTCTGCCGGTGTAGAACCAGTCGCGGAACGGGAGAGCCAGATCACCCGGAACCGTCGACCTCAGCGGCAGGTCACGACTCGGGCGGTGCGCCGTGCTCCAGCGAGTCGATATCAGCCGCGAGGGTGGGTCCCGTGGAGCGGGTCGTCTCCGCCAGGCGAACGTCGTCGCGCCAGTTTCTCGGTGATTTCGTGAACTCCAGCGAGCTGACTAGACCCCGATGTGACACGACGGCTACCCGACCCGAGGTTCGACCTCCCGACGTGGCGACCAGCGTGATGAGCACGTTGTCCGGTCGCTGGTCGGCAAGTCTCGGAACGCGCTCTCCATCGGCGAAGTAGACCGTGACCATCCGGTCCGAATGGAATCGCTGCACCAGGTCGATCTGGCCGATTTGTTCACAAAGAACGCGTCGGTCGGCACTCGTGATCGCAGCGGCAGTGTGCTCGAGAACGGCCGTCTCGTAGCTCCTGAGCGTCCTCGACGCAGGCAGCGGATGGAGCAGCCGCCAGAGCAGTCTCCGCAACAGCGGGTTCATGGGCTCACCCCGATCACCCGACAACCCGCCGCACCGGCACCCTCCGACCCCTCAGAGGTGGGGTGGGGCATCCGGAGCGGCCCCGACGACCTCGAGCGCTGCCGCTATCGGAAGCGCGCCTGCAGCTTGTCGAGCTCCGCCGCTCCGGGACAGAGCTGCTCGAACGGCAGCGTCGTCAGCGGCGCCGGCACCAGCTCGTTCTGCTCGACCATGTCCTTCGAGTCGGGCGAGAGGTAGAGCAGGCCGGTGAGGACCTCGCCTTCCTTCTGCTTCTCGCGGATGTAGTGGTAGGCGCGGTCGCGGTCCGAGGGATCGTAGTGCTCGGCCACCTTGCGGAAGGTCACCCAGCTGCCGTCGTGCATCATCACGCTCTTGGCGCTGCCGGGCGCCTGCTCGGAGGTGATCTCGTCGCGCGGCGGCACGAAGTCGGCCTGCACCACTTCCACCTGGTGCTCGCGGGTGTAGGCGTAGCTCTTGGTCGAGCCCTCGTGGTCGTTGAAGGTCACGCACGGCGAGATGACGTCGATGAACGCGAAGCCCTTGTGGGCCAGGCCGGCCTTGATGAGCGGCACGAGCTGCGCCTTGTCGCCCGAGAAGCTGCGCGCCACGAAGGTGGCGCCGAGGGTCATCGCCAGCAGCACGCCGTCGATGGCCTCCATGGTGTTGGCCTCGCCCTTCTTGCTGGTCGAGCCGGGATCGGCCGAGGCCGAGAACTGCCCCTTGGTCAGCCCGTAGACGCCGTTGTTCTCGAGCACGTAGAGCATGTTGACGTTGCGGCGGATGGCGTGGCAGAGCTGGCCGAGGCCGATCGA
>CAYUAX010000012.1:0-48908 GCA_964442845.1 uncultured Bifidobacteriaceae bacterium | reverse complement strand
CGGCTACACCGTGCTCAAGGTGGCCGAGATGCTGCAAAGCGAGCACATCCGCGCCCTGCCGGCCGAGGTGCGCGCCCGCTCGGTGCGCGTGGCCCTCGACGCCGCCGGCGTCACCGTGGACGAGATCGTCGAAGACGCCGTGCGCCGCGACCGCGCGCTCGACACCTACGAGCGCGTGCTCCAGCAGCACGTCGACGACCTGGCGGCCCGGACCACCGCCGAGAACCGCGCCATCGAGGACGAGATCGCCACCCGCGTCGCCGAGCTGCGCGCGCGCATCGCCGAGAACGACCGCCGCGTCGCTGCCGAGCAGGCCGAGCTGCAGACGTGGCGCGTGCGCAAGCAGCAGGAAGAGGGGCTCATCGCCGACGCGGTGGGCCACTTCGTGACGGAGAACCCGATCACCCGGCCGCCCGCCGTGGGCCAGGGCTAGGAGATACCGATGTTCGCGAGGCTGGGACGACTCTTCCGTGCCTGGATGGGCTACTTCATCTCGGTGGGCGAGAACCCCGAGGTGATGCTGCAGGACGCCATCGAAGAGATGCGCATGACCATGCCGAAGCTCAACTCGGTGCTGGTCGCCACGCGCGCCACGGTGATTCGCCTCGAGGAGGAGCGCGACGGCCTGCTGCGGCAGGACCGCACGCTCACCGGCTCGATCCAGGCGGCGCTGCGCGACGGCTCGGCCGCCGCCCGCAGCGTGGCCGAGGAAGACGCCATCCAGCTGCAGCAGCTGCGCGCCGATCTGACCAGCACGCAGGAGCAGCTGGCCGCGGCGCAGCACGCCCACGAGAGCGCCAAGCTGTCGGTGGACGCGCTCAAGGGCAAGCTCAAAGAGAAGATCGAGATGAGCCAGAAGGCGATGAAGGAGCGGCAGAAGGCCCAGGTGATGAAGCAGGCCGCCGACGCCATCGTCGAACTGCAGTCCTACGGCGTGGCCTCGACCGCCGACAAGTTCCTCGAGCAGATCAAGCAGGAAGTGGCCGAATCGAAGGCGGCCGTCGAGGTCGCCACCGGCAACATCGACACCGCGGCGATCGAGCGCGAACGCACCGCCCGCAAGCTCAAGGCGGCCGGCATCCTGCAGCAGTTCGAAATCGAGATGGGCATCAGCGCGCCGCCGGTGGCGTCGTCCACCCCGGTGACGCCGAGCGTCGGCGGCCGGGTCGGCGAGAAGCCCGGCGCGTAGGCGGCCGCGTCCGCGCCGCCAGCCACGATGGCCGCCTCCTCCGACGACGACGTCTCGGCCGGGTCGATTCTCCGGGAGCTGATCTTCAATCAGTACCAGGCGATCGTCCTCGGCGGGACGGCGCTCGTCTCGCTGGTGGCGCTCAACCCGCTGCCGCTGCTCATCTGGCTGGGCTCGGAGCTGGTGTTGCTGCCAATCCTCGATTCGGGGCCGCTGCGCCGCCTGGTCAACAGGCGCAAGCGCGACATCGCCCGGGCCAAAGCCGGCGAACAGCGCGCCCGCGTCATCGCCGATCTCACGCCCGTCCATGCCAAGCGCTACGCGGCGGTCGAGGAGATGTGCCGGCGCATCGAGGCCAACTACCAGGGCTTGTCGGGTATCTCGCAGGCGTATCTGTCGGAGCAGCGCGCCAAGCTCGACATGATCCTCACCGGCTGCCTGACCCGTCTCAGCGCCCTGCAGCGCTATCAGAAGATGCCGCCGCGCCGCGGCAAGAGCGAGATCGAACGTGAGATCGAAGGCCTCGACGCCGAGCTCGCCCAGCCCGACGTGCCCGAGCGCGCCGCCGCCGCCCTGCGCAAGAACCTCGAGCTGAAGCGCCGGCTGCTCGCCTCGCTCGACCAGGCCGACGACACCATCCGCACGCTGCAGACCGAGATCGACTCGATGGAGTCGCTGGTCGAGGTGCTGCACCACAACTCGATGTCGCTGCGCGACCCGCAGGCGATTTCCGAGGAACTCGACACCATCGTCCGGCAGTCCGAGGACTCGGACCGCATCGTCCGCGAGATGGAGGCGCTGCTGCGCACCGACACCGATGCGTGGCAGGGCGAGCTGATCGCACCGCCGGAGACCGTGCCGCCGATACCGGTGCCGCCGGCCCCGACCCAGACGACCACCGCGCGCAGGGTGAAGCAGCGATGACCACCACGGCATCGACGCCGGCGACCGGCTTCGAGCATTACCCGCGCTGGGCCCGCACGCTGGCGCACGGCATCCGCGCCCGCCTCGGCAACACGTTCGTGCTGCACGGCAACACCCACGACGTGGTGGCCGCGCCGATCGCCGACGCCCGGCCGCGCACCGCCGACGACTTCGTGCCGCTGACGCGCTTCCTGGCCGAGTGGATCTTCGGCCGGCGCGAGGTGGTGATCGAGTACCAGCGCGCCAACGGCGCCGTCTTCCACACCCGCGAGGCGCACGCCCGCTTCAGCGAAGCGGTGTCGGTGGTGGACAGCGTGCACGGCACCAACTACGCGCAGGCGCTGCCGCGCGACCCGGTGGCGTTCTGCGCGCTGCTCGACACCTTCCTGAAGCACGTCGTGCACCGCCAGCAGCCGCTCGGCGTGGCCGTGATCCTGCCCTACGCCGAGACGCTGGTGCCCGAGTCCACCGGCGAGGCCGGCGCCGACGATCGGGCGGTGCGGGTCTACGTGCAGAAGTGGGCCACCGACCCGGCGCTGCTCGCCGCCAACGTCACCTTCGTCCTCGTCACCGAGAACCTCGCGGATCTCAGCGCCCGCATCGTCCGCTCGCCGCAAACCGTGGAGATCGAGGTGACCCGTCCCGACGAGCGCGAGCGGCTCGAGTACCTGCGGGCCATCCGGCCGGCCGAGTGGTACCAGACCCGCGCCGACCTGCCGGTGGAGCGGCTGGCGCAGGTGATGTCGGGGCTGACGCGGATCCAGCTGCGGCAGATCCTGGCCGCGATCGACGAGCACGGTACGCGGCTCGACGCCAAGGCGCTGCGCGAGCAGAAGAAGACGGTGATCGAGGCCGAGTGCTATGGCCTGCTCGAGTACGTCGAGTCGCGCTTCGGGCTCGACATGGTGTCGGGGCACGAGGGCGTCAAGGCCCGCCTGCGCCGCGCCGCCCAGGCGATCCTGGCCGGGCGCCTGCAGGGCGTCCCGATGGGGTATCTGATCGCCGGCCCCGTCGGCTCGGCCAAGACCTTCATGGTCACCTGCTTCACCGGCGAGATCGGCTTTCCGTGCGTGAAGTTCCTCAACTTCCGCTCGCAGTGGCAGGGCGTCACCGAAGGCAACCTCGAGAAGATCCTCAAGGTGCTGCACGCCATGTGGCCGGTGGGCGTGATCATCGACGAGGTCGACGCGTTCCTCGGCGATCGCAACCAGCAGGGCGACTCGGGCACCTCGAACCGCGTCTTCGCCCAGCTCGCCTCGTTCATGGGCAACACCGAGTACCGCGGCAAAATCGTGTGGTTCCTGATCACGTCGCGGCCCGACCTGCTGCCGGTGGACCTGAAGCGCCAGGGGCGCGCCGAGGAGCACCTGGCGCTGTTCTACCCGCAGACGCCCGAGGAGCACGACGCGCTGTTCCGCATCATGCTCAAGAAGTCGGGCGTCGTGTCCGACGTCACCTCGATCACCCAGGTGATCGACGACCCGAGCGGCCTGTCGGGCGCCGACATCGAGGCCATCATGGCTCGCGCCATCCTCTCGGCCGAGGTGGACGCCGAGGGCCGCCCCATCGCCACGCTGACGGTGTTGAAACAGGCCTTCGAGGACTTCATCCCGGCGACCAGCCAGCTCGAGCGCGAGATGCAGATCCTGGCCGCGGTGCAGGAGTGCACCTCGCGCGAGGTGCTGCCGACACCCTATCGAGACATGGATCGCAACGAGGTGTTCGCGCGGCTCAACGAGCTGCGCGCCCTGCTCAGAACCTGACAACGGAGGATCACGTGGCCCGGACCCCCCTGCTCGCATCCCTGCGGCGCGCCTATCGCCTGGCGGCGATCGCCAATCGCCGCGGCCCGCACACGCCGCCGCTCGACGAGTTGGTGGACATGGCGTACTCACGGCGCCGCTTCCTGCGCCAGTCGGCGGTGGCCTCGGCCGCGGCACTGACCGCCGCGTGCGGCCAGAGCGCCCCTGCACCGTCGGCTCCCGCGCCGGGCGGTGCGCCGCCGGCCAGCGGGTCGAGTGGGGGCGCGCCGCGCATCGCCATCGTCGGCGCCGGCGTGGCCGGGTTGAACGCCGCCTACAAGCTGCAGAAGGCCGGCCTCACCGCCAAGGTGTTCGAGGGCGCCAACCGCACCGGCGGCCGCATGTTCACGGCCACCGACCTGCTCGCCGACGGGCTCACCACCGAACTGGGCGGCGAGTTCATCGACAGCGGGCACGCCGAGATGCTGGCGCTGATGGACGAGTTCGGCCTCGAGCGCATCGACGTCCAGGGCGCCGGCACCGAGAAGCTCGTGCCGGAGACCTACTTCGTCAACGGCCGCCACTACACGATGGCCCAGGCGGCCCGCGCCTTCGTGCCACTGGCCAAGAAGATCGCCGCCGACTACGACTCGATGGGCGAGGTGGTGAACTACGAGACCGAGGGCGGCGGCTCGGCCTTCGACCGCCAGTCGATCGACGAATACCTGACCGCCATCGGCTGCACCGGCTGGATGCGCGAGATGCTCGAGGCGGCCTACGTCACCGAGTACGGGCTGGAACTGGGCGAGCAGTCGGCGCTCAACTTCCTGTTCCTGATCGGCACCGGCGACCTCACCGATACCAGCGCCTGCACGGTGCTCGGCGAGAGCGATGAGCGCTACAAGGTGCGCGGCGGCAACCAGCGCGTGGTCGACGAACTGGCCAAGCGCGTCCAGCCGCAGATCCAGACGCTGCACCGTCTCGAGGCCATCCGCAGCAAGGGCCAGGGTTTCACGCTGACCTTCCAGACCGGCGGGCGGTCGGTGGACGAGGATGCCGACGTCGTCATCATGACGATCCCGTTCTCGATGCTGCGCGAGGTGAAGATAGACGTCGAGCTGCCGGCGGTGAAGAAGAAGGCGATCGCCGAGCTGGCCTACGGCGCCAACGCCAAGGTGATGGTGGGCTTCAAGAGCCGGCCGTGGGAGAAGCGCGGCTATGCCGGCAACGTCTACTCCGACGAGGCGTTCCAGCTGGCCTGGGCCAACAGCTACCTGCAGTCGGGCGCCAGCGGCGGCCTCACCCTCTACTCGGGCGGCAAGCTGGCCCACGAGGCCGGCAACGGCCCGGCCGAAACGGTGGCGGCGCGGCTGCTGGCCGGCATCGAGAAGGTGTATCCGGGCACGCTGGCCGAGCGCAACGGCAAGGTGTCGCGCTTCCACTGGCCGACGTATCCCTGGACCAAGGGCGCCTACGCGGTCTACAAGCCGGGGCAGTGGACGACCATCGCCGGCGCCGAAGGGCTGCCGGTGGGCAACCTCTTCTTCGCCGGCGAGCATTGCAGCTACGATTTCCAGGGCTACATGAACGGCGGCGCCCAGACCGGCGCCGACGCCGCCAAGGCGGTCATGGCCGCGGTGAGCAGCCAGGCCAAGGCGGCGCAGCTCTTCTCGCGGCGGCAGCTCGTCCGCCTGGCCTGATCACTCGATTCGGAGGACGGTATGCGTCTCACTCCCGCCGGCAAGATCCTGTTGTTTCTGGTCGGTCTCGGCGTGCTCGGCTATGCGGGCTGGACCTATCGCGGCCAGATGCCAGGGCTCGGCTCGTCGTCGGGGACGCCCACCGCGTCGTCCACGCCGTCGGGAAGCGCCGCCCCGGCCGGCGCCGCCGCGCCGGCCGGCGAACGCAAGGGCGTGCTGGCGTCGCTGCGTCAGACCGGCGTGCTGCGCGTCGGCATGGAGCCGGATGCGCCGCCGATGCGCTTCATCAACGATCGCAAGCAGGACGACGGCTTCGACTTCCGCCTCGCCGGCCTGATCGCCGACGGCCTCGGCGCCAAGCGCGTGCAGGTGGTGGAGGCCGACTACGAGGACCTGCCCGATCGGCTGCGCGCCGGCGACATCGACATCATCATGGGCGGCTACGTGCCCGACCCGTCGGTGGAGGGCGTCGTGTGGTCCAACGGCTATCTCGACTTCGGCCTGTGCCTGATCGTGTCCGAGGGCATGGCCGGCACCTATCGCTCGACCCGCGACCTGGCCGGCAAGCGCATCGCCATCTACGACGATCCCGCCGCCGAGCGCTGGGTGCAGCAGAACATCCCCAATGCGCGGATCAGCAAGTTCTCGGGCGACAACGGCTGGTTCGAGGCGGTGGAGCGCGATCAGGCCGACGCGCTGATCTACGACTATCCCTTCGCGGCGGAAGAGATCAAGGCGCACCCGCGCACCACCATCGTCCAGTACAACCTCAACCAGTCGAAGTACGCGGTGGGCATCCCGGCCGGCAACTTCGATCTGGTCTACGAGGTGAACCAGGTGATCGACCGCTTCCGCGCCACGCCGCAGTACGCCGACCTGATGCGGGAGTACCTCACCACCGTGTCGGACGTGTTCACGCAGCCGATTGCCGGCCGCAAGACCTACACGGTGAAGGCGGGCGACACGCTGAGCCGCATCGCCCAGGCGCAGTTGAACGACAGCAACCGCTGGCGCGAGATCTGGGACCTGAACAAGTCGCGCGTCGCCAACGAGAACCTGATCTACCCGCGGCTCGTGCTGCTCATGCCCTGAGCCGGCGCGTCGGGATCAGCGCGGCGTCGGCCGCGGCGGATCAGAGCCAGGGGCGGGCGCGGTCGCGGGCGAAGACGGCGTAGGCGCCGATGCCGGCGAGCAGGAAGGCCACCGAGAACACGATGCCTTCCCACGGCCCGGTGAAGAAGATGAACAGCCACAGCGCGCCGGAAAGGATCGCCGGCCACGGGTAGAGCACCATCGTGAACGGCTGCGGGATGTCGGGCCGGTAGCGCCGCAGCAGCACCACCGCCGCGCACTGCCAGATGAAGCGCAGCAGCACCTGCACCTGGATCAGCCAGCTCACCAGCTGGCCCAGCGTGAAGAAGCAGAACGGGATCGACACCAGCGCGATCGTCACCAGCGACACGTCGGGGAAGTGCTTGGTGGGATGCACGCGGGCGAAGACGCGGAAGAAGTCGCCGTCGCGCGCCGCCGCGTAGGGCACGCGCGAGTAGCCCAGGATCGTGGCGTAGAGCGACGACGCCGCCACGAACAGGATCAGCCCGGTCATCACCGTGCCGGCCAGACGTCCGGCGGCCGGATCGGCGAACGTGCGCTCGATGAAGATCGACGCCACGGTGCGCGAGTCGCGCACCTGCTCCCACGGAATCATGCCGAGGATGACGATGGTCATCAGGCTGTAGAGCACGAACACGATGGCGATCGACACGAAGATCGAGCGCGGCACGGTGGTGGCCGGGTCGCGAATCTCGTCGCCGATGTTGCACACCTGGTTGTAGCCGCCGTAGCTGTACATCGCCAGCACCGAGGCGGCGCCGAGGCTCGAGATCAACGCGCCGTCGAACTGGAACGCCGCGGCGGGGTAGTCGAAGGCCTGCGCCAGCGAGAAGTTGAACAGCCCGGCCACGATCACCCAGCCGACGGTGAGCAGCACCACCACCAGCATCACCACGCTGAGCCGGCCGATGTCCTCGATCTTCCGCCACAGCAGCGCCGTGGACGCCACGCACACCGCCGCGGCGATCAGGTGATGGGTGAGCGGCGGCATGCCCGCCCACACGAACTGCAGGTAGTCGGCGAAGCCCACGGCGCCGCCGGCCACCGACAGCGGCGCGATCAGGATCGTCTGGAAGATGAACAGGAACGCCATCAGCCGGCCGAGGCCGAACGGCTGGAACGCCTCGCGCAGATACAGATAGCCGCCGCCGCTGCCCGGCAGCGCCGCGCCGAGCTGCGCGTAGACCAGCCCATCCGCCACCGCCAGCACGGCGCCGGCGATCCACGCGTACATCACGTGCGGCCCGTTCATGGCCGCCACCATGAACGGGATGGTGAGGAACGGCCCGACCCCCACCATGCTGATCACGTTGGTGGCGGTGGCCTGCAGCAGGCCCATGGCCCGCGTCAGCGCGGGATCGCCCGTGGCGGTAGCGGGGGAGGCCGCGGGCGTGGTCATGCCGGCAGCAGCGCGTCCACCAGCTGTTCGGCCAGCGGCCGCGAGTGCACCAGCGGATTCAGCGCCAGCGCCTCGATGCGATCGGCGCGCAAGCCGCTCATCGCCGCCTTCACCGTGGCGCGCTCGAACTCCTTCACGCAGGTGATGAGCGCCCGCGCATGCGCCGGCACCTTGGCCACCGGCCGCGCGTGCGGCCCGTCGGCGCGCACCGCACACGGCACCTCGATGATGTCGTCGTCGGCCAGGAAGGGCAGCGTGCCGCGGTTCGGAAGATCCAGCGGAATCACCGCGCCGGTGTCGCCGGCGATGGCCGAGATGGTCATCAGCGCGATGCGGTCGTAGCCGGAGAGTTCGGCCCAGTCGGGCTTGACGCGCGGCGTGGTCGTGCCGGTTTCGAGCTGCATGTAGCTGGCGTCGCGCGCGGCGAGGTACTGCTGATAGCGCACCACCGGGTCGGGCACGCCGGCCGCCAGATCCGCGAAGAACTGCGCCGTGAGCGCCGCCACCGCCTGGCCGCGGCTCGTGCCGGCGCGCTGCAGGTGCGCCAGCGCCACCTCGGGCCGGTAGTAGTAGTAGAGATACTCGGTGGGCAGCAGGCGCATCTCGCGCAGCCGCTCGGGCTCGAACAGCGGCGAGCGATAGGCGGCGGTGAGCCGCGCGTCGTCGTCCCAGAGCCGCGCGATCTGCGGCTCGCCCTGGAAGGTGACCTCGCGCAGCCAGCCGAGATGGTTGAGGCCGAAGTAGTCGTACTCGCACGCCGCCGGCGGCAGGCCCAGCGCGTGGGCGGCGTCCTCGAAGGTTTCGGTCGGCGTGTCGCAGATGCCGATGATGCGCGCGTCGCTGTGCTGGTGCACCGCCTGCGACACCACGCTCACCGGGTTGCTGAAGTTGACGAACCAGGCCTGCGGCGCGAGCTTGGCGGTGAGCCGGCCGTACTCGACCATCGGCGGAATGGTGCGCACGGCCATCGCGAAGCCGGCCGGGCCCACCGTCTCCTGGCCGACGACGCCGAGGGCGATGGTCGTCGCCTCGTCCCTGGCGCGTTGGGCGATGCCGCCGGCGCGGATGCTGGTGATGACGAAGTCGGCGCCCGTGATGCACGGCTCCGGCGTGGCGTGCGCCTGCACGCGCACCGGGCCGGCCATGCGCTGCGCCAGGTCGGCGATCACCTGCAGGCGCGGCTGATCGATGTCGTAGAGGTCGATGCGATCGACGTGCAGCGTCGAGCGGGCGAACCCGCCGACGAGCAGCGGCACGCGCACGCCGGCGCCGCCGATGATGGCCAGCTTCACGATGGTCTCCTCGAGGGGCGGGCACGCGAGGCGCGGCGCGTCCGCTGGGTTGGGGGCAGGCCGGGCCGGCGCACGGGCGCGTGCGTCGAGCTGCGCGGGCGCAGCAGCGCCGGCAGGGCCGAGGCGCGGGGCAAGGCGTCGAGTCCGCCGGCGGCGGCCGTGGACGCCGCGCCCACCGCGTTGCCGGTGGCCAGGCAATGCGCGGGGGCACCGCCGCGCAGCCACGCCGACAGGAAGCCGGCGGAGAAGGCATCGCCGGCGCCGGTCGTGTCCACCGGGGTGACGCGCGGGGCCGGCATCACCACGTCGCCCGCGGGACCGGCGCGCAGCCAGCGGCTGCCCACCGAGCCGAGCTTGACGATTACGGCGCAGCGGCGGGCGCGCAGCGGCGGGTAGGCGTCGTCGAGCGCGTTGACGCGGGCGTAGAGCGGCGCCTCCAGTTCGTTGACGAACACCAGGTCGAGCGCGTCCATCAGCGCCGGCAGTTCGGGACGCTCGGCCAGCGATTCGCTCCAGCCGAAGTCCCACGACACGGTGACGCGGGCGCGTTTGAGACGCTTGATCAGGCGCGTCCAGGCCGGCAGGTCGTGCGGGGTGAGCGCCAGGTGCACGTGGCCGGCGGTGGTCGTGCGCAGCGCGGCCAGCAGGCGCGGCTCCAGCACGCGGTTCACGCCGTTGAAGGTGACGAAGGCGCGGTCGGTGGTGGTGGAGAGCGCCGCCGAGATGGCGTGCGGCTCGCGCGGCTGGCGCAGGTTGTGGACGCGGACCCGTTCGCGTCGCAGGCGGGCGACCGCGGGCGCGCTGAGTGCACTAACGATGGCGGTGGGCACGCCCAGCCGCGCCGCCGCCACGGCGGTGATCACCGCGCCGCCGCCGACGGTGGCGTGGAACGTGTCGGTCTTGATCTCCTCGCCCGGCGCCGGCAGCCGCTCGAGGCCGACGAAGACCAGGTCCTCGAACGCCTCGCCGGCGGTGAGCAGTCGCGGTCCGGCCACGCCGAATTGTAACCGCCTCTGAGTAAATGACTCAGAGCCGATTACATTCGGATGAATCGCGCCCCTGGGCTGCGACATCATAAGGACGTCATGTCCACGGTGTCCGTGAAGGTGTTCAACCGCGACGGTCAGCTCGTCGGCCCCGTCGATCTGCCGCGCGTCGAGAAGTCGGCGGCCGAGTGGCGCGCCCAGCTCACCGAGGAGCAGTTCCGCGTCGCCCGCGCCCAGGGCACGGAGCGGCCGTTCTGCGGCACGCTGCTCGACAACAAGGCCCACGGCGTCTACGCGTGCGTGTGCTGCCGGCTGCCGCTCTTCGCCTCGAACGCCAAGTTCGAGTCCGGCACCGGCTGGCCCAGCTTCTTCCAGCCGATCGCCGACGAGAACGTGGCTACCAAGGTGGACCGCAGCCACGGCATGACGCGCGTGGAGATCCTGTGCGCGCGGTGCGACTGCCACCTGGGCCACGTGTTCCCCGACGGCCCGCGGCCCACCGGCCAGCGCCACTGCGTGAACTCCGAGTCGCTGGTTTTCGTGGACGTGGACGACCTGCGCGAGCTGGCCGACCCCGCCGTGAACTGACGACGAAACCGCCCGCCCTACTTGAATGGCCGCGGGCGCGGTGTGGCGTCGGACGACGGCGGCAGGAGCGGCATCACGAACGTCGGCTGGTCGCCGGTGAGCGACTTCAGGAACGCGACGATCTTCCGCAGTTCGTCCGGCGTGTAGCGCTTGCCGAGCTGGATGCGGCCCATCACGTCCACGGCCTCGGCCAGCGTGTCGGCCGCGCCGTCGTGGAAGTAGGGATACGTCAGCTCGACGTTGCGCAGCGTCGGCACCTTGAAGCTGAAGCGATCGGCGTCGCGGCCGGTGACGGCGACCCGCCCCTCGGCCGGGTTGTCGGTGCGATACGGCTCCACGATGCCCATCTTGCGGAACGACGCGCCGCCGGCGGCCGGCCCGTTGTGGCACGCGGTGCAGCCGCTCGACTTGAACAGCGCGTAGCCGGCCTCTTCCTCGAGCGTGATGGCCCGCCGCTCGCCGCGCAGCCAGCGGTCGAAGCGTGCGTTCGGCGTGACCAGCGTCTCCTCGAACGCCGCGATGGCGGTCGTCACCTTGTCGATGTCGATGGCGCCGGGGCCGAACGCGTTCTGGAAGTCGACGACGTAGCCGGGGATGGTGCCCAGCATCTCCACCGCGAGTTCGTGGGTGAACGCCATCTCGCCGGGGTTGGCAATGGGCCCGCCGGCCTGCGCCTTCAGCGTCTCGGCGCGGCCGTCCCAGAACTGCGCCACGTTCAGGCTCGAGTTCAGCACCGTCGGCGCGTTGATGGGCCCCTGCTGCCAGCCATGGCCGATCGACGTCTTGAGGTTGTCCGATCCGCCCAGGCTCAGGTTGTGGCAAGAGTTGCAGCTGATGAAGCCCGACCGCGACAGCCGCGGGTCGAAATAGAGCTTCTTGCCCAGGTCAACCAGCTGCCGGTTGGTGATGGTGGCGCGGGCGATGGGCTCGATCGGCTCCTGGCGGGTTTGCGCGCGCAGCAACGCGCCCGAGAGGACGAGGGCGACGGCGATGAGCAGCCTCGGATACACGACACCCCTCCCGGGCGCGGCGTTCAGCGCATCCGAGCGTTGCGCCCCGCCCGACGGCCGTGCACGACATGTGCCGCGACGCAAGGCCGGGATCCGGCCATGAAGCGCCCAATATCGCCGCGGCGGCCGATGACCACGCGGACTCCTCCGCAGCTGCGTCGGGTGTACGCTGGATCCGCACCAGATGTAATCGGGACGGTCACGTAGACACTTGTAACCGTGACAGAGCCGATGACATTTGCTGACGGAGCACACGTGTTCAAAGCCGGAGATCTCGTTCGCCACTCGTCGAAGCCCGAGTGGGGCATCGGCCGCGTCACCGGCCAGACCGTCGAGGGCAAGGTGCTGGTGAAGTTCAGCGCCCGCGCCGGCGACGTCCTGCTCACCGCGGATGCCGCGACGAAGTTCCTGACCCCCGACACCGGCGCCGGCTGGCAATCTACCCCCACCACCCTGCGACGCACCGCCTCGGTGGGCCGCGTGCCGTGCTCCACCTGCGCCGAGGACGTCCGCGCCCCCATCACCCGCGCCGACGGCACCTGGCGCGCCTGCCCGCAGTGCTCTGCACAGAATGGCAAGCAGCACGTGCTGCGCCCCTACCCCGACGCCTTCGACGAGCCCGCCGCCAACGCCCCCGCCGACGCGCTGCCCGACGCCATGGCCCGCGCCGCCGCCGACCCGGTGGCCGAGGGCCGCGACCAGTGGTGCGTCAACTGCCGTTCCAACGGCCGGGTCGCGGTGGGCGCTTCCCGGGTCTGCGCCGAATTCGCCCGCTGACCGCTCCCCGTAGTACCCTGAGAGGGTCGAGGGCGAATGTGCTCCCTCCACGAACGGAGGGAAACCAAGCGTATGGCCTACAAAACTGGAGACGTGGTGCGCCACCAGGCGATGGCCGAATGGGGCCTGGGCCAGGTGCAGGACGTGACCGGCGACGGCAAGGTGGTGGTTCGCTTCACCGGCCGCCCGTCCGACGTGATGCTCACCGCCATCGGCGCCAGCGCGCACCTGCGGCGCGACAACAGCGAGTGGCAGGACGTGCCGCGGCCCAAGGCCAAGAGCGCCAAGAGCAAGGCCAAGGCCAAGCCGGCCGCCGAGTAACGCCCGGCGTTACGCCTGGTACGACGTGCGGCCGCCTACGACCGTGCGCACGATCTGGATGTCCTTGATCTTCTCGACGTCCACCGTGTGCGGGTCGTCGGCCAGCACCACGTAGTCGGCCAGCTTGCCAGCCGTGATCGACCCCTTGATCGATTCCTCGCCGCTGGCCCACGCGCCGTTGTAGGTGTTGACGGCAATCGCCTCGCTCACCGTGATGCGCTGATTGGCGCCCCACGTCTTGCCGTCCCAGCCCTTGCGCGTCACCATCCCCTGGATGCCCATGAGCGCCGCGAACGGCCCGGGGCTGAAGTCCGACCCGGCGCACGCATACACGCCCGCATCCAGCAGCGAGCGGTAGGCCATGCAGTTCTTCATCATCTCTTCGCCGTAGTACACGAACTTGTCGGGGTTGTAGTAGGCGTAGGTGGTGAACATCGCCGGCACCGCGCCAATCGCCTTGATGCGCGCGACCAGCGAGGGATTCACCAGCGTGCAGTGCGTGATCTTGGGCCGCGCGTTCGCGCGCGGCAGCGCCTTCAGCGCCTTCTCCGCGGCGGTGAGGTACATGTCGATGGCCACGTCGCCGTTGGCGTGGCAGTTCACCTGGATGCCGGCGCGGTGCACGCGCGCCACCCACTCGTCGAGCGTGGCCTGCGTCTCGGTGATGTTGCCCTTGTAGGGTGGCGTCACGCCCGGGTAGGGCGTGGAGAGCGCCATCGTGCGCTCCGAGAACGACCCGTCCACGGTGTGCTCGGACGTGGACCCGAACTTGATCCACTCGTCGCCGAAGCCGGTCTGAATCCCCGCGGAGATCATCGCCTCGAGCGCCGCACCGTTCGTCTCGTAGCTGATGCGATGCAGCAGCTCGCCGCGGGCGCGCACGTCCTGCATGGCCTGCAGGTTGCCGCCCTGGTGGTGCACGCTGGTCAGCCCGTAGCGCGCGAACTGCTTGGAGATGTAGGCGATGCCGTCGCGTGAGCGCTGCTCGCGCTGCGCCTCGGTGAACGTCGGCCGCGTGCCCACCTTCTGAAACGGCCGCGAGGCGAGATCCGTGACGCGCCCGTTCAGCTCGCCGTTCGGATCCTTGTCGTAGGTGCCGCCCATCGGATCCGGCGTGTCCCTGGTGATGCCGGCCATCTCGAACGCCTTCGAGTTGTAGAAGTAGGTGTGGCCGCCGCGGTGGCGGACGATCACCGGGTGATTGCGCGACACCTCGTCCAAGTCGCGGCGGTGGATGAGCCGCTTGTCCTTCACCTTGGTGTCGTCGTAGAAGAAGCCCTCCACCCACGTGCCCTCGGGCACCTTGTCCGCTTTCTCCTTCAGCTTGCGGACGATGTCGAAGATGCTGACGAACTCCACCTCGAAGGGGTTGCCGACCAGCACCTCGTTCTGCAGCACCTCGCCGCCGGCGTGGTTGTGGCAGTCGATGAAGCCGGGCACGACGGTCATCCCCTTGGCGTCGAACACGGTGGTGTTCTTGCCGGCCAGGTTGCGGATGTCGCTCGTGGCGCCCACCGCCACGAAGCGGTCGCCGCGCACGGCGAACGCCTGCGCCTGCGGCGCCCGCGTGTCCATCGTGTAGACCTTTGCGTTCACCACCACCAGGTCGGGGTCGCGCGGATCGCCGGGTGACGCGCCCGCGCCTGGCTGCCCGGCCTGCGCGGCGGCCGCGGCCTGCACGTGTTCGGCCAGCGACGCGGCGCCGGCGATGCCGGCGAGTCCGGCGCTGGTGGTGTTGAGGAACTGACGGCGGCTGTGGCGCTGGGACATCGGCGGGCTCCTGCCCGCACACGATACGGGGCCCGGCGCCAGGATTCAACCCATCACTGAGGCGAACGTCACGGGACGGTGAACGTCAGGTCGCCGGTGATCGGCGACGACGTGCCGCACGGGTTGCCGCTGCTGATGCCGACGCGATAGGTCCCGGGACCCAGCGTGGCGCTGATCGACGTCTGCGCCGGCAGCACGAGGTTGTCCAGGGTCAGCCCGGTGGACGGATTCCTGATGTGGACGACGTAGAACGTCGGCGTGCTCGGCACGCCCGGCGTTTGCGACCACGACAGCGTCACCAGGTTGCCGTTCTTGGTGACCGTGGGGTTGAGGGGTGCTTGCGGTGTCGACAGGCCTGGCACCCCCGTGCAGCCGCCGGGCACGCGAATCGGCACCACCGGCGACGGCTTGCTCTCGCCATACGGGTTGCGACTCCGGGCGCGCAGATAGTAGGTGCCCGGTGGCACGTCGTTCACCGCGAACGCCAGCGATCCGACGGTGATCGGCGGCAGGTCGATCGTGCCGGGTTGCAGGCCCACCTCGAGCACCAGCTCGTTGGCGCCGCAGTCGGGCGGCGAGGCGAAGGCCACCGACACGTCGTCGCCGGTGATGACCGGCTGCCCGGGGAGCAGCACCGGCGGGCTCGGCGCGCGGGTGCAGGCGCCGGCCACGGTGATGGGTTGCCACGCAGAGACCGCCACGTTCTCCGTGCTCACGAAGCCATAGACGACGGTGACCCAGTAGGTGCCGGGCGGGACGCCGGGGATGATGAACGCCGGGCATTCCGGTTGCCCCTCGCCGTCCAGCCGGGTGCGTTGCGGAAGCACGCCAACGTACGAACCGCTCGGCGACAGCGAGCCGAACAGCGTGATGCCGCCGAGGGCCTGCGCGAGGTAGCCGTCGCACCCTGCCGCCAGCACCAGGACCACACCCGGGCCGCTGGTCACGCCGAAGCCCACCGGGTCCCCCACGTTCTGGGCCACTGCCGTCGGCGGCGCCCCCAGCCACGGCAGCGCCAGCAGAGCCAGCGTCACCACCATCGTCCGTCCAGATCTGTGCAGCCGCATGTCGTCCTCCGGGCGCCGGTGGAGCCGTGGCGGCGCCTCACTCGGACAAGCGCAATCCCGTCACGGATTTCTCGGAATCCCCTTGGTATAGTCGGCGCGATGCCGGATCCGGCGGTGCCCGACGACGCCAGCGACGTGACGACGCTGCTCGATCGCTGGGCCGGCGGCGATCCCCACGCCCTCGACGCTGCCTCGAGCGTCATCTACCCCGAGCTGCGCCGCATCGCCGACGCCTACCTGCGCCGCGAGCGGTCGGACCACACGCTGCAGCCCACCGCGCTCGTCCACGAGGCGTTTCTGCGCCTCACCGGCGCCGGCCGCCTGCACTTCGACAGCCGCAAGCAGTTCTATGCGCTGGCCGCGCAGGTGATGCGCCGCGTGCTCGTCGATCACGCCCGCACGGCCAAGGCGCAGAAGCGCGGCGGCGACGCCGCGAAGGTGCCGCTCGACGAGATGACCCTCTATCATCCCGACGCGGCCGACCGCTTCCTGGTGCTCCACGACGCGCTCGATCGCCTGGCCGGCTTCGACGCCCGCAAGGCGCAGGTGATCGAGCTGCGCTACTTCGGCGGCCTCACGCTTGACGAGGCCGGCGAGTTCCTGGGCCTGTCGCCGGCCACCGTGCACCGCGAACAGCGCCTGGCGGAGGCCTGGCTGTCGGACGCTATGACCGCGTAATTACGTCTCCATTTGTAATCGGCTCTGAGTCATCGACTCCGAGTCATCGACTCCGAGTCATTGACTCCGAGGCGTTTACCCGGAGGCGTTTACATTTTCCGCTTGTGGGAGAGACAGGACCCCGCGCCCCCGTGCCGATGACACCGGATCGCTGGCGACGCCTCGAGGCGCTGTTCGACGAGGCGGCAGACCTGCCCGAGCCCGCGCAGGCGGCGCTCGTGGCGCAGGCCGCCGTCGCCGACCCCACGCTGGGCAACGAGCTGGCACGGCTGCTGGCCCACGACCGCTCCCGCGGCGCGCAGGTGGCCGCGGCGGTGCACGGCGCCGCCCGCCTCCCGCTGCCCGCCGATTCCGCCCTGGCCGATCCCGCGCGCACCGACCCCGCCCTCGCCGGCCGACGCGTCGGGCCGTGGCGACTGCTCCGCGAAGTGGGCCGCGGCGGCATGGGCGTCGTCTACGAGGCGGTGCGCGACGACGACGCCTTCCACAAGCGCGTCGCCGTGAAGGTGGCTGCCCGCGCCGCCCACGCCCTCGACCTGCGGGAACGCTTCGCGCACGAGCGCGAGATCCTGGCGCAGCTCGAGCATCCGCACATCGCCCGGCTCCTCGACGGCGGCACCACCGCCGACGGCGTGCCCTATCTGGTGATGGAGTACGTGGAGGGCGTGCCGCTCACCGCGTTCGTCGCCGAGCGACGCCCGTCGATCGCCGAGCGGCTGCGCCTCTTCCTCCAGGTGTGCGACGCCGTGGACTACGCCCACCAGAACCTGGTGGTGCACCGCGACCTGAAACCCGCCAACATCCTCATCGCCGCCAGCGGCGACGCCAAGCTGCTCGACTTCGGCATCGCCAAGCTCGTCGCCGCGCCCGACTCGACGGCCACCCTGGCCGGGCTCGGCCCGGCCACGCCCGACTACTGCAGCCCCGAGCAGCTGCGCGGCCAGCCGATCACCACCCGCACCGATGTCTACGCCCTCGGCCTGGTGCTGTTCGAGCTGCTGGCCGGGCGGCGCGCGCAGCACGCCGACACCTCGTCGCCGACGGCCCTCGAGCGCTCGATCTGCGACACGCCGGTACCGCGTCCCAGCACCGCGGTCGGCGCCGGCGACCCCACCTGGCAACGCACGCTCCGCGGCGACCTCGACGCGATCGTCGCCACCGCCACGCAGAAAGATCCGGCGCGCCGCTACCCGTCGGTGGCGGCGCTGGCCGACGACGTGCGGCGTCACCTGGACGGGCGGCCCGTCGTTGCGCGCCTCGACAGCGCCACCTACCGCCTGGCACGCGCGGCCCGCCGGCACTGGCTGCCGCTCACCGCCGCCGCGGCGCTCGTGGCGTCGTTGACCGCCGGCGTAGTCGCCACCACCTACCAGGCGCGACGCGCCGAACGACGCTTCGCCGAGGTGCGCGGCATCGCCAACGCGCTGATGGGCGACGTCCACGCCGCCATCCGCGATCTGCCGTCGTCCACGGCGGCGCAGGACGTCGTGGTGCGCACGGCCGTCACCTACCTGGACGGCCTGGCGCGCGAAGCTGGCAACGACGCGGCACTGCAGCTCGAGATCGCGCGCGGCTATCTGAAAGTGGCGCGCATCGCCTATGCGCTGGATCGCCCCAGCCTCAGCCGCCCCGACGACGCCCGACGCTACTACGACCGGGCGCAGGCGGTGCTCGACCAGTTCGGCGGCGATGCCATCCAGGCCGACCCCGACGTGGCCGCCGTGACGCTCGATCTGTGGACGCAGCGCGCGCAGTTGCTGCAGGAAACCGCGCAGCGCGCCGAGATGGAGCAGCTGCTGACCCGGGCGGTGGACCTCGGCGAATCCGCGCTGGCCCGTGCGCCCACGCATCCCGCGCTGCTCGAAGCCGTGGGCGATGCGTTCAGCGCGGTGACGTCGCAGATGACCGGCTCGCCGCTCGAGCGGCGGGTCATCCATCGCTACGTGACGGTGGCCGAGCAGGTGTCGCGCCTGGCCCCCGACACGCCCGACTCCCTGGCCAAGCTCGGCACCGCGTATTCCCAGGCCGGCAACTTCGCCGCCTACAACCTCGACAACGCCGCGGCGCGCGACTTCTATCGCCGGGCCATCGACGCCCAGACCCGGGCCGTGGCCCTCACCCCCGACAACGCCACCGCCCGGCGCAATCTGATGATCGCCTGGACCAACCTGGCCGACGTGGCGCTGGGGCCGCTCGGCGCCGGCGGCTACGTGGGCTCCGGCGGGCCCACCGTGCCCATTCCCGACGCCGATCGGCAGGAGGCGCTCGCCGCGTTCGCGCAGGCGGTCGAGCAGGCCGAATGGCTGCGGGCGCGCGACCCGTCGGACGACACCGTGCAGTTCGACTACGCCATCTGCCTCGGCCGTCAGGCGCCGGCCTTCCCGCCGGGCGACGAGCGGGCGATCGCGCCGCTCGAGCGCAGCCTGGCGGTGCTGGAATCGCTGCTGCCGCGCTATCCCGGTCGGGCGCTGTTCTACGTGGCCGAGTTGCGCGGCGCGCTGGCCGAGCGGCTGCGCCAGATGGGCCGGCTGGACGCCGCGCGCGCCGAGTGGCGTCGCGTGGACGCGATGGTGCGGCAGGACGCCGCCGCCGATCCCGACGGCTTCTACCTGCGCCGCCTGGCCATCCCCATCACCGAGAACTGGGCCATGGCCGAAGCGCGGGCGGGGCGCGTGGACGAGGCGCGGCGATTGGCGGCGCGGGCCGAGGAACTGGCCGCCGACATGAACGCGCGCGCCGAGCGCTACGTGCGTGGCCCCGGGTGGCCGCCGCGCGTGCGCGCGTGGCACGCCGAGCTGCACGCGCTGCTGGGGGAGGCAGCCGCCGCCGCCGCGGCGCGCCGTGAAAGCCTGGAGATGTGGCGCGTGCTGGCTGCGCGCACCGACCTGCCGCCCGACCTGTTGATCGAGGCCAAGGCCGCCGTCGCCACGCCCGTGCCCTCGCGCGGCGATTGACAAAGCCTGGCCCCGGCCCTATGGTGAGCCCCACGTTCGGCGGACACGCGATCGAGGGAGGGCTGCGATGGTTCAGTCCGGCGCTCGGGTTCTTGCGTTCACGCTTCTGCTGCCGATGGTCTCGCTGGCGCAGCAGAACGCCACCGTTCAGGGGTCGGTCGTCGACGAGTCCAAGGCGGTGCTGCCCGGGGCGTCGGTGACGGCGGTCGAGATCAGCACCGGCCGCGAAACGGCGGTGGTCAGCGGCGCCGACGGCCGCTTCCGCTTCGAAAGCCTGCCGCCCGGCACCTATCGCATCCGCTTCGAACTGACCGGCTTCGCGGTGGTGGAGATCCCGCGGCTCGAACTGCTGGTCGGCACCAACGCCACGGTGCCGCCGGTGTCGCTCAAGGTGGCCGGCCTCGAGGAAAGCGTGCTCGTCACCAGCCAGGCGCCGCTCGTGGACATCACCTCGTCGCAGGTGGCCGGCAACATCGACCGCCGCCAGATGGCCGAACTGCCGCTGCAGGGCCGCAACTGGCAGGAGCTGTCGCTGCTCGTCAAGGGCATCACGGTGAACAACGTCGATCAGCGGCCCGGCGTAGCCCGCGACGACCAGTTCCAGTTGAACCTCGACGGCCAGCAGATCACGCAGCGTGTGGCCGGCTCGGGCTTCGGCCAGCCCAAGATCAGCCGCGAGGCGATCGCCGAGTTCCAGATCGTCACCAACATGTTCGACATCACCCAGGGCCGCTCCACCGGCATCCAGGTGCAGGCGGTGTCGCGCTCGGGCACCAACGACTATCGCGGCAGCAGCTACGGGTTCTTCCGCAGCGATCGCTTCAACGAGGCCGACGCGGTGGCCGGCGTGGTGCTGCCGTTCTCCAACCAGCAGGTGGGCGGCACGCTGGGCGGTCCCATCCGCCGCAACCGCGCCCACTTCTTCGCCTCCTACGAGTACGAGCGCGAGCCGTCGTCGGCGTTCCTGCAGCCGCCGCGGCTGCCCAACCAGGTGTTCACGTTCGAGACCAAGTCGACCAACAAGAATTTCCTCGGCCGCTTCGACCAGCGCATCTCCAACGCCGACAACCTCACCGTGCGCGCGCAGCGCTGGGACTTCAACAACCCGTTCCAGATCACCAGCGGCACCAACCACCCGTCGCGCGCCGAGCAGCTCACCCAGTACGCCACCAACGTGGTCTCGAGCTGGACGCACGTGGCCGGCGACGGCCTGGTGATGGAGCTGCGCGCCGGCTTCAACGGCTTCTCGTGGAAGAACGACTCGATTCCCGGCATGGGCAGTTGCGGCTGCCCCGACGACGTGCCCGAGTACGCCTTCCCCGGCCTCACCATCGGCGGCGTCTACAACTACCCGAACTACACCTGGCAGAACACCATCAGCGGCCGCGGCGACCTCAACTGGCACAAGGGCCGCCACCAGGTGAAGGCCGGCATCGAGTACCTGCGCGTGCGCGACACCAAGGACTGGTCGCTGGGCCGCCGCGGACGGTTCGTGTTCGCCAGCCGGCCGTCGGATGCGGAACTCGAGCGCCGCTTCCCGGCCGATGCCTGGGACGATCCGTCGCGCTGGGACCTCACCGGCCTGGAGCCGCTGCTGCAGCGCTACGACATCAACTTCCACCCCGATTACCAGATCCGCGTGCCGCGGCCGACCATGGCCGTGTGGCTGGGCGACAACTGGCGCGTCACCGACCAGTTGACGGTGAACCTGGGCGTGCGCTGGGACGCCGATTGGGGCGCGCTGAACCCGCCGGGGATTCGCGAGTCGTCGATCCTGATCGACAACGGCGTCGAATCGCGCGACTTCGGCTACAAGACCGGCATCCGCGACCTCACCAACTTCGCGCCGCGCGCCGGCTTCGCCTACAACGTGCAGAACGACGGCCGGCTGGTGATTCGCGGCGGGTCGGGGCTCTACTACAACACGCCGGTCTCCAACGTCACCTACAGCCATCAGTTCTACAGCCAGGCGGTGGCCGCGGCGTTCCTACCCGACGGCCAGCCGGGCTTCATGGCCGACCCGACGCGCGGCCGCACCGCCGACGATTACCTGTCGGGCCGCGTGCCGCTGCCGCGCCAGGCCGGCCGCGTGATCAGCCCCGACTTCCGCATGCCGCGCACCTGGCAGAGCAGCATCGGCTTCCAGAAGCAGCTCGGCACGGCGATGAGCGTGGAATCCGACCTGGTGCACTGGAAGTGGAGCCACGACACGCGCACGCGCGACGTGAACCTGTTCTTCGACCCGGTCACCGGCTACAACAAGGACCCGCGCACCGCCGGCCGGCCCAACGCCGCCTACGACCAGGTGAATTGGTTCGAGAGCACCGGCAAGCAGGACTCGCTGGCGCTGGCCTCGGCGTTCAATCGCCGCTTCCAGAACCGCTTCCAGGCCGGCGTCACCTACACCTACCAGTTCTTCAAGCACGACGACGGCGACATCGGCTACGTGGCCGGCGCGTCGAACAACCCGTTCGATCCGCTCGACGGCGAGTGGGCGACCTCCACCGATTTCCAGCGCCACACCGCCCGCGTCTACACCACCGTGGAGCTGCCGCTCGACATCTCGGTGAGCGCCATCTACCAGTACGGCTCGGGCAGCCGCTATCAGACCACCATCGCCACGGTGCCCTACGGCAAGCCGGGGACGAACCGCTTGAACCTCGGCGCGCCGATTTCGATCCCCGAGTCGCTGCGCGATCGCTTCGACGGCCCCGACGTGATCGGCACCGGCCAGGTGGTGCCGCGTAACGCACTGCAGGGCTTCCCGATCCACAAGGTGGACCTGCGGCTGTCGAAGCGCCTCACCTTCGGGCGCGTTCGCGTCACCGGCCTGGCCGAGGCGTTCAATCTGTTCAACCGGAAGAACTACGGCAACTACGTGGCGCAGGTGGACACGGCGCGCTTCGGGGAGCCGGCCGGCGCCGCGGGCAATGCCTACGTGCCGCGCTCGGGGCAGCTCGGCATCCGGCTGGACTTCTGACGACGGCCATGTAGGGCAGGGCTTCAGCCCTGCCCACAAGTAGGGCAGGGCTTCAGCCCTGCCACAAGCGATTCTGATGTAGGGCACGGCAGCTCTAAAGAGCTGCCCTACGGCTGCGCCGCGCGCGCGAGGCGCTGGTCGAGCGTGACCAGCGGCAGACCCAGCGCACGAGCCACCCATACGTAGCTGGCGTCGTACGGCGTGATGTCGAGGAGGCGCGCCAACGCCAGCACAGCGGAGAACGCGGGCGAGACGCGGGCGATCGCCAGGCTCCGGGTGCGTGTGACGTTTGCGAGAATGGACTCGCTCAGGTCCGGATGGCGGCGCAGCTTCTTCCATCCGATACTGGCCAGTTCGTAGTCGATGAGCGTCGGCGCGTAGAGCGCGTGTCCGGCCAGCGCGGCAGTTACGGCGTCGCTACCGGGTTCGTTGAACGTCACCGCGGCCAGTGCCGACGCATCAACGACGACGGCCATCGCGGTCGGCGCGGATCATGGCCACGGATTCGTCGGGGGTGCGAAGACCGGTGGCCTTCACTTGAGCGGCGAACTCCTCGATAGTCAGCGTGGGCTGCACGGCCTGCTCGAGGATGGCCATCAACTCGCCCTGCATGGAGCGGTGATTGGCGGCGGCGCGCTTGCGCAGCCGCGCCGCTAGCGAGGCTGGCACGCCTTTAATCGATAGCGTCACGGGCATGGATCCATTATGGATCCGATTTGGCTCCATCGGCGGCACCTCGCGCCGGAGGTGATGCCAAGACCGTGCCGGGTCGGTCACGGCGAGGGACGCGCGCTCGAGTGCGACCCGCCCTGTCGCGGGTGCGGCCGATACTGAGCACGGAGCCGCATCCCCCGCGGACCTCCGGAGCCTGCATGTGCCGTCTCGTCGGTGCGTTCTCTGTCGCGATCGTGCCGTTTCTGTCCGGGTGCCTCGCCGACGGCGTGGCCTCCGTGTCGCTCTTCCGTCCGCCCTCCGACACGCGCGTCATCGTGGTGGGCGGCAACCTGGCGTTCGGCGACGTGCCGGTGGGCGAGCAGCGCGAGTTGATCGCCACGGTGACCAACACCGGGAACGCGCCGCTCACGGTGACGCGCGTCGCGATCGACGGCGGGCTGGGCGAGCACACGCTCACCAACTGGTCCGGCGGCCGCCTCCTGCCGGGAGCGTCGCAGGCGGTGCGCGTCCGCTTCCAGCCGCTCGCGCCCGGCAGCTACCACGGCGTGATCACCCTGCACGGCGACTTCACGGCCGGCGTCAACACCGTGCACGTGTCGGGCATCGGCTCGGCCCCCGCGGTCCTGGACGCGGCGATCGGCGCGGACGGAGGGTTGCTGCAGCTCAGGCTGTGAGCGCCACGGCCCCAGTGGCCGAAGGGCTCAGTCGTCGGCCAGCAGCCGGCCCAAGGCCAGCGACCAGCCGGGCAGCACGGGGCTGGTCAGCACGTCGTCGGCCTCCCGTGTCAGCTCCGCCACGCGCGGAAACGCGCCGTCCTCCTCCCGCCGGTGCACCTTCACCAGGTCGAGTTCCGGGTCGATCAGCCAGTACTCGCGGACGCCGCCGCGGTCGAACAACCGGCGCTTGATCTGTTCGTCCACCTTGCGCGTGCCAGGCGAGAGAATCTCCACCACGATCGCCGGCGCACCCTGCACGTTCTTGGCCGTGAGGATGTCGAGCTGATCGCCGGCGATCACCATCAAATCCGGCTCCACCACGTCCCAGCGCGTGAAGATCACGTCGAACGGCGCGAAGAACACGCGTCCGAGCTGCGGGTGTTCGGCCAGGAAGTTGCCGAGCGACAAGTGCAGCCGCCCCAGGATGGCCTGGTGCCGCGTGACCGGCGACGGCGTCACGTAGTGCACCCCGTCGATGATCTCGTGCCGCTTCCCGTCGTCGGGCAACAGCATGAAGTCGTCCACGGTGAGGCGGGTGTCGTGCGCGGGGCTCGTGGGCATCGGCGGGCTCCCGTCCATGGCCGCATCCTACTGCGGAACATGCCGTGGCCGATGCGGGTCCGATGCCATCGCGGATCCGTCGGCCAACGGGGCGATCTTGAGGCGCATGACGTCGAAACAGCAACCCGCAGTGGCTGGCCGGCGTCGCTGGAACTGCTACGACTCCGGCAGTTCGGGACCGTGGTCGGGTGTACTCTTTGCTACACGTTTCCGCGGAAACGCGGCGAGCCTCGCTGCAACAGGGGAGGACAGGCCGTGACCCACTACCACATCAACGTCTTCTACTCCGAGGAGGACCGCGCCTGGGTGGCCGACATCCCGGATCTGGAGTACTGCTCGGCGTTCGGCGCAACGGCGAAAGAAGCAGTTGCCGAGGTGGAGAAAGCCCGGGAACTCTGGCTCGAGGTCGCGCGAGAGTCTGGCCGGCCGATTCCAGAGCCGCGCTACCAGCCCGCACTACAGCAGTCGCGATAGCCCGCAGCGGATCGCGCGCTAACGCCTAGCCGGGACCGCTACGGCCGCGTTCCAGTCCCTGGAGGCGACCCTCGTGGTTGGCGAGGATGTCCATGAACATCCGGCGATCCTCGAGCCGTGCCGCTTCGGCCTGATCGAAGCGCCGATCCATGTGCTCGCGGAGCGAGTCGAAATTCTCACCGACCTGGTTGAAACGCCGATCGACCTCATCGAAGCGGATATCCACGCTCGTCTTGAGCGTACGCAGTTCCTGCTTCACATCGGTCATCTCGTGCTTGAGCTCCTTCACATCTGCTTTGAGCACACGGACATCGTCCTTGAGCACGCGGACGTCGTCCTTGAGCACGCGGACGTCGTCCTTGAGGACGCCGACATCGTCTTTCAGCACGTCGATGTCGCGCGCCATGCCGCCCAGCCGGCCTTCCACTCTAGTCATTCGCTCGCGCATCGTCGGCTCGGCGCCCATGCTACACCCCTCCGGCTGGCCCGGAGACAGTGCATCGGACGTGCCATCGCGAATAGGGTGATCGCCCGGATCCGGCACAGAATACGGCCTGGAGATCCGATGCTCACACTTGCCGCCACGGCCGCCGTCCTGCTCGCCGCCAATCCCTGCTCGCTGGTCACGCCGGCCGAGGCCGCGACCCTCACCGGCCCGCCGCCGACGACGGTGCTGAACTACGGCCCCGAGAAGGATCCGGAGACCAAGGCCAGCGTCATGTGGTGCGTGATGAGCGGCGCGCCCATCGGCCTGCTGATCTACGTGGACACCTACGCTTCGCCCGCGGCGGCGCTGGCCACGGTGACGCCGCAGCACATCACCAGCCTGATGGACAGCGACGTGAAGGTGGAACCGGAGGCCGGGCTCGGCGACCGCGCGTTCTGGGCGCACAACGACACGTCGGCGCGGATGGTGGTGATTCGCGGCGCCACGGTGATGTCGATTCTGATCGGCGGCGTGGACCTGACCAAGGCGGGGCAGAAGCGGGCGGCCGCGAAGACGCTGGCGGCGACCGCACTGAAGCGCCTCTGACGGGGTCAGACCCCTTGCAAGGCCCGGGCAGACCAGTTGCAGTAACTGATCACCGCCACGCGCGCTCGGTGCGCTCCACCACTCAACGACCTCGGGCTGCCTGGGCTGAGGCTGGAGGCCCTGAAGGGTGACCGGCTGGGGTACTACAGCATCCGGGTCAACGACCAGTACCGCATCGTGTTCCTGTTCGCGAATGGAGAGGCCAGCCATGTCGAAGTCGTCGACTGCCACTACTGAGGCGGGTGTGCGGCCGGCCTCGCTCGCGGAGATGCGGCGCGCGCCGACGCATCCCGGCGAGATGTTCGCGGAGGAGTTCCTCAAGCCGCTCGGGATCTCGCAGGCCGAGGCGGCGCGGCGGATGTTCATGTCCGTCAATCGGCTGAACACCATTGTCAAGGAGCGTCGCGGTGTGTCGGCAGAGACGGCGGTGCTGTTCGCCGCGCTGACCGGGACGTCCGCCGAGTTCTGGTCGCGTCTCCAGGCCGACTACGACCTGTGGCACGCCATGCAACGGATGAAGACGTCGAGCCGGAAGGTAAGGCCCCTGGCGATCACCGCCACGCGCGCTCGGTGCGCTCCACCACCTCCGCCACCGTCTCGCGCCACGCCTGCAGCTCCTCGCGCGTCGGCGCCAGGTCGTAGACGTGATAGTGGCAGCCAGCGCTGAGCGCCGCCCACGCCTGATGCGCGCGCTGCGCCAGCGCGGCATCGCCCAGGTAGCGCCCCAGGCACAGGAACTGCGCCCGGCGCGGCGTCTCCTCCACGCCCGGCGCCGCCTTGGCCCAGAACGTGGCCACGCTCACCTCCAGCGCCTGACGCGTGAGCAGTGCCGCCGCGCGCGGCCACAGGCCGGCGGTGCCGGCGGAGGGATGCTGCAGCAGCGCGTCCACGTCGGCCACCAGCTGCCGCGCGGGGGTCATTTGCTCGCATCCTGGCAGAGCTGACGCTCTGCCCTACGTTGCGGGGTTGTCATAGGGCAGGTCTTCTTGAGAGAGAGGCTGCCCCGACGATTCTTCTAGCCACGTATTGCGAGGCCATCGCGCTAAACCGGAGATCCGACACTCGTTGAACGATGCAACGGCATCAGCTATCGATCGGTTGAGAGAGCCGCGAAAAACACCCAAGCGCATTGGCTCCAAGGATGTCCCGCCAATGGTCGGGCGCGATGCGCTCCAGCGCTTGCGCGACCTTATCTGGATACTGCTTCCAGCGCCGCTGTTGCGACAGCATCAGCCAGTCGGTGCCGAACATCACCCGGTCGGCGACGGTGCCGGAACCGACCGGGACGGCGAACGCGGCCTTGAGCCGTCCCGACGTCTTGGCCACTTCGTCTGGCGTCCCCATCAGCTCCTCCCAATAGCCGAGATCTGCGTGGACCGCGGCGTCCTTGTAGGTGCCGATAAGCTCCGCCAGCGTCTGGGTCCACTGGTTGCCCGAGGCGCCGCCGAAGTGTCCGAAGCTGATGATCGGCTGGAAACCTGGCGTCGACCACTGCGACAGCAGTGCTTCCCAGCCAGTGGGTCCGCCGAGTTCGTCGTGTGCCGGGTCCCGGCCGTTGGACTGACCGGTATGCGCCAGGACCGGCACGCGCTCGCTGGCACAGAACGCGAAGAACTCGCCGAGGGTCTTGTCGAGCTGCTGGGCGTTCGGGCGATCCTTCTCGGTGATGATCGGGTTGGCCCAGTTGCCAGCGGGGTAGAAGCCCATCGGCGGATAGATCTTCACACCGACGTACGGGCTCTTAGGTTTGGCCCACTCTGCCTTGATGCGCTTCAGCCCGGCCCCGCCTAGGGCGATGTCCGTCCACGGGTTGTAGGCGAGGAGGGGCCGCATATACCCGCCATGCATCGACGACAGCAGGGCGTGCAGTTCGATCTGGTCCTCGTGAGCCGAGAAAGGCGGACAGTCGAGCCAGTAGTCGAAGTCGACGAGTGCCCCGATTGTCGTGTCGATTCGCAGTGCAGCCCCCTCGGCGGAGTACGCGTCGCGATACGCGGCGAGGCTCACCGAGCGCCGCGCCAGCATGTAGTTGAGGAACTCGAGGGCGCCGAACGCGAGGTTGACGTCAGGTTCGGTCGCGGCGGACGGGAAGTCACGCGGCTCCGTGCCACCGGTATGATCCACCACCGAGCGCACTTCGTCCACGGTAAGGGGCCCGCGGCGGTCGAGTGCCGGCCTGGTCATTCGCCGGTACTGCTCCAGGAATCGAGAGCCACGCGTCACCTCCACGGCGCTTTCGGCGGCCTCACGCCGGCCGCGCTCGAGGAAATCGCTTACACGTTTCGCGGTGTCGCCGGCGTTCGTGTCCTGGCGGGCGGCGGCCTCGAGAACCTGCAGCTCTTCGTGTTCCTTCTTCGCTGTCGGCGCGATCCTGGCAATCGCCTCGGCGATGATTCCCATGTACTCGAACAATTTCCGCAGCTCTTCGGACTTGGCACTATGTCCGAGGCATTCGGCCACGAACCCTCGGACCGGCACGTCGGACGCGTTGAAGAAGTGTCCGTGGGCATCGACAACGCGAAGACCGCTATCGGAGGTCGGGCGTCGACCGAACAGCGCCAGGTGGCGCAGCGACCGGTCCATCACGATGCCCGGCGTTGCCATTGGGTAGTCGCGTATGCAGCACCCGCCGAACGCCAGCGCCGGCGAGGCCGCCGCAATCAGACGGAGAGCGCTACGGCGATCGACGCCGCCGGGGTACGGAGCGATGTATGGGGGCATAGCTGACCTGCCGGCAGCGCGCCGGGACGGATGCGAAAGTGTAGCGTTACCGCTGAGACGGACCTGCCCGAAGGAATTCCCTGGACTACCGCCACGCCCGCTCGGTGCGCTCCACCACCTCCGCCACCGTCTCGCGCCACGCCTGCAGCTCCTCGCGCGTCGGCGCCAGGTCGTAGACGTGATAGTGGCAGCCAGCGCTGAGCGCCGCCCACGCCTGATGCGCGCGCTGCGCCAGCGCGGCATCGCCCAGGTAGCGCCCCAGGCACAGGAACTGCGCCCGGCGCGGCGTCTCCTCCACGCCCGGCGCCGCCTTGGCCCAGAACGTGGCCACGCTCACCTCCAGCGCCTGACGCGTGAGCAGTGCCGCCGCGCGCGGCCACAGGCCGGCGGTGCCGGCGGAGGGATGCTGCAGCAGCGCGTCCACGTCGGCCAGGAGCTGCCGCGCGGGGGTCGCGGGGGGCGTGGGCGTCATGCGTTGGCCTTGGCCAGGCCACGCGCCAGCTTGTCCACGTCGCTCACCAGCCCGTCGAGATCCCCGTCGTAGTGCTCGTGCGCGCCCAGGTTGCAGGCCGTCAGCGCGTCGCCAGCCCAGCGGCCCACGCGCGTATTGAGCCGCGTCAGTACCTCCCCCGTACGCGTCGCGTCGTCGAACAGCGTGAGCGCCATCAGCGGATAGAGCTTCACGTGCTCGTCGAGCAGCGCGTCCACCGCGGCATGCGGCATGCCCTTGCGCAGCCGCCGCTCGCGCACCGCGGCCGTGCACACCGCCTCGAGCGCCATGCGGCAGAAGCCGGGAATCACGCGGCCCTTCACGTCCGCCCGCAGGTCCCCCGTCTTCAGCACCGCGCGCGCATCGGCCAGGTAGCCGCCCACGGGGTCGAGGGCCTCGCGCACCTCCACCACGGACTGCGCCCGCCGCGTCACCCGCAGCACCCGCGCCGGGATGCCCAGCCGCCGCACCGCCTCGTGCAGCCGGTCGTCGTGCGTGAACACGATCACCTGCCGCGACTTCGCCGTGTCGGCCAGCACGCGCGCCAGGCCCTCCACGCGCGCCGGGTCCATGCTCTGCACCGGGTCGTCCACGCAGATGAAGCGGAACGGGCTGTCGGGCAGCGTGGCCCGCGGCAGGAAGAGACTGAGCGCCAGCGAATGCAGCTCGCCCTGGCTCATCACGCCCAAGGCCTCGGCCGGCGCGCCGTCCACCGACACCTTCAGCGTCACCTTGCGACGCGTGGACGTGCCCTCCAGGTCCACCGCCTCCAGGTTGACGTTGCTCTGCAGCCGCAGCTGCTGCCAGATGGCCTTGGCGCGGTCGGCGATGGGCGCGAAGCGCTCGTTGCGCAGGTCGTCCATCGCCTCCTTCCACCACGCCTCGGCCAGCTTCAGTTGCTCCACCTGCGCCTTGGCGGGCGCGGCCTGCTCGGCCACCGGCAGCCACTGCGCCAGGCCCTGGCCCAGCGGACGCCACACGTCCTCGCGTCGCGCCAGTGCCTCCGCGGCCTCGGCAGCCACGCGCGCCACGGCGTCCGACAGGTCCAGCACGTGCGCTTCCAGGTGATCGGCCAGCGCGGAGGGTTGGTCGAGTCCCCGCGCCTGCAGCCACATCGCCTCGGCCTCGCGCAGGCTCTGCAGTGAGGGCAGCTCGCCGGCAGCGGGGGAGGGCAGAGGCGTGGATTCGCGGACGAGCGCCCGCGCCTCGTGGAGGGCGGAGGCCACAGCGTCGTGCGCGCGTTGCGCGGCGGAGGCTTCGGCTTTGAGCGCGGCTACTTCCTGGGTGGTGCGATCGCGCCAGTCCGCGCCCAGGCCGTCTGCTGCTCCGCAGACGGGGCACTCTGTCGGCTTATGGGCCGCGTGGAACGCGAGGGCCTGCTCCATCAACCGGGCCCGCGCCAAACTCCGCGCCGCATCCGTGCCGTGCGTGGCCTCGAGCTGCTGCGCCGCCTCGCGCAGCCGATTCACCGCCGCCTGCACCACGGACGCATCCGGCGCGGCCAGCGTGCTCAACCGACGCAGCCCGTCCAGCACCTCCCGCGTCACGTCGGCGCCGCCCTCGGCCAGCGTGCGCAGCGCCGTCAGGTCCCACGTCCTGGCCTTCAGCGCCGCAGCCAGATGCACCGCCCGCGGCTCGTGCCCACCCTCGCCAACGCGCTCGGCCGCCTGCATCAGCAGCGTGGCCGTGGCCTTCACCTCCTTCACCAGCGTCTCGCGCTGCTTCCGCGCGTCGGCCAGGCGCGTCTGCACCACCACGTAGTCGTCGAGCCCCAGCACCGGGGCCAGCGCGTCGTAGACCTTCGAGGGCCCGTCCTCGAGCATCGAGCCCAGCTCGTTGTAGGAGAGGAACGGCCGAAAGGTGGCCACGGCACCGGCCCAGCCCAGCGTGTCGAGCGGCCGCGCCGCTTCGCCCTTGGCCTTGGCCATGGTGGCGCCGGCCTCGAGCGCCGCGTCGGCCGGCCAGGTGCGCTGCACGGTGAGTGGCCCCCTGCCGTCCACGATCACCTCCGCGGTCACGGTGGTGGCGGCCGGCTGGTGCAGGTTGCGCCAGCCCTGGCCCCAGGCCTTGGCGCGCCCCTCCCAGCGCTTGCTGCTGCCGGTGAGCAGCAGCTCCAGGCCTTCGGCGAAGCTCGACTTGCCGGAGCCGTTGCGGCCGACCACCAGCGTGAGGCCGGGGCCGGGGGTGAGGGGGAGGGTGGTGGAGGGGCCGGCGCCGCGGAAGCCGGAGATGGTGAGGGTGGAGATGTAGGCGCCGGGAGGATCGGAGGTGCCTGCTGCCTGTTTGGCGCCCTTTGTGCGGGTGGAAGCCGCGCGCGACTTCAAGGGCGTCTGCGGACTGGAGCCTTCGAGGTAGGTAGAGAGCGCGGCGTCGCCCTCGAGAGCTGCGAGGACCAGCAGGGACCACGGCTGCTGGCCGGCGTCGGTCGCAGTCAATCGGCCGAGGACGTGGTCGTGGAGGGTAGATGGCATGGCCGGATCGTATGGACCACTCTAGCCCCGTCCTCCTCGGGACGCCCACCGGTAGAATCAGGGCCGGAGCCACTGATGTCCATGCACCGCCAGAGCCTCGAGACCCTGTTGCCACGCGAGGCAACCGCCGCGTTCTGCGCCGCCTGGGGCGTGGCCGAGCTGTACGTCTTCGGCTCGGCTGTCCGCGGCACTCTTGAACCGTCGAGCGATATCGACATCGCCGTCCGGTTCCGTCCCGGCGTCCGCTACAGCCTGTTCGACCTCGTTGATATGAAGGAGGAGCTGGCGAGGATTTCGGGCCGGCCGGTGGACCTCTTCACACTGCGCGGCATCGAGCACATGGCGAATTCCGAACGCCGGCGCGCCATTCTGGCCTCGCTGGAGCTGGTGCATGCAGCGTGACCCGCATCGGGTTCCTGTTCGCGAATGGAGATGCCAGCCATGTCGAAGTCGTCGACTACCACTACTGAGGCGGGTGTGCGGCCAGCCTCGCTCGCGGCGATGCGGCGCGCTCCGACGCATCCCGGCGAGATGTTCGCAGAGGAGTTCCTGAAGCCGCTCGGGATCTCGCAGGCCGAGGCGGCGCGGCGGATGTTCATGTCCGTCAATCGGCTGAACACCATTGTCAAGGAGCGTCGCGGTGTGTCGGCAGAGACGGCGGTGCTGTTCGCCGCGCTGACCGGGACGTCCGCCGAGTTCTGGTCGCGTCTCCAGGCCGACTACGACCTGTGGCACGCCATGCAACGCATGAAGACGGCCAGCCGGAAGGTACGGCCCCTGGCGATCGCCGGTTAGATTGGGCCGGGCGCATCGGTCAACAGGGACCACGGCTGCTGGCCGGCATCGGTCGCAGTCAATCGGCCGAGGACGTGGTCGTGGATGGCAGATGGCACGGGAGAAGGATAATTTGGACCGTCAGGCCACCAGATGACCCCGCGCATCCCCATTCCGACCGCTGCGGTGGCGGACTTCTGCCACCGGTGGAAGATCACGGAGTTTGCGTTCTTCGGCTCGGTCCTGCGCGACGACTTCGGGCCCGATAGCGACGTGGACGTCCTGGTCTCGTTCGCCCCTGAGGCGCGGCACACCCTGTTCGACCTCGTCCACATGGAGGACGAACTGCGAGGGATCTTCGGCCGCGACGTGGACCTGGTGACGCGGCCGTCGGTCGAGCGCAGCACGGCGTGGCGCCGCGACGCGGTGCTGGAATCCCTGGCCCATGTCGTTCGCGCCTCCTGACCACGTCCACCTGAGCGACATGCTCGAGTGGTCGCGCAAGGCGCAGCGATTCGTCGCCAGGAGATCTGGCTCCAACGACGACGTGTGACCTGCCCCGTCACGGCTGGCCGCCACACTGCGCGCCTGGTAGCCAGAGTGCGCCAAGGCTAGCGGCGACTCGACTACGAGGCCGAGAGGTCCCTCCTCAAGTGTTCGAAGCACCGCTGCGCAAATCCCCGCATCGCCTCGTGGCTGGCGTCCGGCGAACTCATCAGAATCCGGTCCAAGGGGACGTAGTACGACCGCTCGCAGAACACGGTGGCATTGCCTGGCATGGCCATCGCGTCGTCGTCCCACACAATGATCTCTGAGTCAGGGAGGGGACCCGATCGATGTGGCAGGACACGGCCGCCCTGCCGGCTTTCTTCGCGCGAAATCCACGCCCAAAGCGCCATCACCGGGCCGCGCAGCTCGGGAACCTGTTGGGCCACCGACTCAATCGGTCCGATGTTGATCAGGCGCACCGAAGGGTAGGGCTTCCGCACCTCGTATACCAGGCTCGTGGTCTTCGCCATGAACCTCACTCCGGGTCCGGCGAAGACCGTTCGAACGGAGCCATAGAGATCCCGTAGCATGTCCGCCGCAGCCGGACTGAAGAACGGATTGCCCATTCCAGCCCACGAGAACGTTCCGAGTCCGAACTCCTCCATGAACTCGGCGAACTCCGTCGCGAGCGGATGGTCGACCGCGCGCAGCAGCGGCTGGAGGTCCTGCCAAAGGAAATGACGCGGCTGTGTGGGGTCGGTAGGGGCGACAAAGTCTTCTGCCTTCGCGACATCCATCGGTATGTCGATTGGCCGCTTCCCCATCACGGCCAACTTCCACCCGTTCTTGCGCGCCAGCTCCAGGTACCGGTCCAGCTGAAGCGGCCCAAGGGCTGAGTCGAGCTTGTGCTCGAACAGCACACTCCACGAGTCGGCCTGCACCAACAGGTCCGGCCGGTTCGCCCGATTGCCTCGAGGATGGTCCAAGGCGCCGACAAACCGAGCCGGCGGCAACGTGGACTTCTTGGCGATGTCGTCCACGAACGCCTGCCCAACGCCAGGCACGGCGGCAAGGACGTAGTGCCACATTGCGGTGACCATGTCCTCGTTGCCGAGACGGTAGTAGTTGAGGGCGATCGAGAAGATGTTCGGCTTCACACTGGTCGGCTGCTAGGCGTGAGTGCGCTCGGCCATACGCTGCTTCGACTGCGCCACGGCCGCCGCGCTAAAGAGTGATGGGTGTCTCAGGACGACCGCTTCGAAGGCCATGTCCTGCATTCCCATCTGGACCAAGGTGTCGTAGCCCTGGGACTCCACCGGGCGTGCGACGATCCTGTCGACGGCCGCGATGATGCCCAGGCGATGGATCATCGGCCAGGTCCGGGAGGCCCTCACCGTCTTGCCGCGGATCATGGTCAGAGCCCGCTCGTACGCGTAGACGGCCTCCAGCGCTTCGCGCTCGGCGTCGGACGTTGCGCCGTGCTTCTCGGCGCGCAGCTGGACCGCGCGTCGGAGCGCTTCTTTGGCGCGCTCGGGCTCACGCTCTCTCACGTTGATTGCGAACTGCTCGCAGCTCTCGGGCGTCGTGAACTTGGCGATCCGCTCGTCCATCTTGACTCCACGTTACATGCCGCTGCCGATTTGGATCGGGGATGCGGCTCATCGGCTACCAGTCTGATCCGTCGCCCGAGAGACACCGACGGAATTCGGCCGCCCGGAGTTGGCGGCGCCCCCACCCGCCAGAGCCTTCCCCCAGCAGTTTCGGCCGCCACCGACGCCCGTCGCTCTGGTGCAGGTTGCGCCAGCCCTCGCGCCACGCCTTGGCGCGCTTGTGCCAGCGCAGGCTGGTGCCGGTGAGCAGCACCTCCACGCCTTCGGCGAAGCTCGGTTTGCCGGAGCCGTTGCGCCCGACCACCAGGGTGAGGCCGGGCCGGCGTGCAGCGGCCGGCGGGTGTCGGGGCCGATGCCGCGGAAGCCGGCGATGGTGATGGCGCCGAGGAAGACGCCGGGAGGTTCGGGGGCGGGGAAGTCGGCGCTGCCCGCAGCGCTCGCGGACGCGGGTGCGGCGGCCCTGCGCGCGCGCTTGGGCGGTGCGGGAGGCGTGCCCGTGCCGGTGAGGTAGCGGGTGAGGGCGTCGGGGCCGTCGAGGGCGGCGAGGATCAGGAGGGACCAGGGGTGCTGGTCACCGCCGGTGCTGTCGAGGCAGGTGAGAATGTGGTCGTGGAGGGACGCGGACATCAAGAGCCTGTCGGGACTTTAGGGATGCCTTCCGACCCAGGCCACGACGACCTGGGCCGCTGCTTCGTCCCAGTCGAAGTAGATGCGAACGCACTGGTCTGGTTGTGTTGCTTCGTTGGGTTTGAGGTGAAAGTCAAAGACCCGCCGTGCCCCTGCGCCGTTGTCCCACGTGCGCTTTCGTTGTTCGGCCTTGTTGTTGCTGATGGTCTCGAATTCCCCGGAGCCATCGATGCCCCTGTCCCCAAGCCATTGCATCATGCCCTTGCCGAGCGGGCCTGATTGACGAGCAGAGGCCAGGTCCGCCAGCCCGCGCAGGTATTTGAGAACCTTGTCGGGCGGTCCGGCGGTCTTGTTAAGACCGCGCACGCCAGCGTCGACGTCGGCTCCAAACCTTAGGCGGCCCGCAAACAACACCTTGGCGCGAGACACCGCCTCTTCGACAGTCTCCGGTGGCTGCGAATCGTCTGGCGAGATCGATTCCGCACCGTCGGCCCAGGCATCCTCCGCTTGCACGCGCCAGAGCTGCTGGCGCAGGTCTTGGATCTGGCCCTCAAGTTCTGCAACCCGCAGCTTCATCCGGTCTGCCTTGTCCGCCTCTTCTTCCGCCAGCTTCTTGTAGTCGGCGGCTTCCACCAGCTCGGCGCGCCGTGTGGCCTCTTCAGCCTGCTGTCTGGCTGCCCGCACCCGCTCAAACACCGATGCCTCGGCCAACGCTGGAACGGAGACAGCCATAAGCCTCTTTCGGAGCATCTCCCGGATGTACTTCTCGGCTGCGTCAACCGATCCGGCACCCGAAAGCAGCCGCTCCGCCGTCCACAGCGGGTGATAGGTTGGGGGGCTGTCAGCGGCAAGCCCCGGCCAGTACAGCCGTACAGCTCCGTTGTAACAGGACAGCGTCTTGCCCAGCCGCTGGGTGAGTGTCCACGCGGCCTCGTCGTCGACGACAGCCACTGTGGCCAGCCCGATAAGGTCGCGGGCCATTCGGGTTTCCATCTCACGGTGAAGCGCCAGGCCGAAATGAGTTGAGATCGCCACGACGGGCAGCGAGCGCTCGGTATCGAGCAGGAGCGACGTCAGCGCATCGCCGCCGGCCGGGCCCCGGAAGCGGGTGTGTGCTGTCGCCAACGAAGAGCGGCCAAGCCGCCAACCCCAGGGAAGCTCGGCGAGTTGCCTCAGCACCGATGGGCAACGTGCCTCGTACTGCAGAGGGGCCAACTGGTTCGTGTTGTGGCCCGCCGCGAGAGAAGCGCTTACGTGAACACGATCTGCTGACCGGGCGAGGCCGACCATGGTTTCGAACAGTCCGCCGGGAATCTCCTCTAGCAGTCGCCAGCGCTTGAACTCGCCATCGCCCGCCTCAACCTCATCGATCTCGATGCTTGCCGAACGGCCATCTGCCATCGTAAAGTCGGGGCTCCCTCGCCAGCCCTTCTGCGTGATCCAGGAGGAGACCAAGGCGGTCGCGCGCTGATAGCGTTGGACAGTCGCTTCGGCGGTCGCATCGTCTGACGAGAACACATACCGCGCGACTTGACGCACGATTCCTCCTAGGAAAAGGAAGCGATGTCGGAAGGCCGCCGCGCTACGCGCTTGGCCTCGGCCAGATCCTGAGCGCGGCGGCAAGCAGGGCCTTGGTTCGCGCCTCAATAGCCGCCTCCGACCACGTCAGAGGCAAGGTCCGATTGAGGTTCAACGCGCTGTGCTCCAGGATCTTATCGCGCTTCTTGCCCCACTGGCCGTTAGAGACCGACGGGTTCAGTTCCTTCGTCAGTAGCGTGAGGTTGCCGATGGTGTGAATCAGCCGCCCGCGCCGTTCCTCAGGGTCCTCTGCGTCCGGAGCGGCACCGGGCGCAGGCTCGGGCAGGGGCCATTGCTTCGACCACTCCTGAGGCATGAGGTGCTCCATCGTCAGCTTCTCGTCGATGGTGACCTTCTCGGTCTTCCCGGTGTGCAACGCGACCTCGAGCGCTTCGAGGATCATTCGCGTCTTGTTGCGCAGACGCTTGTAGAACAGCAGCGAACACCACGCCTTGTTGAATTCGTCGTCCGAAGGCCAGCGGGCCACTTCGGAGTCATGGCGCAGGAGGAAGGCGCGGATGGCCACCGGCGAGTAGTCGCCCGTGGAGTGAAGCTCTTTGAGCAACTCGACGGCCAGCTTGTTGTAGTTCTTGGCCGTGAGTTCGCAAACCGCCCGGCGCACGAAGAACGACTCGAAGTCGCCAAGGATCTGCAGCAGTGAGCCACGATGCTCGGCGCCGCCGTGGCGGCGGAGCACCTCGAGGAGCACGGGGAAGATCGTCGTGGTGTCGAGAGCCCAAAGCCTGTCGAAGAACTGTCCCTCTCGCGAGCCCGCCGGGAAGTTCTCGAAGCTCTCGAAGATTGACGCGTAGGCTGAGAAGCGCTCCATGTGCGCCGCCGCCGTCTGGGAGGGCCCGGCCTCAACCAAGTCCCGGTAAGCCGAGAACAGCTGCGCGATGACGACCTCGTCGCGTTGCTCCATTGTGATGAAGTGGCCGAGAAACAGATCCAGCCGAGGCCGCTTGAGACGGCCCTGCCGGACAGCCTTGCGCCAGTAGCCACGGTCGTCATCGAAACGCCTCCAGTGCCGTTCGTAGAGCGCCTCAGTCGCGGCTGGATTCTCCTTCTCGGCCCGGTGGAACAAGTAGTTCTTGACCAAGTCCGCCGGCAGCAGCGGGGTGCCGAGGGAATTCAGGGTCTCGAAGATCTCCTGGGCGTCGTCCTGCTGTTCGAGGTTGATGACGACCAGGTGCACGTCCTCACACATTGCGGTATAGAGGGCCTGCAGGCGCCTGGTGAACGTATCAGTGCCGGCGGTGCCCAGCCACTCATCAATCGCGTCTGAGAAGTACAGATAGGCATTGGGCACCAGCCAACCGTCGTTGCGCTTGGCGTGTTCGAGCTTGCGAACGGCTGTGGGTGCCCCGGCCTTCATCACCGCTCGGAAGTCGGCGCGGTCGGCGTTCGTAGGCCAAACCTTGAAGACGTCGTCAGGGTCATCACTCAGCGGGACGTCGTTGACGGTGAGGCGCTCGAACGCCTTGGCGTACTTCGGTTGGTTCAATCGGGCGCACAGGTCACGGCTGGCCGCCAGCGCCAGCTGGAGCGTCGTCAGCCGCTGCTGGCCGTCGATGATCTGGCGGGCGTGCACCTGCCCGGCGCCCGTGCGCAACTGGTCGAGCACCACGGTCCCGAGGAAGTGGGGGTGCACTGCCTTGTTGTCGAGCCGCCGCTCCGCCACGGTCTGAATCGCCTCCCACAGGGCTGTCCAGTTGGGGTCCTCGGTCCACACGTAGGGACGCTGGAAGAGTGGCGCTTCCAGGCGCTCGGTCGAGTCGAAGATCCCCTTCAAGCTGAGCTTGTCAACGTTCACAGTCGCACCTCGCGGCCGCCGTCACTCGGCCCGCCGAATCTCGTCCTTGCGGGCCTCCAATCGGCCTTCTCTGATCAGGCCATTCACGACCGACCGTACCGTGTCTTCGATCACAGGCCCTGTTCTGCGAAACCCGAGCCATCGGGCGAGGCCCCTGGTGGCGTCCGTACGGTCGCGCCAAACACGGCCGCCAAGAGACGCCAGGAACTGTTCCTTCAGAAACCCACGGTCGAAGTCGTTGACCGATGCCAGACCCAACGCCAGCTCGCCCCGATCGCTGGTCAGGATTCCGCGGCGGACGGCGGTCCGGAGGGCGTTGTCGAGCATCTCCCGCAGGGCGTGTCCGGTGCGGCCGTATCCGAGCTGCTTACGGAGCTGCCGAATAGCGGTCTCACGATCACGGCTGACGCCGTCGCTGAAGAGTGCCCGAATCTGGCACGGCAGGTCGTCCGGATCAGCCTCCGGCGTCGGCCGGTCATCGGACGCGGAAATTCCAGCCTCGGCCGCCCCTCGGCCGGGGCTGGCATCCAGCAGGCTGGGCTGGTGTTCGGGGGCTCGGAGCTCGAACTGCGGCTTCCATTCCTCAGCTGCCGCAGCACCCTCGTCCTCAGCAGGCTCGACTACATCGCCGGCAATCACTTCAAGGAGCTCAGCGACGACCTGCAGGCGCTCACCTGCGGCAGCGTCTAGGACGATCGGCTCAAACGCCGGGTTCAAGGGCTTGAGCATGATCCGCTCGTGAGTCCAAGAGTCGCCCTGCTGAGCCTTCTCGCTCTCGTAGCGCTTCACCGTGTAACGTTCGCCCGTCTCCGAGTCCGTCGAGTCAAGGAGCTGCACCAGCACCGTTTTGCCCTGTCGCGTGCCCTCGACCGGAGCTCGGAAGAGACACCAGGCGCCGTCGGGGATGGCCGGTTCCATGGACTTGCCGACGACCTGGGCAACGAAAATCCCTGGGCGCAGGCGGTGACGCGAGTCGACCGCGACCCACTCGAAGCCATCGTCATCGACGTGCTGTGGGTCGCCGAATGCGCCGGCGGCGGCCTTGAGCGGGACGAGCGGCACGCTGGTGAGGTAGCGCTCATTCGGCTTGGGCTCGACGGTGCGCGGGCGGAACGGGATCGCCCGGACGGTCGCGGCCTTGGCGTGGCCGGCCTGGAATGCTCCAGGCCAGCCGCCATGCTGCTCGATGACCTCGTCGATCTCACTCATCAGACGGATGGTTTCGGAGAGCGCGACGACGATCTTCTGATAGTGGGCGATGTCTTCCTTCGAGAGCGTGCGCCCCTTGCGATCCTTGAGCCACTTCTCACAAACTTGGTAGCCGCCGATGTGGAAGTTCCACACGGTCTCGGCCACGCCTTGGAAGCCGGTGGTCTGGGCCTTGTCGACCCAAACCGCGCTCTTCGCCCACGAGACCTTCTCGACGTTGAGCTGTCGGCCGCCGATGAGTTCAGTGATCGGCTTGGCCAGCCTTGTCGAATCCATCAGATGCAGCGCCGACAGCTCGGCGCCGAGGCGTGCCAACGAGCGGAACGCGTCTAGCCGCCAGGTCAGCGGCAATCGCGGGAAATCGATCTTCAGAAAATTCGCGTAGCGGCTCCGGTAGCCTGGGCTGTGAAGCACCGCGTAGGCGTAGTGGAAGATGTCTTCAGGTGTCAGGCCCGAGGGTAAGCCGTGCGCGCCAACGCTCCTAAGCGAAAGCGCTTTCGCTAAGCCTCGGAGAAACGCCGGTGAGACATTTGGGCGCCAGTACTCGTCCTCCTTCAACAAGCTCGCTGGCGTATGGTTCGCTGGGACCAACCAAAGCGGAAACAGGTAGTTCACCTCCTTCAACGAGACTGAGTGATGTCCGATAATCCCCTTCGTGCAGAATACGTGCTCAAATTCGCCGACCTCAACACTACGCGACATGGCAATACCCACGTTGCCCCCTGCGACCATGTTAGACATCACCTTGCGACAAGGCGAAGCGTAGAAGCCCCGCGAAGTGCCCGTGTAATAGGTGAATCGGTCGTCGAAAGGCCGATACGAGATAGTGCAGATATTCTTCTTGGAGGGCCCACTCGCTTGAACGTCAGCTTGTGCGGTTGCGACTCGCCAGTCCCGCGCATCAGCGCCAAGCTCGTATTTGGCCCGCGCTTGTTCGGGGGGGAGCGAAGCAAAGTCTCTTACGCGTTGCCACAGAGCCACTGCGTCGAAATCAACCGTCATCGAATCTCGAGCCATAACGACGCCGACACCGTGGGTTGGAAAGATGTCAGGCACTTTCCAGCCAGCGTCATACTCACCGCGCCAGTCGATGTTCTGCGGTTCTAAGAAGTAGAATGGCGAGTCCGGCGTTAGCTGCGAGAAGCGTGTGTCGCTCACGCTGTGCTTGGCAAGCCACGCGTACTTCGTCTCGCGGGCTCCCCAAAGGTCGGCATGGGCGACATACGCGGCTGAACGGTGGCGCGTGGCGAGGCAGATGGCGACGCCTTGCCTGATGTCAAAGACATTCTGGTCTCCTGAGCCATCAGGTGCTCGCTCTTTCTTGTTGGCGTTACCGTGGAGGTCCAGCACCCGCAGCCTCTCGAACGTCGCCAACAGGCTCTGCCGCATCCCACGAAAAGTGGGGTTATCGAGATATCCGTGGTTCGTGATGTATCCAAGGACGCCGACGTTGGTTGTGTCTAGGGTGACCTGTGCCTTGCGGATAAACTTTACGTAGTCGTCTTGCAGCCAGAGCTTGCGTTCTTTCAACGGGCCGCCGTCGACAGTCTTATAGGCATCCACCATGCGCTGCGCATCGGCCGCCATATTCGATGAAATGCCGGAATACGGTGGATTGCCAATAACAACGGTGAAGCGAGAATAGCGCTTGATCGCGTTCACCGCAGTTGCTTCGTGAGCAAGAGCCGGGATCGCGAATTCGAATCGAGCCGAGAAGTCCTGCGCGGGCTCAAGAGCATTTGTCAGATACACGCGAGCCCGCTCCTCACTTCCAAATCGGTAGCCCGTCTCATAGAGCTTGAGCCCTATCTTGAGGTGCGCGATCGCGTAGGGCGCCATCAGCAGCTCGTAGCCGTGCAGGCGTGTCAGGAGGTGCTTCGGAACGTACTCGTTCCACAGCGCATCAATCTCTTTTCTGTTGTGGCCCTGTGCCATCCACTTGGCAACGAGGGTCTTGTGGATGAGATCAATCACCTCGACGGGGAAGGTACCGGTGCCCGTGGCCGGGTCGAGGATCTGGACAAAGTCTTGGTCTGGAGGGACGCCCTCGGGGATCTTGAGGTCCTTGTGCCGCGCGCACATCTCGCCCCAAGTGGTGGTGTCGGCGAGACCATCGGCGAGGCCGAACTCGGTTCGCAGCAGCTCGTCCACCGAGCGTACGATGTAGGAGACGACCGGGCGCGGGGTGTAGAAGACGCCGCGCTGCATCCGCTTCTTGGCGTCGTACTCTTTCAGGAACAGCTCGTAGAAGTGGATGACCGGATCTTCCTGCGGGTTCTTGTCGCCGAAGTCACGGACGACGGCCTCCATGTTGGCGTCGTCGAGCAACTCCACGACCTCGGAGGCGCCCAGCTCGTCGAAATCGATGCCCGGACCGCCCGCCTTGCCGCGCCGCCCGCCCACCTTGAGGAAGGTCTCCATCAGCTCGCGCAGGAACGGGTTCGTCCGCATGTGGGCGGCGAAGTCGTCGGCGGTCTTCTTGTGCGGGTCGGCGATGCGCGCAGAGAGCAGACCGTAGGCGATGGTCTGCGCATACATGTCGGCGAATCCGTTGGCGTCGAGGTCGTGGACCAGCGATGCTTGGAAAGCCGTCATCAACTTAGTGAGCGCGCCCTTGTCGGTCTCGATGGCAAGCGCTGTCTTGATGCGATCGCGGATGTGGCGGGCCAGCTCGGCAAGGCGAATAGATAGCTTCTTGGATGTGTTGACCACCTCGCGGTGGCCGAGCGTGAAGGCTTCGCGCCAGCGCGTGCGCCAGGCCTCGGCGTTCCCCTCGTCGTCGGGCCAGGCGAGGTGCTCCTGAAGCTCTCGGGCGACCGCGTCGAGGTGCAACGCTGTGTCTAGGTTGTCCCAGCCAAGAACTTTCAGCGTGGGGAGGTCGTGGCCGTCGCGCGACCCGGAGAAATGGGCAAAGCTGATCTGGCGCTCGTCCCCCTCGCCATAGTTCGAGACGAAGAGCAGGTCGTCCTTCGCCCAGGCGGCCCGCCCCGCGCTGTTGGCGGAGGCACGCTTCTTGAGTGCCACCTGGCTCAGAATGCGGCGCAGCGCCACCACAGGAAGCTTCTTCGGCTCAAACTTCACGAAGAAGATGCCCCAGGGCTGCTTCGGAGAAAGCGGGCGCAGCCGTTTGATCTCTTGAATCTTGGCGGCCGTCTTGGGGTCGATGCCCAGCTCTTCGGCAGAAAAATCGAAGAACAGGTCGTCAACGTCCTCGAACGCCTCTCGGGCGATCGGCCATCCCATCTCATCGCGCAGATAAGCGATGAGCTGGGGGAAAGTCTTGATGGCGGCAAGCTGGGCGCGGTGGTCGGTCGGCATCGGCTCAGCCCTCGTTCAGTTCCATCCAGCACCGCAGCGCCGGCTTCACCCCTGCCGGCGCATCCACGCGCCGCAGGTACGAGCTCTTGATGTGCTTCTCGACTCTCGCCCGCACGTCCACCAGGCGTTCCTGAGGCGTCGTGCAGCGTCGTGGCGTCTCCGGCGTCGATCGTACGAACTCGGCGATCTCGCCAGCATCCTCAAGAATCGTGCTCTTTACGAGGTCGTAGAGGTACCAACGGGTCGTGCCCGCCTCCTCGGTGAACTCCCCGGCCTCGCGGTCCAGCGCCGGCAACGCATAACAGAGGAAGACCCCTGCGGTGCCCTTGACCACCCGCTCCCGACCAGAGAACGTGGCTCCGGGCAGCAACCGAAGCCGGCCTTCCAGCTCCGGGTCGGTCTGGATGAGCGCCTGGTACTCCAAGTGCAGGTCCTCGACGGCCGTCTTGGTGCCCTCGTAGTCGGCCTCGAAGCCGTGCATCACCTTCAGGTCGTCGTACAGTTCGTCGGGGTGCAGCAGCTTGCGCCCCTCGATACCTAGCGTCTTCGAAATCAGCAGAGTCTTCTGCGTGACACGCGTGTAGAGAGTGAGGATGCGGTTCAGCTCATCAGGCGGCAGGAAGTTCCAGTAGCTCACCGTGCCGCGGGACACCGCCAGCCCCGGGTGGTCCTGAAGTAGGCGGTTCTCGACGTCGGGGTTCATGCGGCGGTCGACCCGGCCGATGCGCTGCATCAGGCGCACGGGGTTCCAATGGATGTCGTAGTTGATCATCCGAGCGGCATCCTGCAAGTTCAGGCCCTCAGACAGGACGTCCGTAGAGATGAGCACGCGGATCTCGGAGCGCCCCTCACTGGCGAGCTGCGACGACGAACGGCCGTTGTAGTAGGGGGCAAAGCGCTGAATCACGTCGGCTCGGCTGTTCTTCGAGGCGCTGTCGACCTGGGAGACACCGTCGACGCCAGCGGCATCGAGCTGGCGCTTCAGATAGCGAGCCGTGTCGGCGAACTCCGTGAAGATGAGCACCTTGGTGCCGGCCAGCTCCTTCGACGTCAGGAGCCGGATCAGCTTCTGCAGCTTGTCGTCGTGCTTCGGCTCGAACGACCGCGCTTCGGTTAGGAAGTGGACAAGCTGCTTCAGGTCGTGAAACGTCTCGGTGATCATGTCGCCGACGTTGTAGTCAGCGCGGGGCAGCTGTTCGACGCTGTCCAGCAGCTCCTGCGGCACGCCGTCGTCTTCGTCTGCCTCTTCGTCGCCCCAGAAAGTCTTCTGGCGTTCTCGCGCATAACCGATGATGTCGGCGTTGTCGTCCTGCCATGCGTCAAGTTTCCGCCGTTCTGCCGGCGTCTCGCAGTGAACCATCAGGAACGCCAGCAGCTTCAGCATGAGCCGGTGGCAGGAAAGTTCGAAGGCGGTCACCGAGCTTTCGAATCTCTTCAGGAAGTTGGTGCGGATGAGGCCGACGACCTGCTGTTGCCGCCCCTGCTCCAAGGGGTCGATCGACGTGTCCGGTCCTTGATACCAGTGCAGCGGGTAGTAGAGCGGTAGCGTGAAAAGCGGATTCTTCCGCGTGAAGGCGTTCTCGAACATGTCGAGCAACTTGCCGTAGGACTTCTTGATCGAATATTCGGCCACCTGCGGTGGCTTGCGCACGGGGAAGGCCACGGCCGTGCCCTTCTCTCGGATCTGGCTCTCCCGCGCGTAGGCCCGGCTGCGCTGCACAACCAGGTGCTGGAACACGCTGTCGTGGTCGAGCAGTTGCTGGGCCTCTGGCAAGTGGGCGGACGCGTCGGTCACGTCGTGGCCGACTGAGGTGCGAAGCTTCTTCTCGAGCTGGTTGAAGTGCGCCGTCAGGTTGTTGACGCCGAGCGTCTTTCCGAAGTACGCGTCGTCCCGCCGCGTGAACAGCTCGGCCATGTGGCGGAAATCGCTGAGCTTGTTGTTGATCGGTGTTGCGGTAAGCATGAAGAGCTGCTTCGGTCGCGCCGTTGTGTCGAGCAGGTCGTAGAGCCGGAAGTACCGCGACGGCTCGTTGTCGTCGCCCTTGCGGCCAGGGTTCCTGAAGTGGTGCGCCTCGTCGATGAGCACGACGTCGGCCTGCTCACTGATGCGCTTGAAGAGCTCTGGGAAGTCGCCCTTCCGGCCGAGGTCCGTGTGGCTGAAAACCGCCAGGCTGCTGTAGATGGCATTGCCGCCCACACCGCCCACGTGGGGAAGCCATTCCCTGAGGTGGGGCTCCCACACGCCCTCCTTGGCCGCTTTCGGCGCGAACAGCACCACACGCTTGTTCTCGTGAATGACGAGGCGCTCGATGAGCATCAGGCCGACGAACGTCTTGCCGAGGCCGACCCCGTCGCACAGGAAGGCGCCGTTGTGCTGGCGCGCGATCTTCATGAGCGCCCAGTAGGCCTCCTTCTGGTAGCGGTCCAGCCTGGGGAAGATGCGGGAGTGGCCCTCGTCCCACTCGTTGGCCGTCAGCTCGTGGCCGCGGAAATACTCCTGCAGCGCCTTGGCGTATACATCGAATGGGGTGTGGAGCGCCGTGTGGCGGGCTACGGTGTCGATCACGGTGGGAGTGATATCCGTGGCCTCGTTCCAGTGCGCGTCGAACCACTCCTGGAGCTGCGCGACCTCCCGTGCGCTCTGGATCTGGACGTTCAGCTCGATGTTCTGCGTGAGACCCGGGGCACTGAAGTTGCTGGAACCCACCAGCGCCTGCGCGCCGACCACCTCCAGTCGGGCATGAGTGATGTAGGCCTTGGCGTGGAACTTTTCTTTGTCATAGACCCGGCACTCGATCTTGCCCGTGCGCATCGCCTCGAGGATGGCGGGGACGCCGTTCAGGAAGGGATTCGGCGCCTTCGATGTCTCAAGGCTGGCGTCCAGCACCGCCAGGGCCTTGGTGCGGACTACGTCCAGGAAGGCCTTGCGCGTTCGGTGCGTGGTCTCCGCCCCCATCAAGATGCGGATCCTCTCGAGGCTCTGCCACTTGCCGTCGAGGGCCAGCAGGCTGCCGATCTCGAAGTTGCCCGTCGCGATGTCGAACGACTTCGCGATGCTGCACCATTCCTCTAAATAGCGGAGGGCGGTCCAGCCGGAGACGCTGTTGTCGACGATGAACAGGTCTTTGGCTTTTGGGTCGGTATTCACGCAGTCCTCTGGGCTGTGCGGCGGTCGTACTTCACTCTGGGCGCGCGCTGCAAGGGTAGATCACTCAGCCGCCGCCCGACCCAAAGTGCGGCAACCGGCCTCGCCCGAGGTACCGGCCGACGTAACTGTCTGACGGACCAAACTGCGGCTTTCCATCGGGCCGCGGCTGCGTCGAGGTCCCCGGGGAATGCGAAGGAATGCGCCAGGCAGGGATCGAGCGGGCAGTGGTCGGGCTTGAACCGCCCAGCCGGTAGCATTTTCGAAGGAACGCGGTCGTGCATACCGATGAGCGTGACAAAGCCAGGTCATGCTCGACCAGCGTGACGTAGGGCGCAGGCCCGCAGGCTACTTCCTCTTCGCGCCCACCTCCGTCCCCGGCTCGCGCTCCCCCTGTCGCGGCCGCGAAACCGACCGGCGCACCACGCAGGGTCACTGAAGCGCCGCCCGGACCTTTGGTAGCAATGGCCAAATCCGCAGCCGTATGCGACGGACCTTGTCCCACCGCCAATCGGCTCCCGGCCTCGGGCGCGCGGATTCACTGGCGCAGTGCCCGCACCCCCTGTAGAGCCGGGCGGAGCTGCGGGCGGACGCCGCGGTCGAAGCGGTCAGGACCTTGCGCGGCAGGCACCAGAAACGCGGACTCACTTCCCCGGTCCGCGGACGGCTCTTTCCACGGGCTACGAAGTCGCTTCCCGGCAACCACTTGCAGGTCCGCGCCACTGCGGCAGGACCCCCGCACATTTTCGAAGGAACGCGGTCGTGCATACCGATGAGCGTGACAAAGCCAGGTCATGCTCGACCAGCGTGACGTAGGGCGCAGGCCCGCAGGCTACTTCCTCTTCGCGCCCACCTCCGTCCCCGGCTCGCGCTCCCCCTGTCGCGGCCGCGAAACCGACCGGCGCACCACGCAGGGTCACTGAAGCGCCGCCCGGACCTTTGGTAGCAATGGCCAAATCCGCAGCCGTATGCGACGGACCTTGTCCCACCGCCAATCGGCTCCCGGCCTCGGGCGCGCGGATTCACTGGCGCAGTGCCCGCACCCCCTGTAGAGCCGGGCGGAGCTGCGGGCGGACGCCGCGGTCGAAGCGGTCAGGACCTTGCGCGGCAGGCACCAGAAACGCGGACTCACTTCCCCGGTCCGCGGACGGCTCTTTCCACGGGCTACGAAGTCGCTTCCCGGCAACCACTTGCAGGTCCGCGCCACTGCGGCAGGACCCCCGCAGGGTGGGGACGGGAGGTCCGCGGGTTCCGGAACCTGCGCCCGCGGGGGCTTGCACACTGTCGTGCGGCAGCGCCTGTGGGTCGCGAGGGTCCTCTACTAGCATCGGCGCATGCTGCCAGCGGCCGAGGTGGCCTTTGGACCCTACCGGCTCGACTCGCGCACCAGGTCGCTGTCTCGCGCCGGTGAGCCCGTCGGGTTGTCACCGCACGAGTTCGAGGTGCTGCACCTGCTCGTGCGCCGTCCGAATGTGGTCGTGTCGAAGGATGCCCTGATCCGGGCTGGGTGGCAGGACACGGCCGTGGGCGACAACAGCCTCGAGAAGCTGATGGGGTGGGGCCAGTGCTGGCGGTGGAAACACAAGCGGCCGCCTCGGATCTGGAGTTGCGGCTCGCGCCCCATCGCGCGTTCACCGAAGGCCGCGTGGCCGGGAGCGCCTTAACGGTTTAGGCTTCGAAGTACGCTGCCGGCCGTCGGTGGCCGCTCACACCCGGGACGCGCATACCGGGCCCGATGGCGCCCAGCAGCCGCTCGATGCTTCGCACGAAAGAAGCGTCCCGGCCGCAGCGCCGCGTGTGTCCTGTCCGGGCGGCCGTCGGGAGCGCTGGTGCCGTTCCGGCGTGAGCTCAGGCCGAGAGGAGTCGTCCGCGCGGCGTCGGGATCGGGCGTCCCATGTCCGTCGCCACGTCGAGCCAGAGGCTGATGGCGTCCTGCGCGTTGGCAACGGCTTCGGCGGGCGTGTCGCCGTGGGCCATGCAGCCCGGCAGCTCTGGAACGTCGACCACGAAGGCGTCGTCTTCGGGGCTCCAGGTGACGACGAGCTCGTATTTGTGCACGTCAGCCCTCCAGCTTCAGATTGTAGCGGATGACCGCCTGGCGCACTTGGCGCACTTGGTACGGCTTGGCGGCGGATCCGTGCGCCTGCAGATTGATGATGTCGACCACGCCTGGCATGCCGAAGATGTGATGACCGCCCCGGGTGCGTTCCCTGAAGCCGAGGGCGTGCATCAGTCCCAGGAGATCGACGAAACGCATGCTGGCGTCATGGTGCCCGCTCATGACGCGGGCGAGTACTCTGCGCGGGGACACACCCGACGCATTGCGACGGGGCTGCCAAGTGGTTGGCCACCGGCCATGCGCGAGACTACGCGGGAAACTCGCATGCGCAGGGAGCCGCGCGCCGCGTGGTCGCAAGACCTGCGCATGACGTACAGCGGTCAGAGAGCAAAGATGTCCACCTAGCGCGGTGGTCCATGGTCTGCACCACCAACGTCCCACATGATCTACGGATTCGCGTGAGTACTCGGGCGGCACGGCGCTCGCGTTGTCCCGTGCAATGGCCGGATGTAGACTCCGTGCATGGCTGGGGAGGATCCGATGCGCTCGCCAACGGCACGCGCCGACATGCGCCTTACCTACGACGACTTCGTGCTGTTCCCCGACGACGGGAAGCGCCACGAGATCATCGACGGCGAGCACGTCGTGACCCCGT
>CAYUAX010000011.1:0-49592 GCA_964442845.1 uncultured Bifidobacteriaceae bacterium | reverse complement strand
TGCACGACACCTACTTCGTCGTCGCGCACTTCCACTACATCATGGTCGGCGGCGCGATCATGGGCTACCTGGGCGGCCTGCACTTCTGGTGGCCGAAGATCTTCGGGCGGATGTACTCGGAGTTCTGGTCGCGAATCAGCGCCATCCTGGTCTTCGCCGGCTTCAACCTGACGTTCTTCCCGCAGTTCGTCCTCGGCTACCTGGGCATGCCGCGGCGCTACCACATGTATCCGGACGAGTTCCAGGTGCTGAACGTGCTGTCGTCGGCCGGCGCCTCGATCCTCGGCCTCGGCTACCTGCTGCCGGTGCTCTACTTCGCCTACTCGTTCAAGTACGGCGAGGCGGCGGGCAACAACCCGTGGGGCGCGTCGGGGCTGGAGTGGCGCACGCAGTCGCCGCCGCTGACCGAGAACTTCGTCGAGGTTCCGACCGACATCCCGGAACCGTACGAGTACACGCCGCACGTCGTGAGGGAGGCCAAGCTTGTCTAACGGCTACGCACACGCCGAGGGGGCGACGCCCCTGCACGGCCACGGCAGCCACGCCGATCACGGGCACGGCCATGCGCACCACCCGGCGCTGCAGCACCACTTCGACACGATGGCGCAGCAGCGGGAGGCGGCCACCCTCGGCATGTGGGTGTTCCTGCTCACCGAGGTGCTGTTCTTCGGCGGCCTGTTCATCGCCTACACGCTGTACCGGATGTGGTACTACGAGGCGTTCGCGCTGGCCAGCAAGTCGATCGAGATCATACCCGGGCTGATCAACACCGTGGTGCTCATCGGCAGCTCGCTGACGATGGCGCTGGCAGTGCGCTCGGCCCAGACCAACCAGCGCAAGGCCACGGTCAACTGGCTGATCGGCACCATCGTCCTCGGTTCGGTGTTCCTCGGCATCAAGGTCTACGAATACGAGCTGAAGTTCGAGCACTTCCACGTGCCCGGCGCCCACTTCGACTTCTTCCACCACTCCGACGAGATCGGCGTGCCGCTCGACCCGCCGGCCAGCGGCCTGACGATGAGCCGTGAGGATCTGCAGCGCACCACGCAGATCTTCTTCAGCCTCTACTTCACGATGACCGGGCTGCACGCGCTGCACATGATCGTCGGCATCGGCATCCTGTTCGTGATCCTGTGGATGGCGCACAAGGGCCGGTTCGACAGCGAATGGCACGCCCCGGTGGAGATGACCGGGCTCTACTGGCACTTCGTCGACATCGTGTGGATCTTCCTGTTCCCGCTCCTCTATCTCGTCGAGCGGCACTGAGTAGCGCCATGTCCTCTGTTCACGTCTCGCCGCTCAGCACCTATCTGTCGATCTTCACCGCGCTGATGGTTCTCAGCGCGATCACCGTCGGCGCCGCGTTCGTCAACCTCGGCGCGTTGAACCCGGTGGTGGCGCTGACCATCGCCGTGATCAAGGCCACGCTGGTCATCCTGTTCTTCATGCACGTGAAGTACAGCAGCCGGCTCACCAAGCTCACCGTCGTCCTCAGCTTCTTCTTCGTGGCGATCCTGTTCGCCGAGACGCTGATGGACTACGCGACGCGCGGCTTCGGCCCGCAGCCGCCGAACGTTCCGTAAGCTCGACCGTCGCTGGCCGCGCCTGCGCGCACGACCCCGGGGGTATAGTGGGGGCAGGAACCGCCATGCGCTACCTGCTCGCCGCGGCCCTCGCCCTCGCACCAGCCGTGGCCGACGCCCAGTGGGGCCGGCCCACGCCCGCCACAACCCCGCCGGCGGCCGGTACGCTGCCGCCGATCGGCCTCCCGCTGGCCCCGATTGGTTTGCCGCTCGGCCCGATTGGGTTGGCACCGCCGGTGACGACGACGCACGCGCCCTCCGCCCAATCGCCGCGTCGCCAGCGCGGGCCTGGGCGTTCTCCGTGGCGCGGGCGCGGCGGTGGCCCGGAGGTCGATCTCGACTTCGGCGTGCCGCCGTTCTTCTGGTGGGGCCTGCCGGCCGTCGCTGCCGGCGTCGCGTTGCCGGCCGCGCCGCCCGTGGCGGCGCCGCCGGTGAAGCCCGCCACCGCCACGCTGTGGCTGGAGGTCGAACCGCGTGGCGCCGCCGAGGTTCACCTGGACGGCTACTTCGTGGGCCACGCGGACGAACGTAGCCCGGTCGTCCTCGAACCGGGGCGCTACCGGGTGGAGCTGCGCGCGCCCGGCTACGAAACGCACGCCATCGACATGCGCGCTGACGCCGGGGCGTCGCTCACGCTGCGTCGCACGCTGACGCCGACGCGCCCGCTCGAGCCGCCTCCGACCGTGGAGCCGGCGCCCGCTGCCGCCCCGGTGCCGCGCAAGACCTTCTACCTCATCCCGGGCTGCTACCTGGGCGACGTGCCGCCCCAGGACGCCGGGCTGCCGGCCAGGTGCGACCAGAGCAAGACCGTCGTGATGCGCCCGTAGCGCGCCAGCGCTGCGCCGATGCCAGGCACCTTCCTGACCGCGCGCTGGGAGAGCCTGGTCCTGCTCAACTACGCGTGCCCGGCGGCGCTGCTCGCCCCGCTGGTGCCGCGCGGAACAGAGTTGGACCACTGGCACGGCGAGACCCTGGTCAGCCTGGTCGGATTCCTCTTCGCCGACACCCGCCTGCTCGGCGTGCCGGTGCCCGGCCATCGCACCTTCGAGGAGGTGAACCTGCGTTTCTACGTCCGGCACACGACACCGGCCGGGCAGCGGCGCCGGGCCGTCGTGTTCGTGCGCGAGCTGGTGCCCAGGGCGGCCATCGCCGCGGTGGCGCGCTGGACCTACAACGAGCCGTACCTGGCGGTACCGATGTCGCACGACATCGCCCTCGATGCCGCCGCCGGCGGACACGCGCGCTACACCTGGCAGCACGCCGGCGCCGACTACCGGCTCGACGCGGTCGTCACCGGCCCGGCGACCGCGCTCGAGCCAGGCAGCGAGGCCGAGTTCATCACCGAGCACTACTGGGGCTACACCCGCCAACGCGACGGCGGCACCCTGGAGTATCAGGTCGAGCACCCCCGCTGGGCGGTCTGGACCGCCGCCAGGGCGTCGTTCACCGGCCCGCCGGCCTGCCTCTACGGCGACGACTTCGCCGCGGTGCTGTCGGCGCCGCCTCGCTCGGCCTTCGTCGCCGTCGGGTCCGAGGTGACGGTGCGCGTCGGCGAGCGAGTGGCCTGAACCCGGCGCATGCGCTCGCGGTCCCCGGTCCCCGTTCCCCAGTCCCCGGTCCCCGCTCTTGTGCCACAATCCCATCCGCCCACGGCATCATCCCGTCGTGGCTGAAGCATTCGGAGCATCCATGCGCCGTTCCATCCTCGCCCTCGTCGTCCTCGTCAGCGTCATCACGGCGGCCTGCAAGAGCGAGCCGCCAACGCCGGCGGTTCCGCCCGAAGTCGCCGCGCTGCAGGCGCGCGCCCAGGGCGTCACCATCACCCGCGACGACTGGGGCATTCCGCACATCACCGCCAAGACCGACGCCGACGCGGTGTTCGGCTTGATGTACGCCCAGGCGGAGGACGACTTCAACCGCGTCGAGACCAACTTCATCAACGCGATGGGGCGGCTGGCCGAGGCCGAAGGCGAGAAGGAGATCTACCGCGACCTGCGGATGAAGCTGTTCATCGATCCGGTGGACCTGCGGGCGCAATACGAGCAGGCGCCGGCGTGGCTGCAGGCGCTCATGACCGGCTGGGCCGACGGGCTCAACTACTACCTGGCCACGCACCCGAACGTGACGCCGCGGGTGATCACGAAGTTCGAGCCGTGGATGGCGCTGAGCTTCAGCGAGGGCAGCATCGGCGGCGACATCGAGAGCGTGTCGATCGCCCGCCTCGAAGCCTTCTACGGCAAGAACCCGGCGGCCCTGGCCCGGGTCGAGCCGGATCCGATGTACGCAGCGGTGCCGCCCGAACCGACCGGCTCGAACGGCTTCGCGATCGCGCCGCAGCTCACCACGGGCGGCAAGGCGCTGCTCTTCATCAACCCGCACACCTCGTTCTTCTTCCGCGAGGAGGCCCAAGTCACCAGCGAGGAGGGCCTGAACGCCTACGGCGCCCTCACCTGGGGCCAGTTCTTCATCTACCAGGGCTTCAACGAACGCGCCGGCTGGATGCACACGTCGAGCGGCGTGGACAACATCGACGAGTTCTTCCTCACCACCGTCACCAGGGACGGCAGGCTGTTCTACAAGTTCGGCAGCGAAGAGCGGCCGGTCCAGACCAAGACGATCGCGATTCCCTACAAGACGGCGAACGGCATGGCCGAGAAGACCTTCACCGTCTATCGCACGCACCACGGCCCGGTGGTGCGCGAGGAAGGCGGCAGGATGATCGCCGTGCAGATGATGGAGCAGCCGCTCAAGGCGCTGATCCAATCGTTCAGCCGCACCAAGGCGAAGACCCTCGCCGAGTACAAGCAGGTGATGGAGGCCCACACCAACTCGTCGAACGACACGCTCTACGCCGACGCCGACGGCAACATCGCCTACTTCCACTCGAACTTCGTGCCGAAGCGCAATCCGAAGCTCGACTGGACCAAGCCGCAGGACGGCAGCGTGCCGGCCAACGACTGGCAGGGCGTGCACGCCGTGGACGACAGCCCGAGCGTCGAGAACCCGCCCAACGGCTGGGTCTACAACACCAACAACTGGCCCTACACGGCAGCGGGCCCGAACAGCAAGAAGAAGAGCGACTTTCCCGCCTACTTCGACCGCAACGGCGAGAACCCGCGCGGCGTCCACGCCCTGCGCGTGCTGACCGGCAAGAAGGACTACACCCTCGACGTGCTGACGGCGACGGTGTTCGACAGCCAGCAGCCCGAGTTCGAAGTGCAGGTGCCGCTGCTGGTGCGGGCGTGGGACCAGGCGCCGGCGGCGAATCCCCTCAAGGCGAAGCTGAAGGAGCCGATCGAGCGGCTGCGCACCTGGGATCACCGCTGGGCGGTGGACTCGGTGCCGCAGACCCTCGCCTTCTTCTGGGGCGAGGAGCTGTGGAGCAAGTCGGCCGACGCCGCCCGTGCCGCCGGTGTGCCCATGTACGAGTACCTGCGCACCAGAGCCACGCCGCAGCAGCGGCTCGAGGCGCTGTCGGCCGCCGTGGACAAGCTGACCGCCGACTTCGGCACCTGGGCCACGCCGTGGGGCGAGGTGAACCGCTTCCAGCGCATCTCGCCGGCCATCGTCCACCCGTTCGACGACAGCAAGCCGAGCACGCCGGTGGGCTTCGCCTCGGCGCGGTGGGGGTCGCTGGCCTCCTTCGGCGCCCGCGCCTACAACGGCAGCAGGAAGATCTACGGCACCAGCGGCAACAGCTTCGTGGCCGCCGTGGAGTTCGGCAAGGACGGCGTGCGCGCCAAGGCGGTGACCGCCGGCGGGCTCAGCAGCGACACCGCGTCGAAGCATTTCAACGACCAGGCCGAACGCTACGCCACCGGCAACCTGCGCGAGGTCTACTTCTATCCGAAGCAGCTCGAGGGCCACACCGAGCGCACCTACAAGCCGGGCCAGTAGCATTCGCCCCGGACGCGGCTACGATGGGGAAATGAGCCGCAGGAGCCGGACGGTCGGGCTGGCGGGGGGATGTCTCGCGGCCGCGGCGTGCGTCGCCGCCGCGCAGAGCGCCCCCGCACCGGGCGATCCCCGCCTGCAGAGCGCACTCCGGGTGGCCGCCCAGATCGAAGCGCAGATCGGAGCGGCGGACCGCAACTGCGGCATCTTTCTGCTCGAGCTGAACCGGCCGGTCGAGTCAACCGAGGATTTCTGGCAGGGCGCGGCGACGCGCGGCCAGATGATCGACGCCGTCCGCTGCGTGATCGACGCCAAGCGGCGGGGGCAGTCGGCGTTCACGCTCTGGCAGCGCGCCGGCCTGGACGCGACCGGATTCGGCGGCGCCGCAGCCACCGCGGTCAGCGACATCCTCCTGGTGGAGTTCGGCCACCAGCGGCCCGACGGGGTCACGCTGGCGCCGTGCCTCAGGCCGCGCGTGCTCAAGAACGGGACGATCGCGTGCCGGAACGCCGTCGGGCCGCTGTCGTCGGGCGATCTCGACCGGACCCTGTCGCGGCTTCGCCGCGACGTCGCCCAGACGGCCGGCGAGGCCCAGGCGGCGACAGTGGACGAGGCATCCGGACGGCTGCGTGAGTCGGCGGCCAGCGGCGGGCCCGTCGCGCAAGAGCGGGTCGCCAACGCCATCGCCGACGTGCAGCGCGCGGTGCAGGGGGCCGGGGTCGCGGGTTGGCCGGCGTGCCCGCGCCACCACGACCATCCCCTCGAGGAGCGGGACCACATCTGGTACTGCCCGCGCGACCGGGTCTTCGTCGCCGAGATCGGCGGCCTGGCACGCGCCGGCGTGCCCCGGGTCCGGCAGTGACTCGCCGGCGTTGCGGCGTCACGCCCGTGGTTCCCGCTGATGGGCGGAACGGCACCAGCCAGAGGCAGGTGTACGGAAGAGCTGGAAGTGTGACAGCTCGACCTATCGTTAATCGAGCGTGTGACACCGAGTTGCAATCACCACCTATATATGTGACGATTCGTCGCCCGTCGGCCCGGTCGATGCTCTGGACGCATTGATACCGTCGCGTCCGGGCATCGTGAACGCCACACGAGGGAGTCGGTTCGGGATGGGCAAGTTGAACGTGTTGATGTGGGGGGCCGTGGTGTCCCTCGTCGCGGCAATCGGCACCAGCGCCGCCGGCGAACAGACCACCCCGCGCGCCGCCGCCGCCAAGATGAAGAATCCGATCGCCGCCAACCCCGCGTCGGTCACCGCCGGGGAGGCGCTGTACCAGAAGCAGTGCCGCCTGTGCCATGGCGCCACGGGCAAGGCCGACACCGCGGCCGCCAAATCGATGGGCGCCTCGGATCTCACCGACGCCACGTGGACGCGCGGCAACACCGACGGCGAGATCTTCGTGGTCATCCAGGAAGGCGCCGGCCCCGACTTCAAGATGAAGGGCTTCAAGGGCCGGCTCTCCGATCAGGACACCTGGCACGTCGTCAACTACGTCCGCAGCCTGGCCAGTGCGCAGAAGTAGGCCCCGCGGGGCCCTGTGGGCCCTCGCGTCGGCGTTCGTCGCCCTGGTCGCGGCCATCGCCGCGACGGGGTGCGACGCCTGGAAGAATCCCTCCGAACTGGCCCAGGCCGAGCGGCTGAACACGCCGTCGCGCTGGGGGACGTCGTCGGTCTTCACGCCGGCCCGACGGTCGGTCGGTGAGGCGGTGCGCTCGCATTTCGATCTCCGCGCCGAGCCGCAGCAGCCGTTCCCGTTCAGTCACGAGATCCACCTGAAGAACGAGCTGGCCTGCACCGACTGCCACGAGGGCGTGGAGCGCGGTCCGCGCGCCAGCCTGCCGTCGGTGAACACCTGCATGGTCTGCCACGCGGCGATCGCCACCGACAAGCCGCTGGTCCAGCAGATGGCGGCGATGCAGGAGAAGGGCCTCGACTTCCAGTGGCAGCGCGTCTACGACTACCAGCGCGAGGCGCACGTGCGCTTCGACCACGCGCCGCACATCCGCGCCAAGGTCGAGTGCTCCACCTGTCACGGCAACCAGGCGGCGCAGCAGGTGGCGGTGCGGGCCGTGGACATGGACATGGCGTTCTGCGTGAACTGCCACCGCGAGAAGCAGGCGTCGAACGACTGCCTCACCTGTCACAACTGAGACAGAGGACGCCGACGACATGAACGGCCAGCCGCCGGTTCCACCGACCTCCGCCATGGATCGCCGCCGCTTCCTGAAGGTGACGGCCATCACCGGCACCACCGCGGCGCTGGCGAGCTGCGGCAACCCCGAAAATCAGCTCGTCCGCTTCATCCCCGACGAAGAGATCACGCCCGGCATCGCCGTGTGGAAGCCGAGCGTGTGCGGCCTGTGCGCCGCCGGCTGCGGTGTCACCGCCAAGGTGATGGACGGCGACGCCGAGGTGTTCAGGAACGGCCAGCCCGGCGTGATGCGCATGGGCCTGGTGAAGAAGCTCGAGGGCGACCCGGCGCATCCGCTCAGCCAGGGCCGTCTGTGCGTGCGCGGCCAGGCCGGCATGCAGGTCACGTATCACCCAGACCGGGTCGTGGCGCCGCTGCGCCGCACCGGCGAACGCGGGCAGGCCCGGTTCGAGGAGATCACCTGGGACCAGGCGCTGACGACGCTCGTGGAGCGCCTCGACGCCGTGGCCGCCACGCCGCAGCAGATCGCTTTCCTCGGCAAGCCGCGGCGCGGCCGGCGGCAGCAGCTGGTGCAGGCGTTCCTCGCCGGGCTCGGCGCGCCGGCGCCGGTGAGTTTCGAGGTGTTCGACGACGCGGTGCTGCGCCGCGCCAACGAGCTGAGCTTCGGCCGCTACCAGCTCCCCACCTACGACCTGGCGCACGCGCGCTACCTGCTCAACCTCGGCGCTGATCTGCTCGGCACCTGGAACTCGCCGCTGGCGCACGCGGTGGCCTACGGCGCCATGCGTCAGGGCCGGCCGGGCGTGCGGCCCAAGTTCGTGCAAGCCGAGCCGCGCATGTCGCAGACCGGCGCCAACGCCGACGAATGGCTGGCGGTGCGATCGGGCACCGAAGGCGCGCTCGCGCTCGGTCTGGCGCACGTGATCCTCCGCGAGGGCCTGCGGCCGCAGAGCGCCGCAGGACGCACCGGCGCCTTGATCGACGGCTGGGCCGCCGGCCTGCCCGCGTTCAGCCCCGCAGCGGTGGAGACGATCACCGGTGTCGCGGCCTCGCGGATCGAGCGCCTGGCGCGCGAGCTGGCGCAGCACGGGCCGGCGGTGGTCACGATTGGCGGAGCGCCGCTGGCGCACACCAACGGACTGGCGCAGGCTCTGGCCGTGAACGCGCTGAATGCCCTCATCGGCAGCGTCGGCGTCGAGGGTGGCCTGCTGTTCACGCCGCAGGCGGCCACGCCGGCCGCGCCCACGCGCACCCTGCGCACGCTGCTGGACGCGCCGCCGCCGCAACTGCTCCTGCTCGACGACGCCAACCCGCTCTTCGCCGCGCCGGCGGCGTGGAAGGTGGGGGAATGGCTGCGCCAGGTGCCGTTCATCGTCAGCCTCGGCTCGTTCGTGGACGAGACCAGCGCCCACGCCGACCTCGTACTGCCCGATCACACGTTCCTGGAATCGTGGACCGAGTCGGCGCCCGAGTCGGGCGCGGCCGCCTTCGTGACGGCCGTCGCCGGCCCGGCGGCGAAGCCGCTCTACGACACCCGCTCGACGCCGGATGTCCTGCTCGACGTGAGCCGCCGATTGAAACAGCCGATCACGCCGCCGCTGGCGTGGCAGACCTTCGAAGAGATGCTGCAGGCGACCGTCGAGGCCGCGCCGGCGCCAGCCGCCCCGACCGCGGCGCTGCCCGCCGGCACGTCGCCCGCGGCGTGGCAGCCGCCGGCGCTCGCCGGTGACGCAGCGGAACTCCCGTTCCACTTCCTGCCGTATCCGTCGCAGGCGTTCGTGGACGGCAGCCTGGCCCACCTGCCGTGGCTGCAGGAGCTGCCCGATCCGCTGACCACGGCGATGTGGAGCAGCTGGGTCGAGCTGAATGCCGCCGCCGCACAGACACTCGGCATCGGCGACGGCGACATCGTGGAGGTGCGATCCGCGCACGGCACACTGCAGGCGCCGGTCGTCATCTCCCCCGGCCTGGGGCCCGACACGCTGGCGATGCCGGTGGGGCAGGGCCACGAGCAGTTCACGCGCTATGCGAGCGGCCGCGGCAGCAACCCGCTGCCGATCCTGGCGCCGTCGGTCGAGCCCGCCACCGGGCAGCTCGCCTGGGCGGCCACGCGCGTGGCCGTCCGCAAGGTGGCCGACAAGGACGGCCGCCTGATTCTCTTCGCCGGCGCCACGCGCGAACGGCCCGCTCACCTGAGCGGAAGGGGTTAGCCGCGATGGCACATCGCTGGGGCATGGTCGTGGATCTGGACCGCTGCACGGGCTGCGAAGCCTGTGTGACGGCCTGCCACGCCGAGAACAACATCCCGACCGCCGGGCCGCAGGAAGCGGCACGCGGGCGCGCGATGCACTGGCTGCGCGTCGAGCGCTACTGGGAGGGCGACTTCCCCGACGTGAAGGTCAAGTTCCGGCCGGTGCTGTGCCAGCAGTGCGACAACGCGCCGTGCGAGGCGGTGTGCCCGACCTATGCCGCCCACCAGACCGACGAAGGCCTGAACGCGCAGGTCTACAACCGCTGCATCGGCACGCGCTACTGCGCCAACGCCTGCATGTACAACGTGCGGTTCTTCAACTTCTTCAACCCGCAGTGGGACAAGCCGCTCCACCTGCAGCTCAACCCCGATGTCTCGGTCCGCGAGGTGGGGGTGATGGAGAAGTGCACGTTCTGCGTGCAGCGCATCAAGGCGGGCAAGCAGACGGCCAAGGCCGAAGGCCGCGAGCTGCACGACGGCGACATCCAGCCGGCGTGCGCGCAGGGCTGCCCGTCCGGCGCCATCATCTTCGGCGACCTCAACGACCACGAGAGCCGGGCGGCGCGCCTGGCGCACTCGCCGCGCGGCACGAAGCTGCTCGAAGATCTCGGCGCCGAGCCGAAGGTGACCTACCTCCAGAGGCAGCCCTGGCATGAGTCGGACGGTCAATAACCCGCTGGCCGACGACCTCGTCCGTCCGTTGTTCCGCACCTCGGTGTGGTTCTACGGCGCGGCGTTGGCGCTGGCCACCGTCGTGCTCTGCGGCGCGGCGGCGTGGGCCTACCAGATCTGGTACGGCATCGGCGTCGCCGGCATCAACTGGCCGGTGTACTGGGGGTTCTACCTCACCAACTTCGTGTTCTGGATCGGCATCAGCCACGCCGGTACGCTGATCTCGGCGATCCTGCGCCTGGTCAATGCCCGCTGGCGCCGGCCGGTCACCCGCTGCGCCGAGGTGATCACGGTGTTCGCGCTGATGATCGGCGCGATGTTCCCGATCATCCACCTCGGCAAGCCGTGGCTGTTCTTCTGGCTGGCGCCGTATCCCAGCAGCCGCGAGATCTGGCCCAACTTCCGCTCCCCGCTGGTGTGGGACTTCTTCGCGATCAACACCTATCTCACCGGCAGCCTGCTGTTCCTGCTGCTGCCGATGATTCCCGACTTCGCGCTGGTGCGCGACCGCGCCACCGGCTGGCGCAAACGCGTCTATGGCGCGCTGGCGCTGGGCTGGCAAGGCACCACCAAGCAGTGGCACCGGCTCGAGGCCGGCATGCAGATCATGGCCATCGCCATCATCCCGGTGGCGGTGTCGGTGCACACCATCGTGTCGTTCGACTTCTCGATGGCCCATGTGCCGATGTGGCACTCGACCATCTTCGGGCCCTACTTCGTCGCCGGGGCGATCTTCAGCGGTATCGCCGCGCTCATCATCGCCATGGCGGTGCTGCGCCGGATGCTGAAGCTCGAGGCCTACCTGCACCCGGTGCACTTCGACAACCTGGCCAAGCTGCTGTTGCTGATGAGCCTGTTGTGGGGCTACTTCGTGTTCAGCGAGCGGCTCACCGTGTGGTACGGCAACTCGCCGTCGGAGATGGCGGTGTTCTGGGCGACCCAGCGCGGCCAGTACGCGCCGCTCTATTGGACGATGGTGGTCTGCAACTTCGTGCTGCCGCTCGTCATCCTGTCGTTCCGCGCCCTGAGGACGATCGGCGGAGCCGTGGTGGCGTCGCTGGGCGTGCTGCTGGGTATGTGGCTCGAGCGGTTCCTCATCATCATTCCCGGCCTCGCCCACAAGGAACTGTCCTACAGCTGGGGCAGCTACAGCCCGCGGCCGCCCGAACTCGCCATCATGGCGGCGACGTTCGCCGCCATGGCGCTGCTCTACATGCTGTTCTCCAAGTTCGTGCCGATCATCTCGATCTGGGAGATGAAGGTGGGCAACCAGCCGCACCCGCCGGCGCCCGACACCGCCGGGCACGAGGACGAGATGGCCGAACTGTGGAGGGCCAGGCCATGACCGCCCTCTACGCCCTCTACGACGACCCGCACGCGGTCCAACGCGCCGTCGACGGCTTGCGCGCCGCCGGGCTCGCCGATGCCGATATCGTCGTGATGTCGTCCGAGCCGTTCGAGGAGTACGAGTTCAGTCATCGCGACAGCGCCAACTGGCTGCGCTGGATCGCCGGCTTCGGCGGCGTCACCGGACTCGGCGTGGCCTACTGGCTCACCAGCTACACCCAGCAGGCGTGGCCGTTGGTGACGAGCGGCATGCCGATCGTGTCGCCGTGGCCCAACCTGATCGTCATCTTCGAGATGACGATGCTGGGCGCGATCCTCGCCACGGTGGTGACGCTGCTCATCACCGCCAAGCTGCCCAGCCGTCTGCCCCGGCTCTACGACCCGGAAGTGACCAACGGCTACATCCTGGTCGGCGTGCAGCAGCCGGCAGCCGACCTGACGCCGACGCTCACCGCGGCGCTCGAGCGTGCCGGCGAGGGCCGGATCAGGACGATCGAATAAGGACCGGGGCTTGGGACTCGGGGCTCGGGGCTCGGGGAAGAGCTCACAGTACGCAGGCCGAGCTTCAGGTCGCTATCCATGACGCTGCAGGACCAGTTCGGCCAGATCGACATCTACCTGTTCGACCAGCTGCTGCGCGGGCGCATCGGGCCGGGCCAGCGGATCCTCGACGCCGGCTGTGGCGGCGGGCGCAACCTGGTCTACCTGCTGCGCGAGGGGTTCGAGGTGTACGGCAGCGACCCCGACCCGGCGGCCGCAGCGCATGTGCGGGCGCTGGCGGCCACGCTCGCGCCCGGCACGCCTGCCGACCGCTTCCGCGCCGAGCCGATGGAGCAGCCGTCGTTCGCCGACGGCTCGATGGACGTCGTGCTCGCGAATGCCGTGCTGCACTTCGCCCGTGACCACGCGCACTTCGACGCCATGGTGGATGGCCTGTGGCGGGTGCTCACGCCCGGCGGCCTGCTGTTCGCGCGCCTGGCGTCCACGATCGGCATGGCCGACCGGATGCACCCGCTCGGCGACGGCCGGTTCCTGCTGCCCGACGGCAGCGAGCGGTATCTGATCGATGAAGCCCGGCTGATGTCCACGACGCGGCGCCTTCGCGGCAGCCTGCTCGACCCCCTGAAGACGACCATCGTGCAGGACCAGCGCTGCATGACGACGTGGGTCGTCGGGAAGGCGCCGGCGGCGTTCATCCGCTAGCCCGGCTGGCCGCGCGGCTAGCGACCGCCCCCGGCGGCTCAGCCAGCACCACGCCGTTGCCCGGATCGGCAGCCAGAATCCGGGCGCACCGCCGCTCGACTCACCCGAGTGGCTACACTGCCAGGGCAGGCGCCGGAAACAGCGACCAGATGTCCGACGAATTCGCACGGTTCGCCGCAGCACTGCAGGGCACGTACGTGCTGGCCGGCGTGACCGACGTCGACCGTCACGGCGAGGTCGTCCGCCATTGGCAGGTCCACGGCCGGGTGATCAGCGTTGACGCCGACAAGGGGGTCATCATCCGTGCCACCGACGGCGTTGAACATTGGCTGCCGCCCGATCCCGAATCCTACGCACCAGCCGATCCTGGCGAGTATCGGTTGACGTCCACCGCAGAGGTCGTAGTCGATCCGGACTACCTGACGACGTGGACGAGACACCCGCCGGACAGGCATTGAGTCGTGCGGATTCTGCGTCGTCACTGGCGGTTCGTTCTTCTCGCGCTATGCGGCAACATCGTGCTGCTGCTGGTCGTGTTGTATGTCCAGCTGACCGGCTTGTTCATGTCGGGGCATTTCGATAGGCAACGGGGAGGCCAGGTGCGGGCGTTCGCGATGCCGGACGGGCAGACGCTGAGAGAACACGTGGATCGACGTCTGGCGGTGCACGGAACACCCCCGCCGACGAGATGGTCCACGAACGCCTTCGCCGGCTATTCGCTGGTGGCTGCGTGCAGACAGAGCCAGGAATCGTGGCTGTGTCTCGAGTTTCGGCTCAACCACGACAACGGCGAAGTGACGGCGAACAACAGACTGACGGCAGCGGTTCTCCCTGAGTTGCGAACCACCGACCGACCCTCCTGGGTTGCCGACACCAGCGATTCGCGGATGCTCCGTCGCCTGCGCCGGCGGGAGGCCGACGTCGGACTGACGACGCCGATGGCACGGTGACCGGGCCGACGTCGTGGTACCGTGACGCCTCACCGCACGGAGGTCCCATGATCCGCGGCATGCACGCGATGTTCTATTCCTCGGAGGCGGCGGCGCTGCGCGACTTTCTTCGTGACAAGCTGGGCCTGCGCGGCACCGACGTCGGCGACGGCTGGCTGATCTTCGACCCGCCGGAAGCCGACCTCGGTGTCCACCCCGCCGAGGGCGACGACGGGTTGCCGTCGGGCACGGCCGCGCTGTCGTTCTACTGTGACGACATCGAGCGGACCGTCGCCGAGCTGAAGGGTCGCGGCGTCGAGTTCACCGAGGAGGTCGCCGACCGGGGCTACGGGTTCGTCACCCACTTCAAGGTGCCGGGCGGATTCACCGTCCAGTTGTACGAGCCGCGCTACCGCCGGTAGCCGCTGCCGCCGCATCCCATGCTGCTCGTGCCGACGCGCCTCGATCGCAGCCCCATCCACGGACTCGGCGTGTTCGCGGCGGCGCCGATCGCGGCCGGCACCGCGGTGTGGCGATTCACCCGGGGCTTCGATCTCGACCTCGACCCGCGGGCGCTCGACGCCCAGCCGGAGCACTTCGTGGCCGTGATGCGCCACTACGGCTACATCGACGCGAACCTGCAACGATTCGTCCTGTGCTGCGACGACTACCGCTTCGTCAACCACAGCGACCATCCCAACCTGCGGGCCGAACCGCTCGAACCGCACGGGATCGACGTCGCGGTGCGCGACATCGCTGCCGGCGAGGAGCTGACGGTGGATTACCGGGCCATCGAGGGCCGGTGTCCGGGTTACCCCGCCCGGCGCGCCCCGTGAGCTGACCGACGCCGTCGTCAGTACGGGTATGTCCGACCGTCGGAGGCGCGGGCTCGTGGAAACGAGTCGCCTGACGGCGCGCTGAAGTACCACACCCAGCCCTCGCGCGGCAGGTGGATCAGGTAGCCGCCGTAGAACGGCCGCTCGGGCACGCCGTTGCGCCGCGCCTTGGCACGCATCAGCACCTCGGGCAGCGGCAGAATCTTCCCAGGAGCTGGGGCGGGGCGGTCGGTGGAGTTGCGGCCCTCTTCGACGAGCGCGCGAACGGTCGTGCCCTGGATCTGCAACAGCATGCCGACGCGCGTCGGGCTCTTCGCGCCGGCGTCGGTCTCCTGCCTCCAGCGTTGCTGACGCTCTGGTGACGAGAAGCGATAGCCGCTGGTGGTCTCGCCACCGAGATCGACGACGCCGGTCGTGTCCACCCGGCCGATGTCGATCCGGGTGAGCACCGCATCGCTGGCCCACGCACGGGCGATGTCCATGGCCCACGGCAGCGCCGCCTCCGGCTCGAAGGCGGCGAAGCCGCCGGGCGGTGGGGGCACGTCGAGCGCATGCCAGCCGAACGTGGTGAGGGTGGCCAGTTCGGCGGGCGGGAGGCGTCGATCGGCGTCGCGCGTCGTCCTCGCCGTGGTCTCCGGCACGCGCTGCGTGAGCGTGCTCAGCTGCTGGACCACGGCTGGATCGCGGGTGACCCGCCACGCCACGTAGCCGCCAATCGCCGCCGCCACGCCGACCACACCGAGGATCACCGCGGCCGCCACCGCGCTGGTGCGCCGTACCGCTTGGCCGACCTCGATCACCACCGGCGTGCCGACGCGCACCGCGCCGGGGCTCGTGGCGAGGTCGTGCGCCAGGCCGCAGAACCGGCAGGTGATCGACGTCGCGCCCCCCGGGGGGTCGTTCAGCGTGGCGCCGCATCCGGAACAGCGTCTGGCGACGGGCATCGAGCTCCTAGAAGAAGTAGGCGAGGGCGGCGATGCCGACGATCAGCATGCCGAAGAACGACTTGGCGACGATGCCGAGCACGAATCCGAACAGGCCGCCGAGGCCGGCCCAGCCGGCGCGCTTCAGATCGGGATTGCGCAGCAGCTCGAAGAGGAACGCCCCCAGCGCCGGACCAATCACGATACCGGGCAACCCAAAGGCGAGCCCCACCAGCATGCCGAGACCCGCACCGGCCACGCCCCACCCCGACGCGCCGGCCTTGCGCGCGCCGAACAGCGTGGCCACGTTGTCGGCCAGCGAGCCGACGATGGTCAGCAGGAAGAGGACGCCGAGCGTGAGGCCGCCGATGCGCGTGAACGCGTCGGCCCAGGCCACGCTGGCGACGCCGGCGAAGATGATGGCAATGGCCGGGGCCGCCGGCAGGGCCAGCAGCGCGACGCCGAGCGCCACCAGCACGAGTCCCAGTACCAGGAGCGCCGCCGACACGCCCCCAATGATGCCAGGAGCCGCCGCGCCGCGGCTACTCGGTGCGGATCGCGGCCAAGGGGTCGACGCGAACGGCGCTGCGCGTCGGCAGCACGCTCGCGGCCAGCGCCACCAGGAAGGCGATCGCCGCTGCGGCCGCGAACGTCGGCGCGTCGGCCGGGCTGACGCCGGCCAGCAGCGCCTGCACCGAGCGGCTCACCGCGAAAGCGGCGCCCAGTCCCACGGCCACGCCCACAGCAGCCAGCAGCGCGGTCCGGCCCAGCACCAGCCACATCACCGAGGATGGACGGGCGCCGAAGGCCATGCGCACGCCGATCTCCTGCGTGCGCGAGGCGACGACGAATGCCAGCAGGCCGTGGATGCCAAGGCACGCCAGCACGATCGCGATCACGGCGAACGTACCTAGCGCGCGCGCCTGCACCGTGCGCGAGGCGGTCTCCAGCTCGAGGACGTCGGTGAACAGCCGCGCATCGGAGACCGGCTGCTCGCTGTCCGCACGCGCCACCGCCCGGCGAATCGCGGCCAGCACGGAGGCGGCATCGCCGGCGGTGCGGACCACCAGGTCCTTCGGCGCGTAGAACACCACCGCGCCGTCATCCACCTGCGTCGACGGCAGGTAGACTTGCGGTTCGCTGTCGCGCTCGAGGCCGCGCACGCGGACGTCGCCGACCACGCCGACGATGGTGCGATCGCCGATCACCTCGCGGTCGCCGGCCCCGGTGCCCATGGTGAAGTGGCGCCCGAGGGCGTCCTCGCCAGGCCAATAGAGATCCGCGAACGAGCGGCTCACCACCGCGACGTAGGTCGACGTTCGGGTGTCGCTCGCTGTGAGGCTGCGTCCCCGCAACACCGGGATGCGCAGCGTCGCGAAGTAGTCGGGCGTCACGAAGCGCAGGCTGGCGGCCCTGGCGTCGTCGGGCACGGTGACGCCGGGGATTATCACCGGCCAGATGCCGCCGCGCATCACCATGGGCAGAAAGCTGGTGAACGCCGCGTTCGACACGCCGGGCACGGCGCGCACCTCGTCGAGCACCGTGGTGTAGAACTGCTCGCGCCTGGCGACCGTGGCGTACTTCGGCAACGGCAGCGTGGTGCGCGCCGAGACGACCCCCCGCGGGTCGAAGCCGGGATCGACGTCCTGCACGCGCCACAGCGCGCGCACGAACAGCCCGACGGTCACCAGCAGCACCACCGCCGCCGCCACCTCGGCGACGACGAACGCCGACCGCATCCGCTCGGCGGACGCGCCGCCGAACACGCGGCCGCCCTGGCGCAGGTCGGCGCTCTGCGGCCCGCGCGCCAGGCGCCAGGCAGGTATCAGACCGAAGCCGAGGCCGGTGGCCAGGGTGGCGAGCGCGGCCACGGCCAGCATGCGAAGATCGGCGGTGGGCGCCGCCGCGATCGGCAGCGAGGTCGGCACCAGCGCGGCCACGCGCGGCACCGCCAGCACCGCCAGGCCGACGCCGAGCAGGCCGCCGCCCATCGACAGCAGCAGGCTCTCGGTGAGCACCTGGCGCGCGATGCGCCGCGGCCGCGCGCCCATCGCCATCCGCACCGCCAGCTCGCGCTGGCGCTGCACCCCGCGCGCCAGCAGCAGGCTGGCGAGATTAGCGCAGGCGATGAGCACCACCGCCAGCGAGGCGCCGGCCAGCGCCCACAGCATCAGCCGCGACTGGCGGGTCACTTCGTCGCGCAGCTGGATCACCGTCGCGCCGGTGCGGTCGTTGGCCTCGGGAAAGGCCTTGGCCAGACCGGCGGCCACCACGTTCAGGTCGGCGCGCGCTTGCGCCGCCGTGACGCCGGGCGCCAGCCGGCCGATCGCCTGCAGGAACACGTTGCCGCGGTTCTCGAAGTCCGCCGTCGTGAACCACAGCGGCATCCACAGCGAGACGGTCCGCGACGGGAACTCGAAGCCGCGCGGCATCACGCCGACGACGACGTGCGGCGTGCCGTTGAGCGTCAGCGCCTCGCCGAGGATGTCAGGGCGGGCGCCGAACACGGAGCGCCACAGGCCGTCGCTCAACACGACGGGCGGCGGCCCGCCCGACGTCTCGTCGGCGGTCACGAACGTGCGTCCGAGGGCCGCCTGCGCCTGCAGCGTCTCCCACAGACTTGTCGTCGCCAGCGTCACGTCGAGACGCAGCGGCCCGGCCTGCGTGAGGGCGTTGGCCGACGCGTTCGAGAACGCCGCCATCGACGCGAACGATCGGCTCTGCCGGCGCCAGTCGTCGTAGTTGCCCGGCGACAGCTCCATGCGCGAGTAGCCGCGATGCGACTGGTCCTGCCACAGCTTCACCAGCCGGTCTGGCTCCGTGAACGGCAACGGTCGCACCAGCACGTGGTCGGCCAGGGAGAACGCCGCGGTGGCGGCGCCGACGCCCAAGGCACTCACCGCGACGACGGCGGCCGCGTAGCCGCGGTTGCGACGGCACGTGCGCAGTGCGTCGCTCACGTCCTGCGCGGCCATGTCGAGGTGCGCGCGCACCGCGGTGGCCACCACGTCGCTCAAGGCGCCGAGCAGGCCGGCCAGCCATCCCAGCCCGCGGCGGCCCTGCAGCTGGTGGGCCGCCGTCGCGGCCATCTCGTCGCCGTACTCTTCGCGGAGCGCGGCCGGGCACAGGTGGAGGAGCCAGCGATAGAACGTCATCACGCCCGCCGCGGCACCACGCCGGTGGCGTGGGCGATGCGCACCATGGCCTGCAGGCGTTCGGTCTCGGCGCGGGCCACCGCGCGGCCGAACGGCGTGATGCGGTAGTAGCGGCGCCGCTCGTCGTCGATCTCCGGGGCTGGCCGGGCCGCCGTTTCCTCGATGAGGTCCTGTTCGACCATCCGCTGGATGGAGCGGTAGAGCGTGCCGGCGCTCATCCGCACCTCGCCGCCGGTGCGGGCGGCCACCTCCTGGATGATGGCGTAGCCGTGGCGGTCCTCGTCGGCGACGGCCAGCAGGATGTGGAAGCTGGCCGGTGGGAGCGGCAGCTGGGCGGCGACGGCGGCAGGGTCAACTGTAGCCATAGTGGATATAGCGGTCGTGCATATAGACGAGACTGCCACCGTGAATGTTTGGTGCCAGGCACTGAACGGCGTCCACTGCGCTCCGAGCACCAGGGCGCGTGGCGGCATCGTATGTACCGGCGGAGGAACTTCGACGTGACTCGACGGATATGGGCGCCAGGCGCCCTGGCGGCGGCGCTGATGCTCGGGACGGCGGCGACGGCGGCGGCCCAGGACGCCGCCCGGCCCGCGCCGGTCGTGGAAGGCAGCGCGGGTTGGGCGGGATTCGGCGACGAAGGCATCGTCCACCACACGCTGTTCGGCGCCGGCGCGCGCGTGTACGTCTCGCGGCGCGTCAGCATCGGACCCGAGGTGCAATACATGGTCGGGCCCGGATCCGACCGCGACCTGATCCTGACCGGCAACGTGATCTTCGACGTGCTGGGTCCGACGGCGGCCAAGCCGCGTCGCACCACGCCGTACCTGGTCGCCGGCGGCGGCCTGTTCCGTCACACCCAGCGATTCTTCTCCGGCACCTCGACCAGCACCGAAGGGGCGTTCACCGTCGGCGCCGGCGTCCGCACCTGGCTCAACGACCGGGTGTTCGCCGCCGTGGACGCGCGCCTCGGCTGGGAGCCGCACCTGCGCGTCGCCGGCACCCTCGGCGTCGCCCTCGGCCGCTGACACGTCTGGGGATTGTCCCCAAACGAAAACGCCGGCGAACCCCTCGGGGCTCGCCGGCGTCGATGTCTCGACTCGAGGTCGCGCTTACCGGAACAGGAAGCGGAGACCGCCCCAGAACTGGTAGTTGCTGTCGATGTCGCTGGCGCGGTCGAAGAACACCCGGCCTTCGGTGACGAAGTAGAGCGTCCGCTGGTCGGCGGCCTTCCACAGCGGGATGCCGAAGTGCACCAGGGCGTTGGGCGTCAGCGAGTCGCTGTGCGTGAAGTCCCACAGCCCCAGGCCGGTGCCCACGTAGCCGCCGTTGTTGAACTTGTAGTTCAACTCGCCGTCCACGAACAGGCTGCTGCGATCGGCCTCGTCGGTGTTGAACGCGAAGCCGACCGCCGGCGCCACCACCCACTGGCTGGTGCCGAGCTTCTTCTCGAAGCCCACCTTGGCGCCCACCAGCGGATCGCAGAAGCCGGGCAGGAACGCCGTGCCCAGGCCAGCCGGGTCGTTCTCGTCGTACTGGCGGCGCTGCTTGCCGAAGAAGCCGGCCACGAAGGGCCGGAACGACAGCTCGCGCTCTTCGGCCAGCCGGGCCGCTTCGGCCTGACGGGCTGCCTCGGCCGCCGCCGCTTCGGCGGCCTTGCGCGCCTCTTCGGCTCGCCGCGCCTCGTCGGCCTTGCGCGCTGCCTCGGCCGCCGCCGCTTCAGCGGCCTTGCGGGCTTCCTCGGCCTTGCGCGCTTCTTCGGCGCGCCGCGCCTCTTCGGCCTTGCGGGCTTCCTCGGCCCGCGCCGCCGCGGCTTCGGCATCGCGCCGCGCCTGCTCACGGCTCGGCTCGCGGCTCACCAGCGAGAGGTTGCCGCAGTCCTGCGGGATGACGAAGGTGTAGGTCTCCTTCAGGTCGTCGATCACGAACTCGAAGCCGGCGAACGGCTTCGGGCCGTCCCAACGCACCAGGCGCAGGATGTCGGCGCGGGTGCCGCCGCGGCGCAGCGCCATCCACTGCAGGTTGGTGCCGGGCGCCATGGTCACTTCGCGCACGGCGCCGTCGGCGATGGCCTTCTTCACATCGGCCTCGATGTGCGACAGGCCGGCGATCTGGAGCACGGTCGTCACGTCGCGCTGGGTGCGCGGCCGGGCGAACGCGGTCTGCAGTGCCTTGACGTTGCGCACCGCGGGTGTGAACCGGGACGGGCCGCCCAGACGACGCGCCGAGTGCACACGGTCGCCCGACGCCTGGGCCAGGGTCTCGGCGGGAAGGGCGATGGTCAGCAGCCCGACCAGGGCTGCGACGCCCATCGCGGTCGCACGAGCTTGGAACTGGATTGACATGACACCTCTCGCTGACTGGAAGTCTGGTTGTGGCCAGCCTCGCTGGGATCGAGGTCAGCGCTGTCCATTATAGACACACGCGCCGGCTACGACGGGCCGGAAGTCGATTAGTATGCAGCCCTTAGGGGAACCCGTATGCACGGATTGGCACGCGTGGCAGCTCTCGCCCTCATCGGCTCAGCCGGGCTCGTCGCCCAGGCCCAACCGCCGGCACCTGCTGCCTCCGACCCGGTGCGCGCGCTGGTCGGGCGCCTCGACCTCGAGCGCTACAAGGCCACCATCAAGGGGCTCACCCAGTTCGGCGACCGCCGCCAGGGCACCGAGCGCAACCGCAAGGCGGTGGACTGGATCGAGGCCCAGCTCAAGAGCTATGGCTGCGCCACCGAGCGGATCAAGTACACGTTCGAGCCGGCGCCACCCGCCAATCCCACCGCCAAGCCGGCGCCGCCGGCCGCGCCGAACCCCAACGCCCGGGCCGTCGGCGGCGGACGGCCGCGCGGGATGCGCACCCGGACCGGCGTCAACACCGACCCGATGCGACAGCCCGACGAACGGCTCCGCGCGCTCAACAGCGAGCCCACCACCCCCGGCCCGCGCGAGGAGGTCTACTGCACCAAGGTGGGCAGCTCGCGGCCCGACGAGATGTACATCATCGGCGCCCACATGGACGGCCACGGCTGGGGCGAGGCCGCCAACGACGACGGCTCGGGCACCGCGCTGGTGATGGAGCTGGCGCGGGTCTTCAGCATGTCCGACGTGGTGACCGAGCGGACCATCCGCTTCGCGCTGTGGAACAACGAGGAAACCGGCCTGAACGGCGCCCGCGCCTACGTGGAGCAGCGCAAGGGGCTGCAGGGCCAGGAGAACCCGCCCGGGTCGGGCCGCTATCCCGAGCCGAGATGGCTCGGGATGATCCAGCACGACATGATGCTCTTCGACCACGGCATGCCGCGCGCCGACGGCACCATCAGCCCGGTGCAGCGGCCCGAAGCCGACGTCAACATCGAGTTCCAGTCGAACTCGCGCATGGCCGCCGAGTCGCAGAAGCTGGCGTGGTTCCTCCACGCCGCCAACGCCGAGTACGCTACCGACTACCCGGCGCAGGTCGGCCCGCACATGACCAACACCGACTCGACGCCGTTCATGGACGAGGTGGCGGCGGTGAGCCTGCGCGAGAACGAGCGCGGCGTGCACATCGGCAGCGGCTGGGACCCGCACTGGCACCAGCCCACCGACGTCTACGCCACGTTCTCGGACGACGACTTCCGGCTCGGGTTGAACGCGGCGCAAACGACGTTGTCGGGCGTGGCGCGGCTCACGGGCGCCAAGACGAAATAGCGGCTAGGGGCTGGCGGCTAGCGGCTGGGAGATCACGCTGTCACGCCGTCGCGATGACGACGCCGCCCAGCGCAATCAGCAGCGTCGCGACGACGACGCGGAACGCGCGTTCGGGAATCGCGCTGAGCACCCGTTCGCCAATCAGGGTGCCGACGATCACGCCGGCCGTCGCCAGGCCGATGAGGGGCCCGAGGCCGGTGAGGTCCACGCCGTCGGTCACCGCGTAGACGGGCATCCGCGCGGCGTCCACGACCAACGCGATGGCCGTGGCTGTCGCCACGAACGACGCCTTCGGCAGCGCGAAGCCGAGCATGGCGGCGGCACGCAGGCCGCCCTGGTTGCCGACCAGGCCGCCGAACAGGCCTGACGCGGCGCCCGCGACCCACGCTGAGGCCCCGTCGAAGCGCAGCCGGCGCATCCAGCCGCCGATCTCGCCCGCGCCGACCAGAATCAGCACCAGGCCCACCAGGAACCGCAGCGCGCCCGGCCGCACGAACGCGCCGGCCACCGCGCCGGCGAAGGCCCCGGCCGCGCTGGCCGATCCGAACCTCAGCAGCACGCCGCGATCGACGTGGCCGCGCAGCATCCAGAAGCGGAGTGCCGTGCCGGCCAGGTGCGGCACCGATGCCGCCGCCACCGCCAGCCGCGGGTCGATCTGCAGGGCGAGCGTGGGCGTCAGCAGGCTGCCGATGCCGAAGCCCGACACCGAGGCGATGGCGCCGGCGGCCACCGCCACCAGGCCGACCAGGAGATCGAACGCGCTCAGGGCCACCCGTCGCTCACGCGTGGCGATCGTGACATACGTCGGGGCTGCGGGGGCGCGGCGTTTCGATCAAGACTGGGGGTTCTCCGCGGGCGTCACTTCCCGTCTCCGCGCGTCCGCACCCTGGAGGATTCGCATCATGTCTCTTTCGATCGGCAGTGTGGCCCCCGACTTCGAGGCCCAGACCACCGAGGGCCCCATCAAGTTCCACGACTGGATCGGCAACTCGTGGGCGGTGCTCTTCTCGCATCCCAAGGACTTCACGCCGGTCTGCACGACCGAGCTCGGCTACATGGCCAAGCTGAAGCCCGAGTTCGACAAGCGCGGCACCAAGATCATCGGCCTGAGCGTCGATTCGGTCGACCGCCACGCCGGCTGGGCCGCCGACATCGAAGCGACGCAGGGCCACAAGCCGAACTTCCCCATGATCGGCGACCCCGAGCTCAAGGTGTCGAAGCTCTACGGGATGCTGCCGGCCGACGCCGGCGACAGCTGCGACGGCCGCACGCCGGCCGACAACCAGACGGTGCGCAACGTCTATGTCATCGGCCCCGACAAGAAGGTGAAGCTGCTCATCGCCTACCCGATGACCACCGGCCGCAACTTCGACGAGGTGCTGCGGGTGATCGACTCGCTGCAGCTCACCGCCAAGCACCGCGTGGCCACGCCGGTGAACTGGCAGCAGGGCCAGGACGTGATCATCGCCGGCTCGGTGAGCGACGACGAGGCGAAGAAGATCTACCCCAACGGCTGGCAGGCGCCGCGGCCCTACATCCGCATCGTGCCGCAGCCGCAGTAACGGCTACTTCACGACGATCGACTCGCCGGACAGGCCGGGCGTATGCGCCGGCCGCCGGCGGGCTTTGGTGGCCTGCTCGAAGGCGTAGCCAAGGCCGATCAGCTTCGCCTCGCTGAACGCCGGCCCGACGAACGAAATCGCCACCGGCAGGCGATCGCTCGTGAATCCCGCGGGCACGATCAGATCCGGGAACCCGCTCAGGTTGGCCAGGTTCGACCCCGAGGCGCCGTCGCCGCCGGGCGTGTCGGGCGGTGCGCTGATGAAGGCCGGCCGCCGCGACGCGGTGGGGTACACGTAGGCGTCGAGATTGGCGCTGCTGATCACGCCTTCCATCGTGGCCCGCACCAGCGGCAGGCCGTGGTCGCGCACCGCGGTGTAGCGGTAGCTGTCGATCGGCCCGCTCGACGCCTCGCGCTTGAAGAGCGTCCAGCGTGGCGGGTTGGGGCCAGCGCCGTCGGCGCGCATCGCCGCGATGCGATCCGATTTCTCGATCATCTCGGCGAGCGTGCGCGGGAAGCCCGGCTTCAGCGTGGCCAGATACGCACCGACCTGGCCCGGGAACTCGGGATAGCGCACCGCGGTGTAGAACTCGCCCTTGGCGTCGAGCAGCCACTTGGGGAAGCGGATGTCCACCACCGTGGCGCCGGCGGCGCGCAGCGCCTGCAGCGATGCTTCCACCACCCAATCGACCTCGGCGTCCTGGCCCATGAAGTCGCGGGCGATGCCGATGCGCGCGCCCTTCAGCGCGTTGGCGTTCAGGTACTTCGTGTAGTCACGCTCGAAGCGGCCGTCGCTCTTCTTCGTGGCCTCGTCGGCGGCGTCGACGCCGGTCATCACGCCGAGCGCCACCGCCACGTCGGCGACGTTCCTGGCCATGGGCCCGCCGGTGTCGAAGCTGAGCGCCAGCGGGATGATGCCGTCGCGGCTCAACAGGCCGTGGGTCGGTTTCAGGCCGACGATGCCGTTCGAGGTCGACGGGCCGCGCACCGAGCCGCCGGTGTCGGTGCCGAGGCCGAGCGGCGCATAGCCGGCCGCCACGGCCACGCCGGTGCCGCCCGACGACCCCGACGGCGTGCGCGCCGGGTCGTGCGGGTTGCGCGTCTGGCCGCCCAGCGAGCTGAACGCGCCGCCCGAGGCGAACTCCGACAGGTTGACCTTGGCGAGCACGACGGCGCCGGCGTCGCGCAGCTTCTTCACGACGAAGGCGTCGTCCGGCGGCACCGAGCCGTCGAGCAGAATCGAGCCGCCGGTGGTCGGCAGGTCCGCGGTGTCGAAGTTGTCCTTGAGCACGACCGGAATGCCGTGCAGCGGCCCGCGCGTGCCCTTGGCCTTGCGCTCGGCGTCGAGCGCCCGCGCCGTCTCGAGCGCCCTCGGGTTCAGCGTGAGGACCGCGTTCAGCTTCGGGCCCTTCTCGTCGTAGGCGTCGATGCGCGCCAGGCCGAGCTGCACCAGCTTCTCGGACGTGAGCGTGCCCGCGTCCATCGCCGCCTGCAGCTGCAGGACCGTCGCGTTGTCGAAGTCGATCGTCTGCTGCGCGAACACCTGGCCGCCGGCGGCCGAGCCGAGGAACAGGACCGTCGTCAGGATCGTGGGGGACAGGCGTGACATTCGGGCAGCTCCAGGTGTCTAGCCGCTAGCCGCGAGCCGCTAGCCGCTGTTCGTGGGTCAGTGGTAATGCCCGTGCTCCGGCGACCACACCTTGCCGGCCACCGGCGTCATCGACGACGACTCGCCGTAGGAGAACACCCCGGCCGCCACCGCGCCGACGATCGCCGCGGCGACCAGCGCGGCGAAGATCCGCGACGTCCACGTCCATGGCTGGTGGTCGTGCTTCAGGTCGCAGCAGTTCTTGCGCTTCTTGCCGCTGCCGCAGTCGCAGAGGTCGTTTCGTCCGGGTTTGGTGTGACGGGACATGGGCGAGCCTTTCCGAGCGGGACGGCCTTCCGTCCCTGGGACGAGCCCCGATCCTGTCGATCTCGCGCGAGGCGGTCAAGGGACCTTCTCGGCATCGACAGGATGCGAGGGTAAAGGGTACGGCCAGCTCCGGCGTATAGTTCCCCCATGACCTTGAACCCGCTCGCCCGCCGGGCCGCCGTCGCCCTCGCCGTTCTCAGCCTCGCCGCGCCGGCCCTCGCCCAGGCCCAGACCGCCAAGCCCTTCGAACCCACCGTCGGCCAGGCCGGCAAGGACGTGGTCTGGGTGCCCACGCCCCAGCCGCTGGTCGAGAAGATGCTCGACCTGGCCAAGATCGGCCCCAACGACGTGCACTACGACCTGGGCTCCGGCGACGGCCGCACCGTGATCACCGCCGCCAAGCGCGGCGCCCGGTCGTTCGGCATCGAGTACAACCCCGACATGGTGGAGCTCTCGCGACGCAACGCGACGGCCGCCGGGGTGTCGGCCGACCGTGCGACGTTCGTGCAGGCCGACCTGTTCGAGACCGACTTCTCGAAGGCCAACGTCGTCACGCTGTTCCTGCTGCCGTCGATCAACATGAAGCTGCGCGACAAGATCCTGGCGATGGCGCCCGGCACCCGCATCGTCGCCAACACTTTCACCATGGAAGACTGGCAGGCCGATCAGACCGAGACGGTGACCGGCGACTGCGTGAGCTGGTGCACCGCGCTGCTGTGGATCGTGCCGGCGAAGGTCGAGGGCACGTGGCAGGTCGGCAGCGACACGCTCACCCTCAAACAGAACTTCCAGATGCTCGAAGGCACCTTCGCCGGCCAGCCGATCACCGACGCCAAGATGACCGGCGACGAGATCGCGTTCACCGTCGGCGGTGGCCAGCGCTACACCGGCAAGGTCACCGGCAACTCGATCGCCGGCACCATCGCCGGCGGCGGCAAGTTCACCGCGACGAAGAAGTAGGGCGATGCGGCTCCGGCGCGGGCTGTCGACGGCGTGCGGCGTCGTGGCCGGTCTGCTCGTCATGGGCGAAGCGCTCGCCCGGGACGCGAAGGACAAGGAGTATCCACACGCCTTCCCGCGCAAGGGCGTCACGCAGATTCTCGACAACCCGCGCGTCACGGTGTGGGAGGTCAACTGGCGCCACGGCGACGAACAGCCGTATCACCGCCACCGTTACGACATGGCCGGCGTGTATCTGCGCTACGGGCCGATCGTCGTCACGGCGCTCGACGGCACCGTCAACACCGGGCAGGTCTTCGAAGTGCCGCGGCCGTACTTCCAGCCCAAGGACATCACGCACCGCGAAGAGGCGCACGCGCCCGGCCAGCCGGAACGCCTGGCGATCATGGTGGACCTGAAGGACAGCGCCACCGACATGATGTTCATCGACGACCCCGAGCCGTCGGCGTGGCCACGCGACGGCGCGAAGAACGTCCTCGAGAACCACCGCATCCGGATGTGGGACTACACCTGGGCGGCCGGCGCGCCGGCCGTCAAACGGGTCTACCGCAGTGACGTCGTCGAGGTGGTGGTCAGCGGCGGCACGCTGCGCGTGACCGACGCCAAGGGCGCCGTCGAAACCCGCGTACTCGAGCCGAAGCAGGCCCGCTACGTGAGCCGCGGCACGCTGCGCACCGAGCAGCACGTCAGCGGCAGCCCGCGCGTCATCGCCATCGAGTTGAAGTAGGGAAGCGCTTTTCCCGAGCCCCGAGCCCCGAGCCCCGAGAAAGCGTCAGAACGTCTTTCGTGCCACCCATTCGCGATACAGCGAATCGGTGACCACGTAGGTCGGCCCGTCCCTCATCACCACGTCCTGTTTCACCAGCGCGGCCAGCGCCGCCTGCACGCTCGATGCGCCCGACAGCCGGTGCTTGGCGCGCACGTCGGCCGACAGCATCTCCCGGCCGTCCTCGAGCACGAGGGCGCGCAACGCGGCCCGCTGGGCCAGCGTGAGCCGCTGCCACGACTCCTCGAACATCGTGTGCTGCTCGTCGAGCAGCCGCGTGAGGGTGAGGTGCAGGTCGTCGAGGCCCGCGCTCCGCCGGCCGGCGTCATGGATGTCGTCCCAGGTCTCGTGGGCGAGGCGCTGCACGTCGTAGGGCACGTTGCCAGCCAGGTCGACGATGGCGGCGCCGAGCCCCGGCTCAGGCCGGATGCCGCTGGCCTTGAAGCGGCGCTCCAGGAACTCCCCGAACACCGCCGGGTCGATCTTCTCGAGCCGCACGACTGGGCCGGCCTTGTAGAACGGCCGCTTCGGGCTGACCATCTTCTCCATCAGCGACGGCTCCGAGCCGGCGAACACGTAGCCGACCTGGCGCTGGTCCTGCACCGCGGCGCGCAGCGCCGCCTCCACGCTGTCGCCGGCGTCGAAGGCCTCCACCGCCTGGAACTCGTCGAGGGCGATCGCCAGCCGCGTCTTGCGTGCCGCCGCGATCTTCCCCGGCAGTGCGAACACCTCGGCGGCCAGGCGGGCGGCGTCGCGAGCCGTGCGCACGGTGGGGAAGGCCAGCGAGAAGCCGGCCTCGCCGGTGGGTGCGGCCTCGAGGCGCACCTCGGGGCGCATCGACTGCAGCAGCTCGGCGGTCCAGCGGCGCAGCCGGCTGGCCGGCGTGTCGGCGGCGACCAGCGCGCGGGCGTAGGCTTCGAGGAAGCCGACATAGGAACTGGATGCCGCCACCGTGACCTCGATGGTGAGCACGCCCTCGCGGGCCAGCGTGCGCAGCACGTCGCGCACCAGCGAGCTCTTGCCGTAGCGGCGCGGCGAGATCAGGAACACCTTCTGGCCCGAGGCCAGGTCGCGGCGCAGCCGTTCGCGTTCGTCGTCGCGGTCGGCGAAAGCCTCGGCGCTGACGATCTCGCCGTAGACGAAGGGATTGCTGGCGGCCATTACGTCATTATACGTAGTCACTACGCGGAATGACGTAATCGAAACTCACGGCCGGGCTGGCGTTCCCAGCCCGGTCAGCACTTCGGCAGCGCCGTCTTCTCCACGCTCAAGCCGAACGCCGGGCGCAGATACGTGCCGAGGATGTTGCCGACGAACGCGGACGGCAGCCACAGCCAGCCATGCAGGCTGCCCGATGCGATGCCGCTGAAGTAGGCGCCGATGTTGCAGCCGTAGGCGACGCGCGCGCCGTAGCCGAGCAGCACGCCGCCGATCACGGCCGCGGCGAGCGAGCGCGCCGGAATCGACCACACCGGCGCGAAGCGGCCGGCGAGCAGCGCCGCCAGCAGCGCGCCGAGCACGATGCCGAAGTCCATCACGCTGGTCACGTCGGCGAAGACGCTGCCGTTCAGCGCGGCGAGCTGGCCGGGTGACGACCAGTACGGCCAGGTCTCCACCGGCACCCCGACCGCGGCCGCCGCCTTGGCGCCCCACAGCGCGAAGGCCGACGTGATGCCCCACGGCCGCCCGGCGAGGAGCAGGGTGGCGAGATTGACGGCCGCGAGGCCGACCGCGCCGAACACGACGGGCCACGGGCCGCGCAGCCACTGCTGCGGCCGCGCTGCGGCACGGCTGTCCATCAGTTTGCCGAACTTTCGGCGCTCGACCACGACCGTGAGGACGAAGATGGCGCCGAACGCGATCAGGCTCATCGCCATGGCGCCGACCGGCCCGTAAAGCCGCACCAGCGAGGTGGCCGGCAGCGTCGGCAGCGTGCCCCAGAACGGCGCGTGGGCCGTGCCGATGAGCGATCCGATCACGAAGAAGAGCAGCGTGATCACCATCCGCGTGTTGCCGCCGCCGGCGGTGAAGAGCGTGCCTGAGGCGCAGCCGCCGCCCAGCTGCATGCCGAGACCGAAGATGAACGCGCCGACGATCACCGGCACGCCGGCCGGCTGCACCGAGCCGTTGAGCCGCGTGCCGAACGCCTCGCCGGCGGCGAGCAGCGGGAAGAACGCCGCGCAGGTGATCGCCAGCATCAGCATCTGCGCGCGCAGGCCCTCGCCGCGGCCATCGGCGATGAACACGCGCCACGCCGACGTGAAGCCGAACGCGGCGTGGTAGAGGACCACGCCGGCCACGGCGCCGACCCCGAAGAGCGCGGCCATGCGCCAGCCGACAGCGGTGTTGAGCAGCCAGGCGCCCACGGCGATGGTCAGGGCGACGCCGATCGGGCCGGGGGCGAACGACCGGGTCTCGGCGCCGAGGCCGGCGGCCGACGTGGCGGAAGCAGCGACGCTCATCGGCTGATCCTGTCGCGCGCCCCCCGCGCGGTCAAGCCCGCCCGCCCCCAGCGGCTGCGCCGCTACGGCGCCGCCAGGACGAACCCGGCGCAGCGGTCGCCGATCATCAGCGCGGCGGCGTCGGGCGGGGCGTTCACGATCATCGGCATGACCGCCGAGCCGGCCACGCGCAGGCCCTCGACGCCGTGCACCGCCAGCGTGTGGTCCACCACGGCGGCAGGATCGCCGGCAGGTCCCATCGCGCACGTGCCGGCCAGGTGCCCGCATGGCCTGGCTGCGGCCTTCACATAGGCCTGCAACTCAGGCGTGGAGCGGGCGGCGGCGCTGGCCGGCACTTCGTCGCCGCGGAAACGGTCGAGGTGCGGGCTGGTGCCCACCAGCCGCGCGAGCCGGATCCCCTGCACGAGGGCGGTGACGTCGCCCTCGGTGGCCAGCACGTTCAGCGTCACCAGCGGTGCGCGCGCGGGGTCCGCGGCGGCGAGCCGCACCGTGCCGCGCGACGTCGGCTGCACCGCGGTGATGTCGAAACCGAGGCGGGGGCCGCCGAGCCACCGCGGCTCGACGAAGTCCATCTGGAGATCGGGCGGCGAGGCGACCAGCGAGATCGTGAAAAAGCCGGCGGTCACGGTCGATTCGGGCCACGCCTCGGCGGCGGGCAGGGCCGGGTAGTGCAGCGCCACACGCACCTGGTCGTGCAGAGTGGCGCCGACGCCGGCGCGATCGACGACCACCGGCACCCCGACGCTCCTCAGGTGATCGCCGGGACCGACGCCCGAGGCGAGTAGCAACTGGGCGGCCCGCACCGGCGCGGCCGCGAGTATCACCGCGCGACCGGCGCGGACCACTCGTCGGCCGCCGCCGCTCGCCACCTCCACGCCCACCGCCCGCTGGCCCTCGAACACGATGCGGGTCACGACGCCGCTGACAATCGAGACGCCGTCCCGTTCGCGCACCGGATCGAGGAGCGCTGTGTCGTAGCTGACGGGTGTGTCGTCGGCGTAGACCTTCTGGTAGTAGCCGCCGACGCTCTGCGACCGCGGGCCGTTGAAGTCGTGGCGCGAGTCCTGGGCGAAGCCGCCGGAGTTGCAGGCGAGCAGGAACGCCCGGTGGCCAGGATGCGGATCCCAGCAGTGCGACACCGGGATGGGGCCGTCGCCGCCGCGCGAGGCGCTGGCTCCCGCCTCGTAACGCTCGAGCCGCTTGAACGACTCGACGACGTCGGCATAACCCCAGCCGGCGTTGCCGGCGTCGCGCCATTTGTCGAAGCCGGCCTGGTGGCCGCGCACGAACGGCGGCAGTGCCGCGACCGTGGTAGCGAGGGAGGGCGCTGGCGGCGCCCACGGTGGCACGTCCTGGAGCAGCGTCACGCGCAGGCCGGCCGTTTGCGCCAGGCGCCACGTGGCGGCGAGGGCGGCCGGATCGCCGCCGATGATCACGACGTCGGCCTCGGTGGTCCCTTGCGCGCCGACGGACGCCGCCGGCAACGCCGCGACGCCGGCCAGGAACGCGCGTCGGGACAGGCGGGCGAGCATGGTGCACGACACATTACCCGCGGCGGGCGGGGAGAATCCACCGCCGGCCGCGAAGTTCGACGGCCGTCGCGCCATCGCCCGAGCGCCGACCGCCGGCCAGCGGCCTCGATCGCACTGGCACGGGTCGTGCGCATTCCGCTGCGCCGGTCCATTCGCCACTGCGGACCGGGCGGGGAGGGTGTCATGGGCACCAGTCGAGCCATCGTCCCGATCGCGGCGCTCGCCGGCCTGACCGTTGCGGGGTGGCTGCTGGCGGCGGCGCCGCTCGGCGCCCAGGAGCGCGGCACCGGGTCGCCGAGCGGCAGCTTTCTGTTCCGCACCTATTGCGCATCGTGCCACGGCACCTCGGCGCGGGGCGACGGCCCGCTGGCCGATGCGATGCGCCAGCGCCCGGCCGACCTCACCGCGATCGCCATGCGCAACAAGGGCGTGTTCCCGCGCGAGCAGGTGCACCGCATCATCGACGGCCGGCAGCCGGTGAAGGGCCACGGCGGGCCCGACATGCCGGTGTGGGGCGACGTGTTCGCCCGCACGTCGGGCAGCGGCGACGAGGCCAGCATCACCGCCCGCATCGACGCCCTGGTGCGCTATCTCGAAGGGCTCCAGGCGCGCACCGGCAACTGACGCGGGCGCGTTGACAGGCGGCGGCGATTGACGCACGCTGGGCGCCTCCCAGGAGGCCCGCCGATGCGCGTCGTCGCCGCTCTGCTCACCCTCGCCCTGCTCGCGTTCGAGATCCCGACCCGCGCCCAGACGCCGCGGTGGAACCTGTCGGCGACCGTCGCCGAGAGCTGCAGCTGCACCATCTCGTGCCCGTGCAACTTCGGCGGCTCGCCGAACCGGATGCCGTGCGAGGGCAACCGGATGATCGCGATCGATTCCGGCCGCTACGGCGACGTCGATCTGGCCGGCGTGCAGTTCCTGGTCACCTTCCAGATGGGCACGTGGTCGAAGATCTACGTCAGCGACAAGGTCTCGCCGGCGCAGGAAAAGGCCGTCGAGGCGCTGCTGCCGCTGGCCTTCGCCGGCTTCCACAAGGGCATGCTGTCGTTCAGCAAGGTGCCGATCACCATGGAGGTGACCGACGCCCGCGTGCGCTTCTCGACCCCCGAGTCGTCGGTGGACATGGAGGTGGTGCGCGGCTACAACGGCCAGGCCATCAAGGTGATGAACCTGCCGAGCGTGGCCCTGCAGAACTACACGCAGTTCCGCAGCGTGACGCATCAGCACGCCAGCGCCACCCACAACTGGAAGCACTCCGGCACCAACGGCTTCGTCTCGACGATGACCGTCGCCAGTAAGTAGGAGCCGCCATGTCCCGGTCACGCCGCGCCCTGGTCGCCTGCACCGCCGCCCTGGTCGTTGCCCTCGTCACCACGGGCACCGCGCAGACCGCGACCTCGGCCTACAAGACCGCGGGCGAGTTCTACCTCGCCTACCGCGCCGCGTTCGTGAACGCCAAGACCATCGACGAGCTCACCCCGTGGATGAGCAAGATGCGCCGCGATCAGATCGGCAAGGAGACGCCGGCCGACCGCAAGGAGATGTTCGACATGATCAAGATGTTCGACGACCGCACGAACATCAAGGTCGTGAAGGAGTCGTCGACGGCCACGGGCGCCGAATTGCAGGTCGAGGGCATCAGCGCCGAGTCGAAAGCGAAGGGCACCGGCGTCATCACGCTCGTCAAGGAAGGCACGGCGTGGCGCGTCGATCGCGAAAGCTGGAAAGGCGGAATGTAGCTAGCGGCTAGGGGCTAGCGGCTGGCGGCGAGGGGGTGGAGCTGGCGGCTAGTCGAAACCCGGCGGCTTTGCCGCTGGCCGTTCGAGGACGAGGGTATTACCGACGTACTCGGTGATCGACAGCCGGCACGACGGCGCCTCGCCGACGAACCGCGTGGCGTGCCAGGTGTTCGACGGCACGTACACCACGTCGCCCTCGCTGGCGACGAACGGCGCCTGGCCCTCGAACGCGTAGCGGATCTGCCCGGTGAAGACCAGCCACGCCTCGGCGCTCTCCGCGTGGAAGTGGCCCTTGTCGGCGGGGTCGAACGGCGGCAGGTTGCGCTCGTAGCCGTAGATCACGAGCATCTCCGACTTGTCGTCGCGGACGAAGCGGCCGCCGGTGTACTTCGGGTTCTTCGCGCCCTCGACGTGGATGTTCACGTGCGGCTGGTTGAACTCGTCGTAGCGGCCGGGCGTACGGTTGATCGTCGTCTGCAGCCAGGTGCTGCCCGGCGGCGGGGCCTGCGCGGGCGGCGTCGCGGTGTCGGCGACGAAGAACGTCTCGGCGCCCGACACGTTCAGCACGAAGCGCAAACTCGGCGTCGCGCCCACGGTGTGGACGGCGAACACGGTGTGGCGCGGGATGTTGACGAGCGACCCGCGCGTCGCGGCGATTGGCGCCTGTCCCTCGATCTCGACCCGCACCTCGCCTTCCAGCACCGCGAACCACTCGCGGGTGTCGGGGTGGAAGCGCGGGCTCTGCACCGCGCCGGGCGCGGCGGCGACGTACTCCGCCATCAGCCGGCCGTCGTCGAACAGCCGCTGGCGCCAGCTGGCCTCGCCGCGGTGCGCCGCCTTCACGTCGGCCAGCTTGATCCACGGCGTCAGGCCGGCGGGGTAGCGCGGAGTCGTCGTCGGCTTCGACGCCCAGACGGCGGTGGGCACCGGCGGCGGACCCGCCACGGGCGGCGGCGCGGGGTTCTGGGCGCGGGCATCGGCGGCGGCCGTGAGCACGAGCGCGGCGGCGAGGGCGGTGCGCATGCCGCGCATCTTAAGCCAGCGGCTAGGGGCTGGCGGCTAGCGGCTGGTCAGCCCGTACACGATGAGGACCTGGCAAGCTCGCCGTGTCCATGGTCCCTCTCGGCAGCGTGACAGTGTGATCCGTCCAGCCGCGAGCCGCTAGCCGCGAGCCGCTAGTCAGGCGTCCAGCCGCCGGCCGCGGGTTTCGGGACCGAGCCACAGCAGCACCAGCACGACGACGCCGGCCGTCACGATGCACGACGCCATGGCCTGCCACAGCGCCATTCCGCCGTCCTGCAGCCGGCCGATCAGGTACGGGCCGTACGAGCCGAGGCCGACACCGGCGTGATACGCGAAGCCGGTGCCGACGCCACGCGCCTCGGTGGGGAAGCGCTCCGATAGATAGCCTGGCACCATGCCCCAGGCGCCGGCGCTGAAGAAGCCCATGACGCCGGCCGCGACGAGCAGCACCGTCGCCGACGAGGCGTCGAGGAACCACGGCACGGCCAGGATGCCGACGACGACGCCCAGCGTCGCCGACCCGCGCCGGCCGCCGGCCTTCTCGGACCACGCGCCGAGGGCCACCGATCCCAATACGCCGCCGGCGTTCAGCGCCAGCAGGTACCACAGCGGCGCCACCTGACGCCCGGCGAGCAGCGTCGGATACCAGAACGTGGTGGACTGGTACATCGCCACGAAGCCGCCCATGAGCAGCGACGTGTGGATCGTGACCCAGCGCAGGTCGGGGTCGAACAACCGCCCGACCGACAATCGATCGGTGGCGCCCGCGGCGGCCAGCCGGCGCCGCCGCTCGAGCCAGATCGGGCTCTCGGGCACGGTCCACATCACGGCGAACACCGCCATCGCCGGCAGCACGCCCGACCACAGCATCACGCGCCACGCCCACTCGGGCGAGCCGCTCACCAGCGGGTAGCCGAGCTGGAAGACGAGCGACGACAGCAGGAAGCCGAACGAGTAACCGCCCTGCAGGATGCCCGAGGCGATGCCGCGCAGATGCTGTGGCCAGTGCTCGAGCGCCAGCGGCATGCCGGCCGCCCACATCCCGCCCATGCCGATGCCGAACAGGCCGCGGAAGGCGAACAGCATCACGTACGACGTCGAGGCGCCGCTCAGGAACGCGAACGCCGTGTACCACGCGATCGAGAACAGGATCGGCCCCTTGCGGCCGTAGCGGTCGGCGAGTGTGCCGGCGCCGATGCCGCCGACGACGCGGAACAGCAGCGTCACCGTGCCGAGCAGACCGGCCAGCGCCTTGTTGACCGAGAAGCTCTGCTGGATGTCGGCGAGGACGAAGGTGAGGATGGTGAAGTCGAACGCGTCGAGCACCCAGGCGGCGAACGTGGTCAGGAACGCCTTCCACTGCGCGCCCGACACCTGGCGATACCACGGAGCCGTCATGCGGGCGCCCATCGTATCAGCGGCTCTGCCGACGCCGGGGCACGGTATCTCCTCCTGGCCTCAGGCAGCTATCGCTCCAAGATCATTCGGCCTGGAGGAGACACCGCACCCCGACGTCGGCAGGCGTTGACCGCCAGCCACGGCGTAGAATGGCGCCCTGGATCGGCCTCGAAAGGAGCCGCGATGACTGCTGCAACCGTGCGATTGGCCGTGCTGGCGACGACTCTCGTGGCGATGTCCGCCCCGGCGTGGGCGCAGGCCGTGGCCGGGCCCGAGAAGGCGCGGCCGGTGACCGGCGACCCCGGTCTTTCGTCGATGCAGGTGCTGAGCACGCCGTTCTACCGCGTGCTGCGCGACTACGCCGAACCCGGCGCCACCCGGCGCCTGCACAACCACCCCGACGCGACCTATCACGTGTTCGTGCTGATCACCGGCCGGCTGCTGCTCACCGTCGAGGGCGAGGCGCCGGTGGAGGTCGGGCCGGGCGAGGCGCTGGCGTTGAAGGGCGGCGTGATGCACACGTTTCGCAACATCAGCGACGTGACGTCGACGATCGTCGAGGTGTTCGGCAGGGGCCCGGCCGGCCCCGGCGACGCGGCGATGGCCCAGGCCCTGGCCGCCGCCCTTGCGCCGCCCCCGCCGCGTCAGTGATCCTAAGGGGTCATGCCGAGCCTGATTGAAGCCATCGACATCAAGCGCAAGTCGTTCTTCGAGTTCGAAGGCGCCCCGTACAACTGCCTCGACGTCGAGGTGAGCAAGCCCACCGCCCGCGGCGGCCAGACGCTGGTGCGTCTGAAGATGCGCAACCTCATCACCCGCGCGGTCTTCGACAAGACCTTCAAAGCGGGGGAGAAGTTCGCCGAGCCGGACCTGGTGCAGGTGCCGGCCACCTACCAGTACTCCGACGGCGACGCCTTCCACTTCATGGAGGACGGCACCTTCGAGACGCTGTCGCTCGGCGCCGACACCGTCGGCGACGACCGGGATCTGCTGGCCGACAACGTCGTCGTCAAGGTGCAGAAGTTCAACGGCCGGCCGATCGCGCTGGAGTTCCCGCCGCACGTCGAGATGGTGATCGCCCGCACCGAGGAAGGCGCCCGCGGCAACACCGCCAGCGGCGGCGTGACCAAGGTGGCGGTCACCGACACCGGCATGGAGCTGCAGGTGCCGCTCTTCATCAAGGAAGGCGAGAAGGTGAAGGTGCACACCGAGACGCGCGCCTTCGCCGGGCGGGCCTGACGCGTCAGCGGCGCCGGCGCGCGCCCGAGGTCGGGCCGGGCTTGGAGCGCGCCAGCGTCTTCGGCCGCGGCTTCTCGAGCGCCGCCTGCCACGCCAGCAGCGTTGCGGCGCGCACCGGGCGCGTCGCGGCCTTGGCCAGCACGATGTCGGTGCAGCCCTGCCGGCCCCAGGCCCCCGGCGACGGCGTGAACATCGCCGCGTGGTCGCGCAGGAACACCGCCTGCTGTTCGGGGGACAGCTTCACCATGGCCAACGACGCGTCGGCGCGCAGGCTGGCGAAGATGCGGTTGCCGACGCGGAAGTCGGGGTGGCCCATGTGGGCGCCCTCGCTGGTGCCGTCGAGGGCCAGCGCGATCTCGCGGAAGTCGTCGTCGGTCATGATCGCCGCCGGCCGGGTCCCGGCCTCCGGGTGCGACAGAATAGTGCACATGGAACGCACCGACCGCGTGTTCTTCGCCTGGAACGCCGTGGTGTCCACGGCGGCGGTGGCCTTCATCGCCTTCATCCTGCGCCGCGAGGCGGCGCCATCGGGCACCGTCGACCTGTCGTTCGTGCCGGCCCTGAACGCCCTGTTCAACGGGCTGTCGTCGCTGTGTCTCGTCACCGGCTGGCTGGCCATCCGCCGCCAGGCCGTGGCCCTGCACCGCGCCTGCATGATCACCGCGTTCGCGTTGTCGGGCGTGTTCCTGGTCGGCTACCTCGCCTATCACTACGTGCACGGCGACACGCGCTATCCCGGCACGGGCCCGATGCGCACCGTCTATCTGGCGGTGTTGGCCAGCCACATCGTACTGTCGATCACGGTGGTGCCTGGTGCGCTCACCTCGTTCTACTTCGCGCTGACGCGGCAGTTCGCCCGGCATCGCCGGCTGAACCGCGTGTTCCTGCCGATCTGGCTCTACGTGTCGGTGACCGGCGTCGTGATCTACTTCATGCTGCGCGGCGCCTGAGCCGGCGCTCAGTCGCGCACGCCGGCCTTGCGCAGGATCGTCATCATCGGGCACCAGTTGGTGAACGACGACTGCAGCAGGTTCAGGCCGACGAACAGCGTGAACCACAGGAATCCCGGGTGCACGTAGATGCCGAGCAACACGCTGGCCGCCACGAACGCCCCGCCGATCATCCGCACCATCCGTTCGACCGTCATCACATCCTCCCATCGTCCCGGCGTCCGCCGGGGATGAACAGCACCGGCTGCGTGCACCCGGTGAGCGCCGCGCCGATCACCTGACTGGCCGGGCGCCCCGCGGTCGTGCCGGTGGCCACGACCACCATCGACACCGCTCCGAGCACGTCGCGCTGGCACGCCCCGATCGTCCCGGCCGCGACGACCTGGCCGCCGAACGCGGTCGCGAGCGCGGCGGCGCAGCCACGCGCGCCGTCGCTGGCTGCACCGTCGGCGAGCACACCGATCCGGGCGAACACGTCCGCGGCCGCCGCGCTCTCCGCGTGCGTCACCAGCACCGGCACCGTGCTGGCGCGGACGATCCGGTCGGCCACCGAGCCGAGCCACCAGCGGCCGGCGCCGCGGCGGCCGTGGGTGCCGACGGCGATGAGGTCGGCACCGGCGGCGTGCTCGAACAGCCCCTCGACCGGCTCGGCGTTGGCGACGATGGTGTCGAACGCGGCCCCGCCGCCGGCGAGGAACTCGCGCATCTCGGCGGTCGTGGCCGCGGCGGCCAGCCGGCGCTCCTCCTCGAGGCGGCCCACCTGGTCGAGCGTGAAATACGGCGGCGGCGCGAATGGCTCGGCGTGGATGGCGACGACGTGCGCCGTGAACGCCTCCGCCAGCACGCCGGCCAGCGCCGCGGCGCGCGCCGACGCCGGCCCGAAGTCGATGCCGAGGGCGATGCGGCGCGGCGGACAGTGCCACGCTCCTCCGGTCGTCATGACCACTCCTCCGCCACCGGCGCCGGCACCGCGGCCGGCGCCTCGCTCCTGTGGGCCATGAAATAGAGCACCGGCACCGCCATGCGCGACAGCAGCAGCGACGCCACTTCGCCGGCCATCAGCGAGATGGCGAGGCCCTGGAAGATCGGATCGAACAGGATCACGCCGGCGCCGACGACCACCGCCGCGGCGGTCAGCGCCATCGGCCGGAAGCGCACCGCGCCGGCGTCGATCACCGCGCGATCGAGCGGCAGCCCTTCGCGCCGCCTGAGCTCGATGAAGTCCACCAGGATGATCGAGTTGCGGACGACGATGCCGGCGCCGGCGATGAAGCCGATCATCGAGGTGGCGGTGAAGAACGCACCCATCGCCGCGTGCGCCGGCAGGATGCCGACCAGCGAGAACGGGATCGCCGCCATGATGAGCAGCGGCGTCGTGAACGACTGGAACCAGCCGACGACGAGCACGTAGATGAGCACCATCACCGCCGCGAAGGCCAGCCCGAGGTCGCGGAACACCTCGATGGTGATGTGCCACTCGCCGTCCCACTTCATGGCGTAGCGCGTCGAGTCGAACGGCTGGCTGGCGTTGAACACCTCCAGCGCGTAGCCTTCGGGCAGGGTCAGGGCGGCAATCGCCTCGTTCATCCGCGAGATCGCATAGACCGGGCTCTCGTTGCCGCCGGCGAGATCGGCGGTGACATACGTCACCGGCTGCAGGTTCTTGTGGTACAGGCTCGTCTCCTGGGGCACCGCTGCCAGCCGCGTCAGCTCGCCCACGGCCACCGGCGCCCGCCCGCGCAGGCGCACGGCGCGGATGTCGTCCAGGCCGCGGCGGTCGGCCGGCAACCGCAGCACGATCGGCACGTCTTCGCGCGCGTCTTCGACGTGCAGCAGCCCGGCCGGCTCGCCGGCGCCGGCCATCCGCACCACCGCCGCGACGTCCTGGGCGGTGAGCCCCGCCGCCGCGGCCTTCTCGGCGTCGACGACGAGTGCTTGCGTCGCGCGCGGCGCGTCCACGTACCAGTCGGTGTCGACGACCCCTGAGGTCTGTTCGAAGATGCCCTTGAGGGTCGCGGCCAGCTCCTGCCGCCGCGCCGGATCGGGGCCGTAGACCTCGGCAACCACCGTCTGGAGCACCGGCGGCCCCGGCGGCACCTCGGCCACCTGGATCGTCGCGCCGAGGCCGGCGGCCAGCGGCGCCAGCCGCTCGCGCACCCGGCGGGCGATGTCGTGGCTCTGCAGTGCCCGCTCGTCCTTGGCGGCCAGGTTCACCTGCAGGTCGGCGAGGTGCGGCCCCTGGCGCAGGAAGTAGTGCCGCACCAGGCCGTTGAAGTTGTACGGCGCCGCCGTGCCGACGTACTGCTGCACGTGCTCGACCAGCGGATCCTCGAGCGCGGCGGCGGCCAGCACCCCGGCGACGCGCGCCGTCTCCTCCAGCGCGGTGCCCTCGGGCATGTCGATCACCACCTGGAACTCGCTCTTGTTGTCGAACGGCAGCATCTTCACGGCGACGACGCCCAGCGGCACCAGGGCCGCGCTGGCCGCCAGCAGCAGGGCCACGCCGCCCAGGAACAGCCAGCGCCGGCGCGCGTCGGCGAGCAGCGGTGCCATCACCCGGCGGTAGAGGCGCGTGAACGCGTCCTCGCGCTCGTGCTCGTGGTGGGCATTCGGGCGCAACAGCCGCACCGCCGCCCACGGCGTGACGACGAAGGCGACGACCAGCGAGAACAGCATGGCCGCCGACGCGCCCACCGGGATCGGCCGCATGTAGGGGCCCATCAGCCCGCCGACGAACGCCATCGGCAGGATCGCCGCGACGACCGCGAGCGTGGCCAGGATGGTGGGATTGCCCACCTCGTCCACGGCGGCGATGGCGGTGGCGGCGAGGCCCGCGGCGCCGCCGCGCAGCCGGGCGTGGCGCACGATGTTCTCGACGACGACGATCGCGTCGTCGACAAGGATGCCGATCGAGAAGATCAGCGCGAACAGCGTGATCCGGTTCAGCGTGTAGCCGTAGAGGTAGAACGTGAACAGCGTGAGCGCGAGGGTCACCGGGATGGCGATGAGCACGACCGCCGCTTCGCGCCGGCCGAGGGCCAGCCAGATCAGAATCGACACCGACACCACCGCCAGGAACATGTGGTAGAGCAGCTCGTTGCTCTTCTCGGCGGCGGTCTCACCGTAGTCGCGGGTCATCGTCAGGGTGACGTCGGCCGGGACCAGCGTGCCGCGCAGCGTGTCGAGCTTCGCGGCCACGCGGTGGCTGATGTCGATGGCGTTGGTGCCCTTGCGCTTGGCGACGGCGATGGTCACCGCCGGCTCGGCGCCGCCCTCGCGCGACTGGAACCGGACGTAGGCGGTCGGCTCGGCGTCGCCATCGGACACCGCCGCGATGTCGCGCACCAGCAGGGCGCGCCCGCCCCGCGAGGCGACGACCACCGTGCCGACGTCCTCGGCGGTGCGCAGGCGATCGCCGGCCTCGACCGCGCTCACCACGCCGCCGGTCACCGGACCGTCGGCGCGGGACCGGGTGTTGGCGGCGGCGACGGCGCGCTGCACCGCCAGCGGATCGACGTCGTGCGCGGCCAGCCTGGCGGGGTCGATGTCGACGGTCAGCTGGCGCGGCCGGCCGCCGATCAGGGTCACTTCCGAGACGTCGGGTACCTCGGCGACGGCGTCGCGCACCTGGGCCGCCAGCGTCCGCAGCTGGTCGTCGCCGTAGCGCGACGAGTGCAGCGTGATCGCCAGGATCGGCACGTCGTCGATCGAGCGGGGCTTCACCAGCGGCCCGACGACGCCCGGCGGCACGCGGTCGCGGTTGGCGTCGAGCTTCTGGTTGAGGCGGACCAGCGCCGCTTCCTCGGGTTCCCCGACTCGGAAACGGACGATGACGAGCGACTGGCCCGGGCTCGAGGTCGAGTAGAGATACTCCACGCCGGGCACTTCCCAGAGCAGCCGCTCCAGCGGCCGCGTGACCCGCTGCTCGACATCGGCCGGCGTGGCTCCCGGCATCTGCACGATCACGTCGACCATCGGGACGACGATCTGCGGCTCCTCCTCGCGCGGCAGCGCGACGACGGCCAGTGCGCCGAGCGCCACCGACGCGCCGATGAAGAGCGGCGTCAGCTTGGAGTGGACGAACGCGCCGGCCAGCCGGCCGGCGGCGCCGAAGGGGGTGGTCACCGCGCGCCTCCCGTCGTGACGCGGCGGCCGTCGGCCAGGCCGGGTGGCGGGGCGACGACGACGACCTCGCCGTCGGCGAGCCCCGCGAGCACTTCGGTGCCGCGCAGACGCACCAGCCGCAGCCTCGCGACGTCGCCGTCCACCACGAAGACGGACGTCACCTGGCCCTGGCGCACGATCGCCGTGGCCGGCACCGTCAGCGCCGTGCGCGGACCGGCGGGGAACCTCACACGCACGAACGTGCCCGAGCGCAGCCCGGGCCGCGACGGCAGCGGCACCTTCACCAGGAAGGCGCGGCTATCGGCGTCCACGGCGCGATTCACTTCGGCGACCGTCGCGGCGACAGGCGCCTCGTCGTCGTCGAACACCACGGTCACCGCGGTCCCCGGCGTCACTGCCGCGGCTCGGGCCTCGTCCACGCGAACTTCGGCGCGAAACGCGGCGGTGTCCTCGACGCGCAGCAAGGGCAGCCCCGGCGTCGCCATTGTGCCGACCTCGACGAGCTTCTCGGTGACCAGACCGTCGAAGGGCGCGACCACCTGGAGATAGGTGGCGGTGGCGGCGGCCCCGTCGCGGGCCGCGGCGGCGCGTTCCTCACCGGCGATCGCCTCCTGCCGCCGCGCCGCGGCGGCACGGCGCCGGCCCTCGGCGGCGCGCACCGCCGCCGTCGCCTCGTCCAGTTCCTGCGCCGTCGCCGAGCGCTTGCCGTGCAGCGCGGTGATGCGGTCGTAGGTGGCCGTGGCGAGGGTCAGGGCGGCCTCGGCCGCGGCCTCTTCGGCGGCGGCAGCGCCGCGGCCCTCGACGGCGGCGGCGACGCCGGCTGTCGCCGCCCGCGCGGCGGCATCGACATCGGCGCCCTCCAGGACCACGAGCACCTGGCCGGCCCGCACCCGGTCGCCGGCCGCGACGCGGATCTCGCGAATCGTGCCGAGCAGCCGGGCCGCGACCGCGGCCGTGGCGCGCGCGGCGACCACGCCTCCCGCTTCGTAGCGATCGGCGATGGGCGCGACGGTGACGGTCGCCACGTCGACACGCACCGCCGCCGCTGCCTCGCGCGCCTCGCCCGCCGGCTCGCGGGAACATCCGGCGGCGACGGCCGCCACCACCACGGCGACGGCCATGAGCCGTCCAGTCGAGTTCCCCACGTCTCCCGCCCCTCGTCCGCGTGTCATCGCCCCACCGCCCGGGCCAGCGTCGCGCTGGCGATCGTCACCCCCACCCGCGCCGCGGCGTGACGCGCCTCGGCGTCCTGCAGGCCTTCGGCGGCGCGCAGCAGTGCCGTCACGTCCGCCAAGCCGTGCTCGTAGCGATCGCGGACGATGCGTTGCGACTCGCGGGCCTGCGCCACGGCTGCCTGTCCGACGGCCAGGCTGGCGCGGGCGGCGTCGAGCCGGGCTGCGGCCACCCGCACGTCCACCCGCACCGCTGTCTCGACCCGCTCGCGCTCGGCCGCACGCCGTGTCTGCAGGGCTTTGGCTTCGGCCAGACGGGCCTGGTCCTGGAAGCCGCGAAAGAGATTGACGCGCGCCACGGCGCCCACCGTCCAGCTCGACGCGCGCGACGTCCAGGCGCCGCCGTTGGCTTCCCAGGTGCCCAGCGCGGACACCCGCGGCAGGAACGCCGCCCGCGCCGCTGACGCGGCCGCGTCGGCGAGTTGGTCGTGCAGCGCCGCCACCCGCAGTTCCACGCGATCGGCCACCGCGGCGCGTTCGAGTTCGGCCAGCGGCGCGGTGTCGACGACATCGCCGGGCGCCTCGTCCAGCTCGAACTCCGACTCGAGCGGCGCGTTGATGAGCTGATTGAGCCGCGCCCGCGCCTCGGCTTCGTCGGCCGTCGCACGCAGCTGCCGCTCCTGCGTCGCGGCCACGTGGAGATCCATCTGCAGGACGTCGGCCTCGGTGGCGACGCCCGCATCACGACGGTTGCGGGCGCGTTCCCGATCGGCCGTGGCCGAGTCGAGCGCCGCCGCCAGCACCCGCCTCGTCGCCGCCGCCCTGAGGACGCCGCCGTAGGCCGAGGTGACGGCCATGGCCAGGTCCTGTCCGACCAGACGGCGCTGGGCGCCGGCCACGTCGAGGCCGAGCATCGCGGCGCGCGCGCCGGCCCGGGTGCCCGGGTCGAAGAGCGGCGCCTCGACCGTCATCGCCGTGCGGAAGTTGCCGACCGCGTCGGGACGGTTGAGTGCGTCGAGCGCGAAGTCGTCGGCGCCGAACGCCCGCTGTGCCAGGAGCGACCCGAAGACGAAGACCGGCTGGTTGCCGCGCTGCCACGACTCGCTCAGGTCGAGTGACGGCAGCTGGCCGGCCCGCGCCTGCCGGAGGCGGGCGCGCGCCTCGTCTTCGGCCGCGGCCGCCACCCGGACGTCGGCGTTGTTCGCGGCGGCGCGGGCCAAGGCGTCGGCCAGGCTCAGCCGTTGCTGGGCGAGCGCGGGCAGCGGGACCAGGGTCAGCGCCGCCAGGGCCAGAGGGAAGGAGAGGAGCCGGCGTATCATCCCTTCCCTAGATTCAGGAACCTGCGAAAGGTGACACGCCCCCCACGCCGTCCCGCCGCCGCGCCCGCGGACGGCTATGCCGACCTGGTCCGCCAGGCCGCCGCTGGCGACGGCGCCGCGATGGAGCGGCTACTGCTGCGCGCCCAGGAGGCGGCGTGGCGGTTCAGCCTGGCAGTGTGCGGCCGGCCCGACGACGCCGAGGACGCGATGCAGGAGGCGCTGCTCAAGACCTACCGCCACACCGCGCAGATCCGCGACCCGCAGGCGTTTCGCCCGTGGCTGCACCGCACCGTGCGCAACGCCTGCCTGATGAGCCGGCGCAAGCGCCGCCACGAGCCCCGCCACCTGGAATCGCTGGATGCCCCGGCGGCGCCCGGGACCTCGCCGCCGCCGGACCCGGCGGCGCCCGGGCACGACCCGGAACAGGCCGCCGCCAACGCCCGCCTGCGCACCGAGCTGAAGCGTGCCCTCCACACCCTGCCGCCGGAGTCGCGGGCCGTGCTGTTCCTGCGCGAGATGCAGGGCCTCTCCACGCGCGAGGTCGCCCACGTCATGGGCATGTCGGAAGACACGGTGAAGGCGCGTCTCAGTCGGGCCCGCAAGGCGCTGCAGGCCGAGCTCCAGGACCCCTATCAGCAGGTGATCGGCGCGCCGCTGCCGGCCGCCGTGCGCCAACGGGCGCGGCGCCGCGCGCGCCAGGCGATCGCGACGGGCCGGCGGGCGCTACAGCCCGGGTGACGGCTCGACCGCCGGCGGCTCCGCCGTGGCGCCGGCGCTGACCGGCGCGGCGCCGGTGAGGCGCTGCATCTTGCGGCCCAGCCACACGGCGTTGGCGGCCGAGAGCAGCGCCAGCACGATCGCCGCCCCCGAGATGCCGGCCACACCGGCGCCGAGCGCCGCCAGCGGCGCGTAGGCCCACGCACCCAGTTGATCGCCGACGCGGTAGATCACCGTGTCGATGAACGTCTTGGCCTTGTAGCGATCCGTCGGCGCCACCACCGTGAACAGCACTTCCCGCGCCGGTCGGGCCACGGCGAAGTTGCCGGCCCGCCGCAGCACCTGGAAGGTCATCAGCACGGCCACCGTCGGCGCCAGGCCGAGCACGCCGAACCCGACCACGCTCATCACCGGCAGGAAGGCGAGCGCGGCGGTGACGCCCCAGCGCTGCACGGCGCGCCCGGTGGCGAAGGTCTGCGTCACCAGCGTGATCAGGTTCACCGCCAGGTCGACGTTGGCGAAGAAGCGCGTCCGCGCGACCCGGTCGGTGATGGCGGCGTCGACGATCGTCGCCTGCTGGAAGTAGAGGAACGTCGTCAGCAGCGTGAAGAACAGCATATGCAGCGTGATGTTGACCAGGTAGGGGTCCGACAACGATCGCCGCATCCCGTCCCACACCGCGCCGCCGATGGCCGTCGCCGCCTCTTGGGCCGCGGCCGGCGGCCCCGCTGGCTCGAGTCGAGGCTGCGCGAAGAGGCGCCGCGCGGCCAGCGCCGCCACCTCGAGCAACGCCGCCGAGACCAGCAGCAGGTTGGCGGCGCCGAGCAGCCCGACCAGGCTCGAGGTGATCGCCGCGCCGGTGATGCCGCCGATGGTGCCGCCGGCGCCGATGAACCCGAACAGCCGTTTGCCCTGCGCCGCCGAGAACACGTCGGCCATCACCGACCAGAAGATCGAGACGACGAACATGTTGAAGACCGACGTCCACACGAACAGGACGCGGCCGGTCCAGACGTCGGCGGCGGCGTCGCCCAGCACCAGGGCGGCGAAGAACGCGAGGAGGTTGAGCGCGAAGAAGCGGTAGCCGAACGAGACGAAGCGGGCCCGCGGTATCCGTCCGACCAGCCAGGCGAACGGCGGGTTGAGCAGCAGCATGCCGGTGAGCGACCCGGCGAACAGCCACGGCAGGTTCTCGACCCCGCCGGCCACGCCCATCTCGTCGCGGATGGGTCGGATGACGTAGTAGGCGGAGAGGACGCAGAAGAAGAACAGCCACGACCACCCGACCGCCGCCAGTTCGTGCGGGCGGACGTCGACGAGCCGTTCGATCCAGGATCGAGCCGGCTCGGGGCCGCGGCTGGTCATCGCCGGAGGAGGTGGATCAGGCGCCGGGCAGCGCGTCGATGTAGGCGACCATGCGCTTGCGCATCGCCTCGTCGGGCAGCCGGCCGATGCCGCCGCCGATGTTGTCGATCATGTTCTTCGCCTGGCTGGTCGCCGGCGTCACCACGGTGATGGCGGGGTGGCTGACGACGAACTTGAGGAAGAACTGGCCCCACGTCTGGGCATCGAACTCCTTGGCGAAGTCCGGCAGCGGCCGATCGCCGACGCGCTTGAAGAGCCGCGTGCGGCCGAACGGCGCGTAGCAGAAGACGCCCATCTTGCGCTCCTGCGCCAGCGGCAGGATCGTCGCCTCGGCGTGGCGGTTGTCGATGGCGTAGTCGACGCCGATGAAGTCCAGCGTCTCCTTGCGCATCGTCGCGACCAGATCGGCGTACTGGTTCTCGAAGGTGGTGGTGAGACCGACGTAGCGGATCCGCCCCTGCTGCTTGAACTCCTTCAGGATCGGGATTTGCACCGCCGGGTCGCCCATGTTGTGCACCTGGATGGCGTCGATCTTCGCCTTGCCGATGCGGGCGAACGACGTCTCCACCTGGGCGCGGGCCGCCGCGGGATCGGCGCCGCCACCGCCGCGGCCGGCGACGTTGAGCTTGGTGGCCCAGAACAGCTTGTCGGCCAGGCCCATCTCGCGGACGATCTTGCCGGCCACCTCTTCCGAGGCGCCGTAGCTGGGCGCGGTGTCGAACACCGTGGCGCCGCGGTCGACCATCGCCTTGAAGACCTCGCGCAGCGCCGTGATGTCCTCGCTGCGGGCCACCGAGGAAAACGTCGCCGAGCTGCCCAGGCCAATCACGGGAATCCGCTCGCCACTCGACGGGATCGCGCGGGTGAGGATCGTGCCCTGCGCCCACAGGCGCTGCGGCTCCATGGCCAGGCCGACGCCGGCGCCGGCGGTGAGCGCCAGCCAATCACGACGGGTCAATGTCATCTCGAGTGCTCCTTTGCCTACTTCGCCGCCACCGCGACGGCCGTGTCCACCAGCTCGCCGCTGCGGACGTTCTCGTAGCGCCGCCCGAGCGCGTAGGCGATCGGGAACCAGCAGGCCGACATGACCACCCCGGCCACCGCCAGCCCGGCGACGCCGTAGGGCAGCACCGCCGCGCTCATCCACGCCGAGGTCACGTCGCCGAAACGGTAGACCACCGTGTCGATGACGTTCTTCGCCTTGTACTTGCTCTCCTGATCGACCACCGTGAACAGCATCTCGCGGCTCGGCTTGGCGATCGCGTACTCGGCGAAGCGGCGCACCACCTGGATGGTGCCGAGCACCAGCAGCACCGGCGAGAACGCCACCGCCAGGAACGCCACCACCATGATCAGCGGATTGAGGATCAGCCCGGCGGTGACGCCGAACCGCTCGATGAGGCGGCCGGTGCCGAAAAGCTGCAGGAACACCGTGCTGCCGTTCACCGCCAGATCGATCATCGCGTAGGCGCGCGTGCGCGCCTCACGGCTTTCGAAGGTCTTGCTGATGAGGTCGCCGAGCTGGAAGTAGATGATCGTCGAGATCGTCGTCATCAGCAGGATGAACAGCGCGATCATCAGCAGATAGGGCGAGCGCAGCAGCAGCGTGAACCCTTCGAACGGGTTGCCGCCGAGGCGGCGGTCCAGCGACGTGGTCTGGGCGTCGGGCCCGGCGGCGCGCAGCTGCCGCTTCTCGTGCTCCAGCACCCGCACCAGCCAGGCGGTGACGACGAACCCGCCGGCCGAGATCAGCATGAGCTGGTTGGTGCCGACCACGTTCACCAGCAGCGCCGCGAGTGCCGGCCCGCCGATCGTGCCCACCGTGCCGCCCGCCGCGATGAACCCGAACAGCCGTTTGGCCTGGGTGCGCGAGAACGTGTCGGCCATCAAGCTCCAGAACACCGAGATGATGAGCACGTTGAAGGTGCTCACCCAGACGAAGAACGCCGCCGCCACCCAGCGATCCTGCTGCTGCCCGAACGCCTCGAACAGGAAGAAGAAGCCGACCATCGTCACGGCGATGAAGCCGTAGACCCACGGCAGGAACGTCGACAGCTTGAGACGCGAGGCGAGGAAGGCGTAGGCCGGCGCCAGGAAGAAGCTGGCCACGAACGTGCCGGTGTAGAGCTCTTCGAGGCTGCCGACGCCGTAGACCGTGCCCATCGCGTCGCGCACTGGACGGACGACGAAGTAGCTGCCCATGAGCAGGGCGAAGTAGACGAACGAGACGACGACGGCCTTGACCTCCGCCGGCTCGACCTTGGCGAGGGCCTTCAGCAGCCGGGCGAGCGGGCCGGACGCGGCCGGCGAGGATGAGTCGGGCGTGGTCATCGGAAGCGTCTGGTTATAGCACTGTCGTGTGCGCGCTGGAATTACGCCGCCTGATGCCGTAACGTTTCAGCGCCCGACTCGGGCGCGGAGGACTCGACGACATGCCAAGACAATTGCTCGTGCTGACGACGCTCACGGCCGCGTTGGCCCTCGGCGACGGGCTTTCGGCCCAGGCGCCGGCCGGACAGCCTGCGGCTCCCGCCCGTCCGCCGCTCACGCTCACGACGACGGCGTGGGCCGACGGCGCCCAGATTCCCGTGAAGTACACCCAGGCCGGCGAACAGGTGTCGCCGGCGCTGACCTGGACCAACGTGCCGCCCGGCACGGTGAGCTTCGTGCTGCACATGCGCGACCCCGACGTGGCCCGCAACAAGACCTCCGAG
>CAYUAX010000010.1:40174-53965 GCA_964442845.1 uncultured Bifidobacteriaceae bacterium | reverse complement strand
GGCCAAGGTGGCCTGATTCAACGAATTCGGTCTCCGACGTTCCCGGTACGCTTCATCTGGAGGTCGGCGTAGGTGCTCCGGATCGGCTCCAGCAGGCGCTCGGCAAGCTCGTCGAACGTGTCGGCTTCAAGGCGTTCAAGCGGATCCGTACTCTCGAACACGACGCGTTCGATGGCCTCGCGCAGTTCCGTTGCGAGTCCAGCGGACGAGCACAGCTTCTCGACGAAGTGCTGCGAGAGATAGCGCACTGATTCGGATTGATCTGACGTCCCGCCCGGCAGCATCCGGCGGCCGGTCGTCGAGCCGTCTTGCCAATCGACGGTGACAGCCGCGGCCCCGAGGTGATCGACGGGCGATGACGCCCGCTTAAGGAAAGAGGCTTCGCCCTTGCCGGCGCTCTGCGCATGCGCGCCCATGGCGACGATGTCGGCAAGCGCGGTCTTACCGGAGCCGCGCGCGCCCACGATCGCAACGAGGCCGGCGTTGAACTCCACGGCGCTCTTCTTCATCCACGGCGCGGCATTGAAGGTGGCCTTCTGGATGGTCAACGCCGGAATCGCGTATGCAGGGGGCTGCGTGCCGATCCAGACGCGCTCGCGCGGCTCGACGACGGCTTGGCGCAGCGTCTCGAACGTGAGATCGCCCTTCAGCCAGCACAAGCGCTCCTTATCAGGGATCCCAGAGTCCTCGCTCGAATGGGCGTCGGAGCCGTGTAGGCAGGGCTTGAGGACGCGGTAGTGCTTTTCGATATACGCGCGGTCGGCGCCTGGCCGTTCGCCGAGCCAGAAGTCGCGATCGCCCGGCCTGCCCGAGAACATGATGTCGGCAAAATTCTCCAGCTCCTTGCGCATCGCGGCAAAGGCGTCGTCGGCTTGAAGGCCGGCGGTCCCGTCGCCCGTCTTGGTGGCGATGGCGGCAAGGCAGTTCTCCCGCATCCATCGTTCCGCCTTGAATAGGCCCTTTAGATCACGCAGCGACGTCTTGAACTGGTTGGCTCCCGTCTTCAGTGCACCGCGCTCGTCTTTCTGCTGCGCGTCGTGCGCCCTGCCGAGTGCGATGAGATCGGAACGTGTACAGGCGTAGTCGCGCTCACCGAACTCGAACGTCAACTTGCCGAGGACGCGCTCGATTTCGTCTTCGTGGTCCGGGCCGTCGGGAGAGAACAGAAGATGGATATTGATGGCGCGGTCAGCCGTGGTCTTTGTGTCTATGCGGAGTTCGACGTTCGGAAACAGGAACCGCACGTCTGGCAAACGTCCTGCGATCTTGCGCCTGCGAACCTCCTTGTAGGTCTCGATGCAGAAGTAGTCGGTGACACCGAGCGCCTCGATCCTGGGAGCGGATTGCTCGATGCTTCCCAGATACGCCTCCCAGTTCCCACCGAACTGGTCATTCCGCAGCGTGCCGGGCGCGTGTAGGTGCGGGTCCCACCGGTGCCAGAGGGAACCCTTGCCATCGTGGGCGCTCACTGGCGCCAACTCCTCCGAACTTGAAGGCTCAGTCCGCCTTTCGGTTCGCTGCTCTTCTCGTGCAGTTCCATGGGGGTGTGTTTAGCTCGCACATTGACCGTGGAGACGGCCTCAGGCTGCTTGATGATGGCGACCCTGTGGAACCCCTGGTACGCCGCCTCCGTCGAGGGACGGGTGTGGCAGGGTACTGTCGTCGCCGCCGAGATTGGGGATCCGTCATGGAGCCCGAGCATTCCGATGCGCGCTATTCTACCTGCCAGCTCGACCGATCGCTTCTCGGCTCGTTTCGGCACCGATCCACACACGGCTAACCGTCCGGCTATACTGGTGGGCGGCGCTGCGCCCGGTTGTGTCGGCCTCTGACGCCCGCGTTCGCGGTGGGCGGAATCCCCGTAAGTGATCTCGGGACATTCAGAGGTCTTACACAATTCGCTACACAATTTGCGGTTTCGGCCCACCAGGCGCTCCGCAAGTTGTTGATTCTAAAGACGCGGAGAGATGGCCGAGTGGCTGAAGGCGCACGCTTGGAAATCCACTTGGCAGTGCGCGACGGCGTGCTCTCGATTGCGATAACCGTGACAGACTCAAGCGCTTAGCGCGACTGGCGTCACGAGCGTCGATCCCCGTAAACCACAGAAGATCTCTCGTAATCGATCCGGTCATGTCACGATTGCGTCACATCTTCAGTAGCGCGTCAAACCGTGCGCAGCCGGATCCACTAGATCGCTCGGAGACGGTCCAGTAGGGCCTTCGCGCTCGGACAACTGGCTTCGACAACCGCAGGATCCAGCCTCTTTAGCAACTCGAACGAAACCTTACCCTTCGAGTACGGCTTCCTGCACGCTGCCGTAGCGCGCCCCAAGGCTGCCAATACGTCGGACTTCGAGACATTCTCGAGGACTGGCCAGTTCGGAACGTGCTGGCTCTTGAACTGGCTACCGAAGTACTGGACCAGCAGGTTCCGATCGGCAACAAACCACGTCTCCATAACGCGAATCATCAGGAACGCCTGGTCGGTGGCCGCATTGACTGGTTGATCCCAGTCGTCCCGCGCCTTGAGATGCTGCCATGCAGAATGCCCGGCCTGGACGGCATCTTCCGAATCGACCAGTAGAAGCGGGAGCTCCCCCTGCTTCGCGGTCTGCACCGCCGTCCTGAACATGTCAAAGGTCTGTCCTCGTCCCTGCCCCCTAACGATGCGGGGCATCCTGCCTTTCAACCCAGCCGACGCAAAGAATGCCGTCCACGCTTGGCGAAACAGCGTATCGAGCAGCTGTCCATCTCCGCCGCCCTCCACGTAGATCTTGGCCGTCAATACCGATTCCCTCCGATCTCGCCCTTGCTCCACAGTTCGCCCAAGGAGTACTCAGCCAGCCATGCCGCCAGCCTAGCCTGGTCAAGACGCTCGATCTTTGACTCACCCTCCTCCTTTGAGCAGACGAGAACGCTCGACGGCTGATCGGACAACGCGTCAACAAGCATCCGCGAATGCGTCGTGACGAACAGCTGGCACCTTTCCGAGGCACTGACGAGCAACTGCGCGATGTGGGGGATCACGTCAGGATGCAGGCCTAACTCCGGCTCTTCGATCGCCACAACAGGAGGCGGTTCCGGATGGAGGAGAATCGCGAGCAGGCTCAAGTACCTTAGTGTGCCATCCGAAAGACGTGTAGCCGGTATCTCACGCCCACCGCTCTCCTCCAGGAAGAGAAGCACGTTACCGCCGTCGATTGAGAACTGCACGTCGCTGAGTCCGTCGTAGAGCCGCTCAAGCGACTCAGCCAACTCCCTCTTCACTCGAGGCCGAATCCGCGACAAAACAAGCGCCAGATTCTCGCCGCTTTCCATCAAGAAATCGGCGCGCCCGTGCGCGCTCTGCTCCCTTCGCCATTGTGCATCGGGACCAAACGACCAGTTCCGATACAGCCGAAACCGCTCGTATCGATCTTGCAGCCACGAGAGTTCCGGGTATCGCGTCGGATCCTTCACCTGTGACAGGATCGACTCCTCGGGGTTGACAGCCTCGCGCTTGAGCTGCCGACGCTCCTTCGAGAAATCGTTGAGCGCTGGGTTTCCGTCCTGATAGCGGTAGTAGAAGTACGCGTCCTCCTGGCCGGGTCTCGGCGCTTCGTTCTCGATGCGTTCGTCCACGACCTCAAATCGCTCACCATGCTCGGTCACCCGGAGCACGTGTCGAATGGGCATCTTGCCCTTCTCGTAGTTCAGAACCACGTCGATCGTCGCCGTACGAACGGATTCGGGTCCCTTCCATAACCACTCCCTGACGCCGCCCATTTCTTTCACTGGCCGAGGCAAACTTGTCGGCGCCGCCCTCAACAGGGCCAGCACCTCCAGCATGTTGGATTTGCCTGCGCCATTGGGCCCAATCAGGACGTTGAGTCGCTCCATCGGAACGTCAACACCGTCTGGACCAAAAGAGAGCAACCCGGACACTTGAAGTCGCCTAATGAACATCCGTTGCCTCATTGAGCCTTGCTAGGCGTCGTGGTGTCATGGGTATCTCAGAAGCGGTACTTCCGCCTACGGCGCTCGAACGCTTCCTTGCCGCCCTCCAGGATCTCTTCAACAAGCTCCCGGACTGGCTGGGCATCGATAGATCCGAGGTGATCAGATGCGATGCGAGCCCGCCCGTGGTCCGCCTCGCCAGTAGCCGATAGTCCAACAATCAGTTCCGCGTCGCCCAAAACCGGGATGTTCGCGTTGTGAGTCGAGAAGACGAACTGCCGCCGCTGCTTCTCGGCTCGCATCCGCGGCACAACGCCCTCTGAAATAAATCGGTTGTCGAGATCGTCCTCTGGCTGATCCACGATCAGGGGTGCATCGCTCTCAAGAAGGAGCAAGAGCAAGACGGCTGTCGCCTTCTGGCCCGTGGACAGGTCTTCGAGTGACTGCCACTCTGCAGGCTCCCCGAGGGGAGCCGTGTTTAGATGGATGGCAGTGGTTGACGGAAGTTCGAGTTCCTCGATCCGCATTAGCACTTCCGGTGCCGCCTTCGTCAGTCGCTCGCTCTGCGCTGGTGTCAGGCCGAATTGCTTGCTGACGGAAGATGTGCCGGTGCGACACGCTTCGACGAACTGCGGAAGCGACAGGTCCGGCAGGCCGCGCAGAGTGTCAATCGCTTCCGAAAGCCGACCTCCCACGTGGGTTCGAAGCACGTTGAAGAGCGGCTCACGGTCTCCGGCATTTGTCACCTCGACCTGCACTCTGTCCCGAAGCTTCTGATTGACAGTCTTAGCCGCGCGATCCAAACGTCGAAATTCCTCCGCCTTGATGTCCTCCCACTTGACGAGGAGCTCGCGGCGAGCATCGGCATGTTCTTTTTCCGCCTTCTGGACTTTGGCCTGCTGCTCTCGCAGTGGTCGCAGCTCTTCGATCTTCCGTCGGAGCCGGATGAACTCCTCCCCGTCTACTCTCGACTTCTGCAGTTCTCTGAGGATCTGCTCGTACTCCGACTGAGCTTTCTGCTTTCTGGCGGCCCACTCAACACGAATTGCCTCCAAGCCGGCGTCTGCCCGAGCGAGCGCATCTCTTAGTGACTCAATCGACCTCTGGGCGTCCTTCTGCAGACGCTCAAGCACATCGTTCGCCTTAGCGAGCGTCGCTGCTGCAGGAAGGCCCTCCAGTGCCTTTGGTGTCAGGAATGCGCGGTCGATCGGCACCTGCTCTTGGAGCGACTCAAGGCCATCTCGAAATGGCGCTGTGCGCTCCGGAAGAGACGCGAGTATGCGTTCTTCACGAACGAGCAGGCTCTGGTCTTTCAGTCGATCCTCCAAGCCGGCGTCGCGAAATCGTCGAAGCGTCTCTTCGAGACCTGGGAGCGCAGCCAGGCGCTCGTCGATCTGTTGAAGCTCCCCGCGCGTCTCGATCAGCCCGCGCCTGCTTCGCTCGAGCGCACGCTTCGTCTGCTCCTTCTGGCTATCGACCGGCGTGGAGTGGTCGATGAAGCGTTCCAGCAGCCGCGTCAGCTTTTCCCGGCTCTTCGTGAGCTCGGAGATCTCGTGCTGCCCGTACACCTCCAAGCGGGGCAAGACGTCTGAGGGGCTGAGATTAGAGACATTTCCGCCCTCATCGCGGACGACCGGTGGATTCGGAATCGTGCGCTCGATCCGGTAGTCGCGCCGTGCTGGCCGGTGCGCGCGAACAAGCAGCGAGATCTTCGTGCCGTTCTTCAATACGTGCCGGACGATTCCGTCGTGAGCTGCACGGGCCTCGTCTCCTATGGGCTCCAGCGCGAGAGCGGCCCGAATGCTCTCCACAATCGTGGACTTGCCGGTCCCGCGGCCGCCTACGAGGACGTTCAGGTTAGGGTTGAACCGAACCATTGCGCCGTCCAGGAACCCGCCTTCCCACGCCATTGCTAGTAGCTCCGCGTGACCATCCGTCTCCGTGGCAGGGGTCTTGGGAATGAGTCTGATTCGAGAGCCAGGGTCGAGGAACGCCTGCCTGAGACCCTCGATACTCACGTTCGACATCTTTATCAGGCACGATGCACCCGGATCTTCAAGATCTTCTGGCTTCGAGACGTCCCGGGCATTGACGACGGCGACGGCCAGCGATTCGTCAGCGGGGTCATCGCGGCGATAGTCAGCGTTCTTGTTTTCGACGATGCCCTTGAACTCGATCGGAAGATCTTGAACAGTCCCAGGAATCTGGATGGCTCGCAGGTTTGGATGTTTCCACGCCGCGATTCGTGGCTGTCCATTGAGGACCGTAAGTAGCCCCTTCTGATTTGTCGCGTGGGCCGGAATGTTAACGCCGCCCTGCTGTCGAACCTTGTAGAGGATCTCTACAAAGGTCTTCTGCGCAGGGTCCGTCGACGGCGCGGTGTTAGTGATTCCAAACTCCCCCAAGAACCGAGAGAGTTTCTCGTCGGGTGTGCCCTCTGGATAGATGCAGAGCACATGCACGCCTTCGCTGGAGGACAGCTCGAAACCCGGAAGGATGTGGACGTCAGCGCCAGCGGCCGCTGCCTTGAACTGGTTGACCGCACTGATGCTGTTGTGATCGGTAATGGCCAGGACGGAAATACCAAGGTCGCGTGCCTTCTCGACCATCGCTTTGGCATACTCGGCCGGGTCTCCGCCGGACACACCTCCCCGAAACGTGGAGCTGTAATGGTGCGGATTGACCTGCAATGCGCAGCGATAGAACTTGGCCCCGTTCGGCAGTTTCAGCGCTCGACCGATCATGTCCGTGCTCAAGCGTTCACCTCAGTCAAACCAACCTTCGGTTCCGACAACCTCTGACAGTCTTCGCCGAATTCGGATGTTCGCGATCGCTCGGCTCGGGTACGCCAAGCGTATTCTCCGTCACCAACTCCCGAAACACGCCGCATACCTCGCGGTGGCCCGCCCCCTGCGACCGCAGCACGCCCCCCCCGGCAATGAACGGCCCAGAAGTGAATCCGCAGCATGCGCGGAGAGTCCCCTCCGCGCCGCAGGTTCGCCACAGTGGACGTTTCGCTCGGTTGCAGGCAGGCCGACGAATGCCAGCGTCACGACGCCAACGCTTTCAGCGGACGGTGCATCCACTCGGGCGCCAGCGCCAGGTCCTTGAGCAACGAGCGACGATCGTCAGCGGGCAGCGACTGCCGCAGTCGGGCTAGCCGGTCTTGCGTAATGTGCTCAGGGCCGAGGTGCCGGAACGCCTGGATGACGAGCCCAGCCGGACGCCCTGCAGCCGCCATGTTGCGCGGCGTCGTCCGCCGCAACTGCACCGTCATGGGCCCCACCCGCACGACTCGGCTCGGCCCGTCGGTGAGGAAAACAACCTTTGCCTGCACCTGCTCCGAAAGGCCCAGCAGGTTGGCGGCGTAGGCGCCGGATGGCTGAAGCCGGACGCGGTCCCGGCCGGCCATGGCCTTCGCGAGCGCCTCAGGCGTCGGTGAGAGCTGGCCCATGGTCGGGTGCACTTTAGGGAAGTCGTACAGCCCTCGGCCGAGCTGGCGGATTGTGCCCGCCTCGGTCTGGCGCCGTAGCGCCGAGGTGATCGCCTGACGCCCGGCAAGGTCAAGGAAGTGGCGGGGCGTGAAGACCCAACCCCGCCCGTGCCCCCTGATGCGGTCAAGTATCGACTTTTCAGCCGATTGCGGTCGCTTGGCCATGAACTCTTGAAGCAAAAAGTGACACAAATTCGCTTCAAAAGATAGCCCAGCCCGTCAACGCGACGGTTGTCCTGCGCCTGAACGCGACTCTTCAATCTCTTCCGCTTCCCCCAGGGGGCGCGCGCTACCTCACGCGGCCCTCATTCCGCGGCCCGCGCGAAGCGCGGAGAGCCGTCGACCCGATACAGCACCCGCCCCGACCCAAGTCCGCCCGACAACGCCCGTCGATGAATTGCAGCAGCCCCGCGATCGGCCCATATTCGCCGTTGCGAGGTGACCGATGCTCGATCGCTACGATCCCCGGGATGGTGCCCAAAGTGACCGCGACCGAGGCCGCGATCTCGCTCGCGGCGGCCGCACAGGCAGCAGCCCGCCAGACCGCCACGAGAGCGACCCGCGCGGCGTGTTCACGCGGAACCTCGACCTCCCGAACGGACCCGAGCGTGAACGCGCCCGGGACCGCGACCGCATCTACGACATCGACGGCTCGGAAGCCCGGATGCTCGCCACAGTCGGCTCGTTCCGAGTGGTCGCCGAGCACGACCTGGTCGCGCTGCGCGACGACGCGAGGAAGCCGCATCAGAGCATGCGCCACCTCGAAGACGCCGGGCTGATTCGGCGCGCGCCCCTCGACGCCAACGACCGCGCCGTCGTCCTCACCGACCGCGGCCGAGATTTGCTGGAAGCCAACCGAGCGATTCCCCGTGATGGACGAACCCGCGAGCCACGCCAGGAGTTCTACGCCGGTCTCAGGAAGCCCCGCGAGCTGACTCACGACGTCAAGGTCTACAGCGCCTACGAGCGCTCCGAGGAGCGCATTCGAGACGGCGGCGGGCGCGTTCGGCGCGTCGTGCTCGACTACGAGATGAAGCGCGACTATCAGCGTTTCCTGCAGGAGAGGAATCGCGGCAAGACGAATTGCGACGGCCACCCCGATCGCGAGGCCGACGAGATCGTGCGCTGGGCGAAAGAGCACAGCCTGCCCTACGAGGAAGACGGGCACGTGCACTTTCCGGACGCGCGGATCGAGTACGAGGACCGTGACGGCCGCTCACGCGTCGAGGACATCGAGATTGTCACCCCGCACTACCGGGGTGCCCACGCCGCCGGCGCAGCCAAGGCCGGCTTCACCTGCTACGTCTCGGCGGGGTCCGGCGTTGGGGGACGTGGCGGCGGCAGGGGCGGGCGGAGCCCGCAAATCGCGGAGGAGTTCCTGTGAACATGCTGCAGTTGGAGGCGACATCGCTTCCACCGGAGCCTCAGCTCTGGTTCATCAAGGAGACGAACGCCGAACGGCTGCACGCGATCTCGGCGTTCGGGTTCACGGACCGGCAGTCGCGTTTCCTTCTGGAGGTCCTCCTGCATTCAGGCGTCTTCCTCGAACGCCAGTACTGCCAGTTCGCCGGCATCGTCCACGGGCAGAAGAGCACGGACTTCATCCGGAGCCTCGTCGACCGACAGTTCGCCACCCCGGTAGCACCAGGCAAGCTGCACCGCGGGCGGATGTTCCATCTGCACTACAAGCCACTCTGGACCGCCATTCGCGAGCCAGACAGCCGGTTCCGCAAGCGCGCAGCGCCGGGGCGCATGATCGAGCGCGTGATGCTGCTCGATGCCGTTCTCGACGATCGGTCGATGATCTGGCTTGGGCCGTCCGCCGACAAGCGTCGGCACTTCACCGAGCACCTGGGTGACCGCTACGAGCTGGCCGATCTGCCCCGGCTCCAATTCGGCCACGACTCGCGACCGCTGTACCGCCACTTTCCAGACAAACTGCCGATCGGCGACGACCCGGAGCGGTCCGACCACCACGTCTTTGTCTACCTGGTGACGACGCCGGTGCCGTGGGACTTCAGGCTTTTCGTTTTACGGCACGTGCCGCTGCTGCGGAAGCTCAGTCGGTGGACGATTCGGTTGCTGTTTCCGAAGCCTCTCGTGAAGGCAGAACGGGTCTACCTGCACGCGGCGCGCGAACACCTGATGGGAACGGCGCGGGGACGCAATGTGAGCATCCTCGAGCGCATGTTCAAGGAGCGTCTACGGCTGACGGAGCCGAGTCCTGGACCTTCGTACGCCGAGTATAAGGAGGAGGCGCGAGCCTTCGCCGGACCGCGCTTTCAGGCCCTCTATCGCCAGTGGCTGGCTGACCCCGAGCAGACGCTCTGGATGGCCGATTCCCACATTCTGGCGGACGCAATCGAGCGTGGGCTGGGCCGCGTCGAGTGCGTCGAGCTGACGCGTCAGTACCTGCATCTCTCACCCCTGGTCGACATCGCCTGACCGGCTCCAGCACAGGACAACCTACGGGGACGACCTCGATTTCGGAGGTTGTCCCGTCACACATGCGTCGACCAGCCGACCTCCGGTCCGCTGACCAGCGTCAGGTGGCCCGCCTCGGAGCAAGATAACCACCAGTCCTCGAACCACTTCGGCACGTAGCAGCACCCCGCAGCTGTCGTTCAGGCGGCGTCCTGTGCCGCCCCTGCAGGACTACCAACAGGCCGTCAACAGCGGGGACCATGGCGTGAGCGACCCCGGTTGTGACCCGCGATTCCGTCCCGCAGTTGTCCGGAGGGGTCGCTCACGCCATGGCTGTCAGCGTCATGTGCGAGTCCAGGTTCAGCCCCCCGGCCATCACGCTTTCAAGTCTCGGTCTGTGCTCGGCGCCGTCAAGGCGCGTCGCTTCGCTCCGCCCGTCTGATCGTGAACGGCCTTCGGGCCTTGACCGCGCCTGCGCGCAGCCCCGTCCTGGCAACTGCGTGATGGCCCAGATCTGGGCCGAGAATCGGCCAACGAACTCCGGGATTACTCGGTCAATTCGTTTCCGCAGAGGGTGTCGATGCGTTCAGCAAGGAAGTCGGCCAACCTCTGGCTCTCGTCGACGGCGGACAGACGCAACAGTTCGATCAGGTTCTCGTACGTCGCCACGGCCAGCCGATCGCCGTACTCAGGCAGGAGAATCTGTTCCTTGAACGCACTGACCTGCGCCCGGAGGACTGCGCTGAGACGCTCCGGCACGATCGCCAGCGTCGCCCACGCCGCTCGTCCGGACGAAGCAGCGAACAGGACGTTGCGCATCAACTGGAAGTGCGGTCCCCGAAACGGGCACACCTGGCCGCTGCTCTGCGTCTCGAACACGCGTTCCCTAAACAACGGGCGCCCCTTGCGCCAGTAGGAACGGGCTCCCCGAGCACCGTCGGCGACTTCCAGGCGACAGTGTGCGCTTGTGCTGGTCTTCAGGTCTGAGCCGGGACCGTAGTAGCCGCCGCATTGTTTCGGGTACTGACTGCAACAGCCGAACCCCTCTCGCGCGTCCACGATGAACTTGGATTCAATGCACACAGCGGCGGAGTCCGAACAGCAGAACACGTCCAGCGAGGTAGGCGTCACGCGGCCCGACTCGTCCAGAACGCTGCGGTCGGAATGCTCCAGCAGCAGTTGCCATGGTCCGGTGAGGCCAATCTTCGGGAAGCGGCGGTTCAGGAGTGCCTGCAACACTTGCTGGCCGTCCGCTGCGCGACCTAAGGAACCGAACACTGACACACAGAAGACCTGCGACGACTGCTCGCTCTGCGGAGAGTGCCAGCGAAGCTTCAGCCCCTCCGCCTCTGTCAGCGCGCCGGTCAGATACGTGCGATTCTTCTGAACCTGTTGCCAGCGCTCTGCAGGAGGTCGACTCATCGCGGTCGGTTTTTGCACATCCGTTCGGCCGAACCGTGCTCATGATGTCGATCTTGCCCATTGACCTGGGTCAGGAGCAGCAGTAGCCTGTCGTCATCGTCCGTGCCCCACTGCACACCTGCCGCGCGAGCAACATTCGGCGCGGGTTGCTGACGGCCGGCGCCTTCAAGGCTCCCGCCAGCAACACACTTCCTGACTAGCACGGCTTCGAACTCCAGCGCGGTTCACGTCCGCCCTTTGGAGTTCCATCATCGCGCTCGACCGGCTACAAGGGCCGGCCGCAGCGGCGAACGGGAGCCCTGGTTGTCGCTGACGATTCATCAAGGCAGTTCGTCAGCGCACCACCGGCTTCGCATTGCACCGGCCCCAGGCCGTGCATGAACGCGGCGCCTATTGCCCCGCGTACTCGGTGCTCGGCGTCTGCCAGCACCTCGCGCAACTGCCTGCGGCGCAGTGATTCAAGGTCACTGCGTCCGAGCGCGCCATCCGTGGACGTTCGGTCAACACGCATTGCGAGGTGCACCATGAAGCCTTGGTTGACGGTTGGGGAAGGCGCTGAATACGCGAACGTGAGCCGGGACACGATCTACACGGCCTGCGAGCGGCACGAACTGCGCCACGTGCGGATCAGCGGACGACGGACGATCCGGGTGAAACCGGTCTGGATCGACGCCTGGCTCGAGCAGCATGCACGCGAACCCAGGAGCAAGGCGCAGACGAGCACGCAGACAGGAGCGGCGTCATGAACGCGCAGGTGACGATGCACACACCGCGCGCGCTCACGGAGCGCGAGGTGGCCGAGTTGCTTGGGCTGTCGGTGGCAACGCTGCGCGCCTGGCGCCACCGCGGACACGGACCCCGCTTCCTTCGGCTCGGGCGTGCGGTGCGCTACCTGCCGTCGGATCTCGAGAACTTCGTCCGGGCGAGTGTCGTCGACGCCAGGTCGGAGCCGGCGTCGGATCAACAGCCGCTCAGCGAGGGACTTCGGCCATGAGCCTGTGGAAGCGTGGGCGGCAATATTGGGCAGACTTCACCGTCGATGGTCACCGCTACCGCAAGGGACTCGGCACGACGAACCTGCAGACGGCCAAGCAGAAGGAGCGGCAGCTCATCGAAGATGCCGGTCATGGTGCTGTGGCCACGCACGCGCAGGGGCCGAAGCGGTTGTTCGAGGCAGTGGACGCCTACATGGAAGGTAAGCGGCTTCACTGCTCGCCGCGAACCATCGAGTTCGAGGAAGAGCGCCTCATCTCGCTGAAGCGCCACTTCGGCGACGTGCCGCTGACGACGATCAATGCTAAGGCGATCTCGGACTACCAGCGACTGCGCCACGAGAAGGGCTCATCGAACCGGACGATCAACATGGACGTTGGCGTCCTGTCGCGCGTGCTCAAATCGTGCGGGCGATGGCGCGCGCTGGCGGACCACGTGCGCAATCTGCCTGAACGTCAGCGTCCGGTCGGTCGGGCGCTGACGCCCGATGAACGACGGAGACTCTTCGACAGCGCGGCGTCGAATCCCGAGTGGGAGCACGTCTACTGCGCCGCCGTCGTCGCGGCGAATACGTCGATGCGACCGGTGGAGGTGAAACACCTCCGCCGGCGCGACGTCGATCTGGCGAAGAGGCTGCTCTACGTCCGCCGGAGCAAGAACGAGACGAGCCACCGGGTCATCCCGCTCAACGCGTCGGCGCTCCAGGCGATCGCACGGATGGTCGAGCGGGCCGACCTGCTCGGCCATCGTGACCCAGACCACTTCCTCTGGCCAGCCTGCCAGTGGGGACGCTACGAGCCGACCCAACCGATGCTGAAGTGGGACACGGCCTGGCGTGCGCTTCGAGATGCCGCCGGCCTGCCCCGGTTTCGATTCCACGACCTGAGACACACCGTCATCACGGAACTGGCTGAACTCGGCGTGGCCGATCACGTGCTGGAGTCGATCAGCGGTCACCTGTCGCGGCGCATGCTGGAGCACTATTCGCACATCCGCATCGACGCGAAGCGGCAGGCCCTCGACGCGTTGGACGAGGCGCGGCGGGGCGCCGAGTCCAACGGCGGCGTCCGAGAAAATGGGGGGCATCCGGACGGTTACGCCCTCAAGCCACCCCCCAACGGCGCGGCAGTGCCGCTGGTCGTGGCACTCGCAGGCCTTACGTCACAGTCACGTCACAGTTTGCATTTGGCGGGCTCGCCGCCTTCCGCTAAACTGTTGATTCCACTCAACCGGAGAGATGTCCGAGTGGTTGAAGGAGCACGCTTGGAAAGCGTGTGTACGGGAAACCGTACCGTGGGTTCGAATCCCACTCTCTCCGCCAATCTCACTCCGTTCGATTGACTGGAGAGAGTGGGCTTCAGGGATCGCGCGACGCCCTCGGGCGTCGCGACTTGCCACGAATCCCAGTTCGCTTCGCTCGGCCTTCGGCCTTCGCTCGCTCACCTGGGCTCAGCTCACCGCCTGCTCGAATCGGTGGACGCGCACTCACCCTCTCCGCCTTCGGCCTGCGCTCGCTCGCCCGGG